>DASSGZ010000207.1:0-6744 GCA_035693165.1 Chloroflexia bacterium | reverse complement strand
CAGGGCTGCACCGGTGGTTATGCAGTTGTAGGCCACCGGCAATTGTGCTACAATGGGGACAAGGACAATTACGACCTGTAGTTTTGCGGAACCATGCCGGCCTGCCCTCGCTTCGCACCACCGAAAGCAGCCGATTGCGCGCCTTCGCTACGGAGGGCCCGCTACCCAGAGGCTACTGCTCATGCCGATTCGTGTCCTGATCGCCGATGACCACGAGGTTGTCCGCCAGGGGCTGCATTTCTTTCTCCATCTCGATCCCGAGCTGGAACTGGTGGGGGAAGCCGAAGACGGGGCCGAAGCCGTGCGCCTGGCCCGCGAACTGCATCCGGATGTCGTGCTGATGGATTTGCTGATGCCGGAAATCGACGGCATCACGGCGACGGCAACCATCCGCCGCGAGCTACCCGAGACCGAAGTCCTGGCGCTGACCAGCGTGCTGGAGGATACGGCGGTCGTCGGGGCGATGCGCGCGGGCGCCATCGGCTATCTGCTCAAGGATACGCGCGCCGATGCGCTCTGCCGGGCGATCAAGGCCGCGGCGGCGGGCCAGGTCCAATTGGCCCCGGAAGCCGCATCCCGGCTCATGCGCGAGGTCCGCGCCCCGGAAACCCCCGAAAGCCTGACCGAGCGCGAGACCGAAGTGTTGCGCTTGCTGGCGCGCGGCTACTCCAACAAAGAGATCGCAGGCCGGCTGAATATCGTGGAGCGCACCGTGAAAACCCATGTCCACGGCATCCTGCAGAAACTGAGCCTGCCCAGTCGCACCCAGGCGGCGCTCTACGCCGTGCGCACGGGGCTGGTCAACCCCAACGAGCAGAACTAGCCGGGGATTCAGCTATGAGCGACCCACCCGCGCCGCTACCGGAGCGCCGCGCCCAATACCGTCGCGCCGACGACGACCGCTTCCAGCTCGCGGTCGAGGGCGCCAACGACGGCATCTGGGATTGGGATATCGAGAACAATACCGTCTACCTGTCCCCGCGCTGGAAAAGTCTGCTCGGCTATGCCGATCACCAGATCTCCAACAACCTGATCGAATGGCTGTCGCGCATCCATCCAGAGGATCGCGCCCGCGTCATCGCCGGCGTTACCGACTACCTGGAGGGCAGCACAACCGGCTACGAGATCGAATACCGGCTGCGGCACAAGGATGGGTCCTGGCGCTGGGTGATCTCGCGCGGGTCCGCCCGGCGCTACGACGATGGCCGGCCCTATCGCCTGGCCGGCTCGAACACCGACATCACCGCGCGCAAGCAGGCCGAGGCCCAACTGCGGGAAACCGAGGCCCAGTACCGCAGTATCTTCGAGGCCACCAGCGACGGCATGATTATCCATGATCTGGACGGCTGTATTGCTCAGGCTAACCCCGCGCTGTGCCGCATGCATGGCTACACCTCCGAGGAGATCATCGGGGAGCATCTGAGCATCTTGATTACGCACGAGGATCAGCCGCGGATCCCGGCGTACCTGGCGACTGTCCGCGAGGGCGGCACCTTTACGGCGCAAGCCCTGGGTGCGCGCAAAGACGGCTCCGTGTTTCACGCCGAAATCCAAAGCAGCACGATCATCTACCGGGGCACGCCCCATGTCCTTGCCGTGTCGCGCGATATTACGGAGCGCGTGCAAGCCTACCAGTTGCTGGAGCAGCGCGTAGCCGAGCGCACCCGCGAGATCAAAACTCTGCTCGACATTGCGCGCAATGTGGCCTCGACCCTCGAACTCCAACCGCTGCTCGATCTGATCCTGGAGCAACTCAAGGTCGTGGTCGACTACCAGAACGCCGGGCTGTATACGATAGACGAAGACGCGTTCATCAGCGAGGGGTACCGCGGGCCGCTCAAACAGGAGGATGTAGTGCACCGGCGCATCCCCTTCAGTATACTGCCTCTGCACACCAGGGCCGTGCGCGATCAGGCGCCGCTGATCATCGACGATTTGCACACCATCGACCCGGCAAGCGAGTACGGACCGGCGGCGGCGTTGATGTTGCAGACATCGCACGACAGGACGGCCTCCTGGCTGGGGGTGCCGCTCATGGTCAAGGACCGCGTGATCGGCATGCTCAGTATCAGTTCCCCCCAACCCGGTTACTACACCCGGCGCCATGCCGATCTCGCCATGGCGATTGCCACCCAGGCCGCGGTGGCCCTCGAAAACGCCAAGCTGTACGAGCGCGCGCAGGAAGTGGCGACGCTGGAGGAGCGCCAGCGGCTGGCTCGCGAACTCCACGACTCGGTCTCGCAGGCGCTCTACAGCATCGGCCTGGCCGCCAACGCCGCCCGGTTGCTGATCGACCGCGACCCGCCGCAGGCCGCCGCCCCGCTCGACTACCTCATCGCACTGACCGAGGCCGGGATCACCGAGATGCGCGCGCTCATCTTCGAACTGCGCCCCGAGTCGCTGGAGCAGGAGGGCCTGATCGCCGCGCTGGAAAAACAGGCCGCGGCCCTCAGCGCGCGCCATCGCATCGCCGTTCAGGCCGACCTGGGCGCAGAGCCGGTCCTGCCGCTGGAAATCAAAGAGGCGCTGTACCGGATCGGGCAGGAAGCGATGCACAACGTGGTGAAACATGCCCGCGCCAAGCAGGTCGAGGTCCGCCTGACCGTGGAACCGGACAAAGTCACGCTGTGCGTGGCCGACGACGGCAAGGGCTTCGCGGTAGACGGCGCCTTTCCCGGCCACCTGGGCCTGCGCTCGATGCGCGAGCGCGCCGCCCGCCACGACGGCACGGTGGAAATCAGCAGCGCGCCCGGCCAGGGCACCTGTGTGCGCGCCACCCTGCCGGTCTGCCCGCCGGGTGTGAAAGACCGCACGCGCCACCCCACGCCACACGCCGCCGGCGCCTGAAAAAACCCCCGCCTCTGTGACAGAGGCGGGGGCAGCAGACTCAACCTGGATTAGCATCTACTCCTCGAAGACACGCTCGCCCCGATGCAAGCGCAAGGCGATCTGGTACGTCTGCGCCTGGCCGCGCGGCGTGGGCGCATGGGCTGCCAGGTAGCGCGCGGCAGCGATCAAGGCGTGCGTGGCCTCCGGCGTCCCGCGCAAGCCCCGATAGAGGTTGAAAGCGCCCTCCACCGTCTGGATCGTGTGGAAGTCGCGGTCCTCGCGCAGCAGGGTTTTGCCTAGCACGGCCAGCAGACGCGCATCCGGCCCGCCCGCCGCCAGGTAGCGCGCCACCAGGCCGGCGGCCTCGCCCACCTGCTGCTGCTTGTCGAGCAACGGCAGGAACTCGGCCAGCACGGCGGCGGGATCGCCGGGATCGCTCCCCGGCTGCGGGATCCGCGCCGCCGGGATATTGAGGAAGCGGTCCAGGTAGATGCTCATCGCCGCGTCGAAGACCCCGCGCAGCACCTCCGGCGAGGGCGCGCGGCGCACGCCCATCTGCATGGCGTTGGCGAAGGAGAACGTGTGCAGCGTGGTGTCCCAGTCGCCGAACTCGTTGCTGGTGGCGAAGCGGGCGATGCGCAGCGCGGCGGCATAGGTTACGGCCTCGGCCAGCGCGGCCTCGGTCGCGCCCGCGCGCAGGGCGTCGAGCAGGGCGGTGATGTTGCCCTGCGGGTCGTCCTCCAGCAGCTTGTTCGCCAGGGCCACCCGCCCGGTCCAGGATCCGCGGCGGGCCTGGCCCTCGGCCAGCGCCCCGGCGATCTGCGGGAAGGCGGCGTCGAGGATAGCCACCAGGTCAATCGGGTTGCGCCAGGCGTTGCTCTCCTCCTGCCGGCTGCCGGTGGCGATGCCGCGCACCACGCTGCTTAGCACGGCCTCGGCGCGCGCCGGTTCCCAGCCCGCCAGGTCCAGCGCCTCGAATGCCTTGTTGGTGAAATCGACGGCGTGCCCGATCTGGATGTAGCGATAATCGGTCGCCGCGGTGAACAGCATGTCCGCCAGTTCGGCGGGCGTCGCCCCGGCGCGCACGGCGCTGATGACCACCCGCTCGGCGCCTTCGGTGTCGCGCACGGCCAGGAACCGGCGCAACCAGCCCTTCAGCGTGCTCACCGCCGGCGGCTCGCCCGGCAGGGCGTCGAGCACGAAGCGCGGCGGCGACCCCGCCGTCTCGCGGGCCACCGCGCTCAGGCCCTGGTAGAGCGCCAGCGGGCGGTCCTCGCCGTCGAGATACGGCAGCATATTGGCGAGGCAGGTGAGCATGGTCAGGCCCTGGCCCCAGCCCATGCGCCGGTTGCGCACGCCGAACTCCAGCCCGATGGTGAACGGCTCCCGCGCATCGCCGCCGCCGTCGAGCAAGGCAATGGCGCTCTTCGCCAGCAGCAGGCGGATGTCTTGCTCCAGCCCGTTGCGCAGCCGCGTGCGGAAATAGGCGCGGGTGTCGCGCTGCGGCGCCGTATCGACCCAGATCTCGTCGCCGCGCACTTCGACCGGATAGACCTGGGCGTCGTCGGCGAACTGGTCGAAAGTGCCGCCGGTGCGCAGGTCGAAGCGGGCCGCGTGCCAGTGGCAGGTGAGGATGCCGTCGCGGCAGGTGCCGCGGTCGAGCGGGAAGCCCATATGCGGGCAGCGGTTATTGATCGCGTAGACCTGGCCGTCCTGGCGCCAGAGCACCAACACCTGCCCGTCCACCGTCACCGTCTTATGGCCGTCGGGATCCAGATCGGCCAGCGCCGCCGCCCGCACCCAGCGGGCCGGTCCCGGCTCCGTGGCCGGCGCATCCGCCGGCCGTCCAAGCGTCGTCGTCATCGGTCGCCTCCTCCATGGTCGCACGCCATCGTCGCACGGGCACCGGCCACGCAGCCGGCCCGGATAGCTCCATTCTACCACCAGAGACGGCGGACGGCACCCAGCAGGGGACGGACCTGGCTCCTGATCAATAGATCAGGACGGCATCCGGTCAGCTATCGTGATTCTGCACGGCGAGGAACAACACTGATATGAATCATCTTCGCGTTCTTCGCGTCTTCGCGGTGAACTTATGGTTGCTTAGAGCAAGCCGTGCTGTGCAGCCAGGTGGACGGCCTCGGTGCGGTTGCCCGCGCCCAGCTTGTCGAGGATGGCCGAGACGTGGAACTTGACGGTGCGCTCGCTGATGTGGAGTTGCCCGGCGATCTCTTTGTTTTGCAGCCCCTGGGCCAGCAGGCGCAGCACTTCGTGCTCGCGGTCCGTCAGTGGAATCAGTTCGGGCGAGGCCGGGGCGGCGATACGCTGGATCAGCTTGGCGGCGACCGCCGGTTGTAGCAGCGAGCCGCCTCCGGCCACTACGCGGATGGCGCTGAACAGTTCCTCGCGGGGCGCACCCTTCAGCAGATAGCCCCGTGCGCCCGCCTGCACCGCGGCGATGATGCGCTCGTCGGTGTCGAAGGCCGTGAACACCAGCGCGCGCACGCCCTGCGTGGTCGCCTGCATGGCGCGCAGGGCTTCCACGCCGTCGAGTTCGGGCATCTCCAGGTCGAGCAGCACCACGTCGGGTTGGAGATCGGCGACCAGGCGCACGGCCTCCGCACCGGTGCCGGCCTGGCCCACCACGTCAAAGTCGGGCTGCGTATCGAGCACGGCGGCCAGCCCCTCGCGCACGATGGGGTGATCGTCGGCCAGCACCAGGCGAATGGTCATGGGGTCTCCTGCAGGGGCACGATGGCGGTGATGCGCGTCCCGGCGCCGGGCGCGCTGGACACTTCCAGGTGGCCGTCGAGCAGGTGTGCCCGTTCGCGCATGCCGACGATGCCCATGCCGCCGGTGGCCGTGGGCCGCACGGCTTCCGGGTCGAAGCCGCGACCGTTATCTTCGATGGTCAGGCGCACCGTCTCGTCCAACTGCCGCAGCGTGACCGTGACGGCGGCGGGCCGGGCGTGCTTGGCGACGTTATTCAACGCCTCCTGGGCGATGCGGTAGAGACCGGTCTCGGCGGCGGCGGGCAGGCGCCCGATATGCGGGTCGGCCAGGGTCTGCACCGGCAGGCCCGTCTCCGTGGCGAACTGCCCGGCCAGCAAGCGCAGCGCCTCGGCCAGCGTGCGCCCGGCCAGCGCCGAGGCCCGCAGGTCGAGCACCGAGCGGCGGGCCTCGTCGAGGTTGGTCCGCGCCAGTTGCAGAGCTTTGTCGATGCGCTCCGGCACTGCCGCGGGTTTCGTCTCCTCCAGGGCCTGGGCGGCCTCCAGGTGCAAGGCGATGGCGGCCAGGCCCTGGGCCAGCGTATCGTGGATCTCGCGGGCCATGCGGTTGCGCTCCTCCAGGGCCGCCAGCGTCACCGCGCGCCGGCTCAGCCACACGCGGGCGATAGCCGTGCCCAGTTGGGCGCCCACCGCCGACAGGAGCAACAGGGTGTCCGGCGTGAAGGTGCCCTCGCCGGGGCTGGCCACGTTCAGGATGCCCAGCATCCGGCCCGCTGAACTCAGCGGCGCGCTGGCGTGGACCTGCAATCCCTGGCGGTCGCCCTTCGCCCCGGCCAGCCGCGAGCAGCGCACGATATTCACCGCCGTGTGCAGTTTCCCCGACTTGAACAGGGTGTTGCAGTCACACCCGCCGATCCAGGACGGACCGGGGAACTCCATGGCCGGCGGCAGGGCATGATAGGCGGCGATATAGAGTTTGCCGGCCTCGTCCAGCAAGAAGATCCAGCCGGTTTGCAGCCCCAGCAGATCGACCAGCGACGCCAGAGTTTCGTCCAGCGCCACCTGGATGTCGCCGGTGCGATTCAACGTCTCCGCGATATGGTTCAGGATCGAGAGTTCGCGGTTCCGGCGCAGCAGCGCGTCCGAGTCAGGCGGCAGCATGGCCGGTTACCCCAGTGTCCCGCCG
>DASSGZ010000206.1:0-10711 GCA_035693165.1 Chloroflexia bacterium | reverse complement strand
GCTGGGAGGACGAGTTGCGCGCCCTGACCGCCCGCGTGCCCACATATGTGCTGTGGGGCGATAAGGACCCGTTCGCCGACCCGAGTTGTGCCGAGCGCTTCGGCGCGGGCCGCGTGCAGCACTTCGCCGAGTACGACCACTGGCTGCCGCTGGAAGCCGCCGACCAGGTCGCCACCCTGCTCCGCTCCTTCCTGGCCTGAACGGAGTGCCTGCCGGCAACCGTCATTCGGAGCGCAGCGAAGAATCTCCGTCGCGTTGCCCAAAAGCCGAGACTCTTCGCTGCGCGCAGAGTGACAATCACACTGAGAAATTGTCATTCTGAGCGCAGCGAAGAATCTCCGTCTCGTATCCCGGCACGCAGAGTGACAACGGAGATGTGAAGAACGAGTGAGCCAAGCCGCGCAAAGGAGGTCCGCCATGCCGGTTGCCGCAAACACCACCGCCCTGCCCGAAGTTCACCTGACCGTCGAGCAACTGATTGACGACGGCGATCTCGTCTACGTGCGCCTGCGCGGGGAAGCGACCCCGCCCGGCGCAGCCACGCCCCTTACCTGGACGGAGAACGAGTTGCTGTGGTTCGAGAACGGCCGCATCGTCGCAAGCTGGCAAGAGGCCAACCTCGCCGAGACCCTGGCCGCCCAGGGGTGGACGGGGTAGCGGGCGGCGCCTGCCGCTACGGATAGGAAACGAGACAACACGATGTACTACCACATCCGCGTACAGGGCCACCTTGACGACATCTGGGCGGCCTGGTTCGACCCGTTCACGATCACCAACGCGGCCAACGGCGAAGCCGTCCTGGCGGGAGACGTGCCCGATCAATCCGCCCTGCACGGCCTCCTGATCAAGATCCGCGACCTGGGCCTGCCGCTGATCGCCGTTCACGCGGCCCCGGCCTCGCCGAGCGGGGCGATGCCCGACCATACGCCCGCCCGCAATCCGGCGTGACGCACAGCCGGCCAGGCAGCGCGGAAAGCCGCTTGCATCTGTACCGAGACCACATGCACACAGCAACCAGGGCCGGGTCTTGCAGGACCCGGCCCCGGCCTATGCGCGTCGGATCGCGCCGGTTATTGGCCGGTGATGGCGAGGTAGACGATCTTGCTGATCTGGCCGCGCGTGGCGTTGTTGCCCCAGCGGAACGTGCTGTCGGCGTAGCCGCTGATGATGCCGTGGCTATAGGCCGTCTCGATATACTGGTAGAAGGGGTTGCTGGGCGGCACGTCGCTGAAGTGCGGCCCGCCCGCCGTGGTGAGCGGCCAGCCCTCGGCGGCCACGATGATCTTGCTCAACTGGCCGCGCGTCAGGTTCGCGCCCCAGCGGAAGGTGCCGTCGGCGTAGCCGCTGATGATGCCGTGGTTGTAGGCCGTCTCGATGTAGCTGTAGAACGGGTTGCTGGGCGGCACGTCGGTGAAATGCGGACCTCCGGCCACATTGATCGGCCAGCCTTCGGCGGCGACGATGATCTTGCTCAGTTGGCCGCGGCTGGTGTTGTTGCCGGGGCGGAAGGTGCCGTCGGCGTAGCCCGAGATGGCGCCGTGGCAAGCCAGGTACATCACCGGCGTGTAGAAGTAATCGGCCGGATGCACGTCGCTGAAGCTGAAGTTGCAACCGCCGGGCGTCGCGGTGGGGCCGGGCCGGGGCGTGGCCGTCGGCGCCGGGGGCCGGGTGGGCGTCGGAGTCGGCGGGGGCGCCGTCAGGTTTTCCAGGTCGCGGGTCAGGTTCGCCAGGTCGGGCGACCCCAGGCCGGTGACGGCATCCCAGCCGGGACCGGCAGTGTAGGCGCCGTTGGTGCCCTGGGTGATGTCGTGGAACGGCGGGTAGGGCTGGTTGGTCGCCGCCAGCCCATAGAGCGTGGGGGCCAGGAAGCCGAGATGCGGGCGCCCATGCGCCGCCAGGTACTGATCCATGATCGTGGTCATGCCCGCCCACAGCGGCGCCGCCAGGCTCGTCCCGCCGATCCCGATACAGCCATTGTAGTCGCTGCAGACGAAGGCGCCGGTTTCGGGGTCGGCGTCGGCGGCGATGTCGGGATAGGCGCGCATGTTGCTGCTCAGGCCCGCGGCCGCCTGCCACGCGGGACGCGCGGCGATCTGCGAATAGCCGCCGCCCGACCCTTCGGGCGCCGGGTTGCCGGTGCAGCCGTTGACGTTGCCGGTCGGGTTGTAGAGCCAGGTCTGCTCGCCGGGCCAACCGCTGACGATATCGCCGCTGAAGCGGGTGCCGCCCACGCTGACCACGTAGGCGCTCGACGTGGGATAGTCGGGCCAGGGGTCGTTCCCGGCGCAGCTCGCTCGCGCCCAGGAGCCGTTGTCGCCGCTGGAGAAGAAGTAGGTGTGGCCCGACGCGCTGTGCGTCGCCAGGACCGGCTCGAAGGTATTGCGGGAGTCCGCGTTCTCGGGCTCGCCCCACGAATTGCTGATCACGCGGTTGGTGGGGTCGCTGCCGGCCACGTCCAGCGCGTGGGCCAGGTTGGCGTCCTGGCCGCTGGTGGCCTCATAGTAGCGGATATGCGCCGCCGGGGCCATGCCGCTGGAGAACTCGATATCCATGGCCGCCTCGCCGTCGTCCTGGTCGCTGCTAGGTGTGCCCTCGGTGAAGATCTCTTCGAGGCGGCCGTTCTCGCGGGTGGGCGCCGGGGATTGAGTCATCAACTCCCACCACTGGAGCGTCAGGTCGGTGGGCGCGAGCGTCCAGAGCGTGATGGCGATATTGGTGCCCGTGCCGTCGGCGCCCGCATTCAACACGGGCGTGGTATCATACGCTGCCTGGTACGCGGCGGGGATGTAGGGCGGCGAGTCGGTGGGTGCGTGCGTGCCCGCCGCGCCGGGCGGCTGCTGCTGCAAGCCGGTGTGGATCTGCGAATCCGAGTCCAGGCCGCTGATCCAGTGTATGTCGGCGGCGACGGCGGCGGGCAGGGTCGGGGGCCGGTCGGGCGCGTAGAACTGGCGGCCCGGCATGGTGTAGTCGTTAATCTGGACGTTGAGCAACCGGGCAAAGGCGCCCGTGCTGCCCTTCGCCATCACGTAGAGCCGGTCGGCGGGCGTCTCGACATCGGTGATGCCGTTGGCGCGCAGCCAGGCGGCGACATGGTCGGCGTGGACGGCTTCCGGGCCGAAGCGCGCCGTGACCTCGGCCTCAGTCAGGTAGTGGCCATAATTGGGACTGTGCGGGTCGCTCACGTCGGCCAGGAAGCGGTTCAACCCATCCCAGTCGCGCAGGGGCAGCATGAACAGGACGAGCAAGGTGTCCTTGGCGGGGTGCGGGCCCGCCAGGTGCGCCGCGCCGCTGCGGACATCGAGGGGCACGCTGTCGGCGGGCAGGGTGCGCGGGGCCGGGGGCGCCGCCCCGGCGGATCGGCCGCTGCCGAGCAGCATGACCGCGAGGAGGCAAGTCAGGAGAATAGGAAAGGATAAACGCAGCTTCTTCATCGTGAACGGCTCCTTTTGTTTGAGCGTACAGCCAGCGAAGTGCGGCGGGCAGGCCGCGCGGGGCCGGGGGTGTTATCAGAGGTCCGCGGCGCCGTCCGAGACCGGGTGCGCTGCCGGGCCATCGACGGCGGGGGCCGCGGCGCCGCCGGGCAGCGGGGCCGGGAGGATCGCCAACAGCAGATCGATGAGCGCGGGCCAGCCGGCAAAATCATGGGCTTCGCCGCTGGCGACGTGCTGCAACTTGCCGGCCCATTGCCCCGAGCCGGCGCCTCCGGCCGGCCACAGGCGGATCAGAAACAGGTGCGAACTGCTCGGCGGATCAGGTGTCTCCATGGGATAGCGCCTCTCTTGGGGTCGAGCCTGTGGGCGGACCGGTGCCTCTTTAGGGGTAGGTGCGGGCGGTCCCCGTTACCACACCCCCTCCACTTTCTATTAAACCACCGAATCGGACAGCATGATCCGAACAAAAACCCGGACAAAAACCCAACGGGAAGGCAGACAAGCGGGCGGACATACAGGCGTATTTCCGCTATAATGGGGATGAATCAGTGTAACCGGGTAGGAACGGGGCCGCGCGCCGGCCCGCGCGCAACGCGGCGATCCCCGTCGCCGAGGCTCACTAGAAGGATCCTGTCATGGAAGAATCCGCCTCCTTCGGCCGGTGGCTGAAGGCGCGCCGGAAAGCCCTGGATCTGACACAGTGGGATCTGGCGTCGCAGGTCGGCTGCGCGGAAGGCACCATTCAGAAGATCGAAGCAGGCGAGCGCCGGCCCTCGCGGCACGTCGCCGAGCTCCTCGCCGAGCACCTGCGCGTCCCCGCGGACCAGCACGCGGCCTTCCTCGCCTTTGCCCGCGGCACCGGGCAGCGCCCGCCGCCCGCGCCGCCCGGCGCACCGGTCGCCCCACCCGCGCCGCCCCCGGCGCCGCCCGCGCCGTCCGCGCCCAGCCGCCCCGCCCCGCTGACCCGCCTGATTGGCCGCGACGCGACGGCCGGCGCCATCTGCCGGGCGCTGCGCCAGGGCCCGGCGCGCATCGTCACGCTGGTCGGCCCGCCGGGCGTGGGCAAAACGCGCCTGGCCGTCGCCGTGGCCGAGGCCGCCGCCGCCGACTATGCCGGGGGTGCCCCGTTTATCCCCCTGGCCGCGCTGCGCGATGTCGCGCTCCTCCCGGCCACCATCGCGGGCGCGCTGGGTCTGGGCGACCGGGGCGGCGGCGCGCCGCTGGCGGCGTTGCAAGCCGCGCTGCGCGACCAGGAGATGCTGATCGTTCTCGACAATTTCGAGCAGATCCTGCCCGGCGCGCCCAACGTGGTCGAACTGCTGCGCGCCTGCCCCGGCGTGCGTATGCTGATCACCAGCCGCGCCCCGCTGAACGTGCGCGGCGAGCAATCCTGGCCGGTGGCGCCGCTCGCCGTGCCCGACCCCGCCGCCCTGCCCCCGCTCGACGCCCTGACCGAGTACCCGGCGGTGGCCCTCTTCGTCGAGCGCGCGCGCATGGTGCAGCCCGCCTTTACCGTGCGCCCCGACAACGCGGCGGCCATCGCCGAGATCTGCGCCCGGCTCGACGGGCTGCCGCTGGCGATTGAACTGGCCGCGGCGCGCACCCGGCTCCTGCCGCCCACCGTCCTGCTGGCCCGGCTGGCCCAACCGCTGCCGCTGCTGACCGGCGGCCCGCGTGACCTGCCCGCGCGCCAGCAAACGCTGCGCGATGCCATTGCCTGGAGCTATGACCTGCTCGCCCCCGGCGAACAGTGCCTCTTCCGGCGACTCGGCGTGTTTGCCGGCGGCTGGACCCTGGCCGCCGCCGAGGCCGTCGGCAACGCCGTGGGCGACCTGCCCGTGCCCGTGCTCGACGCCGTCGCCACGCTGCTCGACCACAACCTGATCACGGCGGCCCCGCCCGCAGCGGGCGAGTCGCGCTTCACCATGCTGGAGACGATCCGCGAGTATGCGCTGGAACTACTGGAGGCCGGCCCCGATGCGGCGACGGTCCACCGCTGGCACGCCGAGTATTTTCTGGCCCTGGCCGAGGCCGCCGACCCGGCGCTCAGCGGCGCGGACTCGGCGGTGGTGCTGGCCCGCCTGGCGGCGGAACAGGCCAATATCCAGGCCGTGTTCCGCTGGTCCATCGCCGCCGAGGGCGCCGCGACGGCGCTGCGACTGGGCGCGCTCTACTGGCGCTTCTGCGAGATGCGCGGCTACCTGGACGAGGGCCGCTACTGGCTGGAGGCCGTGCTGGCGGCGACCGCCCCGGCGCCGGTAGCCGTGCGCGGGCTGGTGCTGATGGGCGCGGGGCGCCTGGCCTGGCTGCAAGGCGACTACGCCGCGGCCCGCGCCCACACCGAGCAGAGCCTGGCCGTCTTCCGCGCGCTGGACGACCGCGCCAATCTGCCCCGCGCCCTGCACAGCCTGGCCCTGCAACTCGGCGCGCTGGGCGAACCCGCGCAGGCGCGGGCCTGCTACGAGGAAAGCCTGGCCCTGATGCGTGCCCAGGGCAATCGGGCCGGGGTGGCCCGGTTGCTCAACAGCCTGGGCATCGAGGCCCGCGCCCAGGGCGACTACGCCCGCGCCGTCGAGCTCTTCAGCGACAGCCTGGCCCTGCAGCGCGAGATCGACAACAAGACGAGTATCGGCGTGCTGCTGGCGAACCTGGGCTTCGCCACCTATGACCAGGGCGACCTGGCGCGGGCGGGTGCCCTTTTCCGCGAGAGCCTGGCCTTGCTGCGTGCCCTGGGCCACCGCATCGCCATGATCGACGGGCTGGCCGGGCTGGCCGCCATCGCCACCCGCCAGGCCGATCCGCTGCGCGCCGCGCGCCTCTTCGGCGCCGCCGAGGCCCTGGCCGGCGCCATCGGCTACACCATGGAACCGGCCGACCGCGCCTGGTATGACCGCCAGGTGGCCGCGTTGCGCGCCACCGCTCCGCCCGCGCAGGTGGCGGCGGCCTGGGCCGCGGGGCGCGACCTGCCGCTGGACCAGGTGCTCGCCGAGGCCCTGGCCCCCCGCGACCAATCCGACCCGGCCGTGCTATAATAGGAGCAGGAGGGTTGCCACATGCCGCAGGCGCATTTAACGCGCGGGCACCGGACGCACGAAATCTACATCGACGGCGCGCCGGTCACCGCCGCCGCCGGGCTGGACAAAGATCTCGTGCGCCTGCACACCACGACAGGACGCTTCTATATCAGCCGCGTGGATTACGTCACCCTGGAACGCGAATGGACCCCCGGCGAGCCGATGCCGGTCGCCCTCATCCCTCCGGCGCGCGCCGCCGAGGCCCCGCCGCGCCCTCTCTGGTCCTGGATCTACCCGGCGCCCGCCCCGTAAGACGCCCGGTTCAGCACCGCCTATCCCATCTGGCGCTGTAGGGGCCGGTTTGAAACCGGCCCGGCGCCCGCCCGCCCCAGCCTATCCCGCCGGCACGTCCCCCTGCGTCCACGCGCCGTCCACCAGCCGCCAGAGGTGCCCGGTGGGATTGCGGTCCTGTAGCTCGACCGGCAGCCGGTGCGGGCGCACGTTGTCGTAAGAGTACAGCGCCGTGAAGCGCCGGATCGCCGCCGGGATGCCCACGCCCGTGAAGCCGGGGTGCCCGGTGGCCGGGTAGGGCCCGCCGTGGTTCATCGCCGCACTTACCGCCACGCCGGTCGGCATCTTATCGTTCAACAGCCGCCCCACGCGGGGGCGCAGGATCGGCGCCAGCCGATCGTAGGCTACGTCATCCTGCCCGCCGGTATGGCTGTAAATCGTGCCGGTCAGGCTGCCCTCGACCTGCTCCGCAATCGCCCGCATGGCGTCCCCGCTCTCGGCCAGCACCAGCAAACTCACCGGCCCGTAGGCTTCCATCTGCAAAGCCGCCGGATCGGCCAGAAACTGCGCGCCGGTCGCGCGCAGGATCGTGTTGGCGTAGCGGAAGCCCGGCCCCGGCAGCGGCTGCCCGCCCGTGACCACCTGCGCGCCGTGCGCCACCAGCGCCTGCACGGCGGCGTTCAGCCCGGCCAGCCCCTTCGCGCCCAGCAGCACGCCCGGCGCCCCCGCGGCGAACCGCTCCGCCGCCGCTTGCACGAAGCGCTCGCCCAACTCCCCGCCGGGCAGGATGACCAGACCCGGATTGGTGCAAAACTGCCCCGCGCCCATGGTGCAGGAGGTGTAGAACTCCCCGGCGATGGCATCCAGCCGCTCGTCCAGCGCGCCGGGCAGGATGAAGACCGGGTTGACGCTCGACATCTCCAGGTAGATCGGCTTGCCGGCGGCGTCGGCGGCGGCCTTCAGTTGCAGCCCCGCCGCCTTCGACCCGGTGAACGCCGTCGCCCCGACCAGCGGGTGGGCCACCAGTTCCAGCCCCAGCGCGGGCGGCAACTGGTAGAGCAGTTGCACCGTGCCCTCCGGCAGCCCGGCCTCGCGCACGGCCTGGAAGGCCAGTTCGGCCAGCAGCCGGGTCGTGCCGGCGTGGCCGGGATTGGCCTTGGCGATGACCGGGTTGTGCGCGGCGATGGCAGCGGCAAAGTCGCCCCCGGCCACCGAGTTGAAGGCGAAGGGAAAGTTGTTCGGCCCCATGACCACCACCGGCCCGCCCAGCGGCGCGTGCATGGCGCGGATGTTGGCCCGCGTATCGATCACCGGCGCGCGCCACGCCCGGTCGCGCACGGCCGCCGCCGCCTGGCGCAACTGGTTCGTGGTGCGCGGCAGTTCGGTCGTGCCCAGGCGCGGCTCGGCGGGCAGCCCCGTTTCCACGTGGGCACGCTGCACGAGTTCGTCGCGCCGCGCCTCGATCAGATCGGCGAACCGCTCTAGAAACGCCGCCACGGGTTCCGGCGGCGTCTGCGCCAGGGCCGCCGCCGCGGCGTGCCCCGCTTCTAGCGCCGCCAGCATATCCTCGCGCCCGGAGGTCGGGTAGCGTTCCGGCAGCGGTTCGCCGGTCGCCGGGTTCAGCGGCTGGAACGCCCCCACGGCGTGCCGCGCCGCCCGCCACTGCCCGGCCACCAGCACCGGTTGCAAGCCGCCCTCGCTCATGCCGCGCCTCCCACCGGCTGCGCCGCCACATTGGGCCGGTGGTCGAGCGCGAACTGGATCACCTGTTGCGCCGCGGCCAGTTCGGCCCCGGCCAGCGGCAGGCGCGGCGCGCGCACGCGGGCGCTGCCGTGCCCGGTCATCTCCTGTACCAGCTTGATCAATTGCACGAACTTGGGCACCGTGTCCAGGCGCAGCAGCGGCAGGAACCACTGGTAGAGCGCATCGAGTTGCGCCCGGTCGCCGTGGCCCGCGGCCACATCCTGGGCCAGCGTGAGCAGCGCGACCGACTCGTGCGGGAAGGCGTTGACCAGCCCGGCGATCCAGCCCACGGCCCCCGCCTGCACGCCCTCGACGATGCCGTCGTCCACGCCGACCAGGATCGCCAGCCGGTCGCCCAGCAGCGCGCGGATGGCCGTCACGCGGCGCACGTCGCCGCTCGACTCCTTGACCGCCGCCAGGTTGGCATGCTCGGCGGCTAGTTCGGCCATCTGCTCCGGCAGGAAATCGGTCCTGTAAGCGGGCGGGTTGTTGTAGAGCATCGCCGGCAGCCGCGTGGCCGCGATCACCGCCGCCACGTGCGCCTTCATCTCGCGCCAGTCGGTGGAGTAGACGTAGGGCGGCAGCACCATCAGCCCGCTGCAGCCCACGCCCTCGGCGGCCTGCGCCAGGCGCACCGCTTCCGCCGTGGACAGCGCGGCGATGCCGGGGATCACGGGCAGCCGGTCGCCCCCGGCCTGCACCGCCGTTTCCAGCACGGCCACCTTCTCCTCGAAGCTCAGCGTGGCGCTCTCGCCCAGCGAGCCGATGGGCACCAGCCCGGTGCAACCGGCGTCCGCCATCCAGCGGATATGCTCGGCAAAGAAGCCGTGGTCCACGCTATAGTCGGCGTTGAACGGCGTGGTAATGGCGGGCAACACCCCGCTCCAGGTCACTTTCATGTGGCAACCTCCTCGGTTGTGGTAATCTGTGCGAGACTCGCAATCGACGCGGGGGCCACGGGCGGGCGCACCGAGTCCTGCGTCCAGCCGAACAGGAACGCCGTGGCCCCGCCGCACACGCGCCCCTGGCACGGCCCCATGCCGCAGCGGGTGTGCAGCTTCGCGCTGCGCCAGCTTCCTTGCGCCTGTAATTCCCCGTAGGGCACGTCCTCACAGCGGCAGACAAGCGTATCGGTCTGGGGCAGCGCCCGCAGTTCGGGGCGCGGGGCAAACGTGTGCGCCAGCCGCGCCGCGAAGCGCCGGGCGCGCGCCCGTTCCGCCAGATACGGCCGCGCCGCGTCCCACCGGTCCGTCGCGGCCAGCGCGGCGATGCGGCCTTCGACCAGGGCCAGGTCCACGCCGCCGACGCCCGTCGCTTCCCCGGCGCAATACACCCCGGCGCGGCTGGTCTGCTGCCGGCGGTCCACCCGCACCGCGCCGCCGCGGATCGCGCAGCCCAGCGCGGCGGCCAACTCGACGTTGGGCAGCAGGCCGAAGCCGCAGGCCAGGTAATCGCACGCGATCCGCTCGGTGCGCGCCCCCCGGCGCACGCTGACCGCTTCCAGCCGCTCCCGGCCGTGCGCCTGCGTCACCCAGCAATCGGTGCGGAACGGCGTGCCCGCCAGCGTCCAGCCGAAGCCCGCGCCCTGGCGCAGTTTGTCGCCCTGCATCAGCAAGTGTATGCCGAAGGGCACCAGCTTGGCCCACGGCGTTTGCTCGGCGATCAGCAGCACGCGGGCGCCGTGGCGCTTGAGGTACACGGCTACCGCCAGGAGCAGTGGCCCGCTCCCAGCCACCACCACGCGCCGCCCGGCGATGGGCAGGCCGCCCTTGACCAGCGCCTGCAACCCGCCCGCGCCCATCACGCCGGGCAAGGTCCAGCCGGGGAAGGGCAGGAACAACTCACGTGAGCCGGTTGCCAGGATCAGTTTTTTGTACCGGATAGTCGATACGGAATTTGCCGTCTCGCAGACGATCGCGTGTTTGTCGGGATCCCCATCGATCACCGTGGCGCCCCTCAATACTTCGACCCGGTAGAACTGCAGCCTCCGCAGCCAGTGCTCAGCCTCCCAGTTCGATCCGTGCCGCTCTTGTTCCCGCCAAATCTGGCCGCCTGGACTCGGGTTGTCGTCAATCAGCAGAGCGTCCCGGCCGGTCTCGGCGACTACGCAGGCGGCGGAGATTCCGGCCGGCCCGGCGCCGACGATCACTACTTCGTATTCGGGTCCGGTCACTTGGTCCGCACCACCATGCCGGACTCGCAGTAGGCCTGACAGCTCCTCCGATGCGGCTG
>DASSGZ010000205.1:0-2009 GCA_035693165.1 Chloroflexia bacterium | reverse complement strand
GGGTGCCGGTGGTGCCGGAGGTGAACATCAATTCCAGGATGTCGCCCGGTTGGACGGCGCTCACATCCACGGTGGGCGCGCCCTCGGTGAGCGCGGCCAGGTCGTCGAGCAGCGCCACGGGCGCGGGGGATTTCCACTGGCCGCGCGTGGTTTTCGACAGCAGCGCGAGCTTAGGATCGGTCTGGCTCACGACGCGCTCCACGAAGTCGGGGCTGCTGCGCATGTCGATGGGCACGGCCACGGCGCCCAGGCGGGCCACGCCGAAAAAGGCTGCCACCCACGCGGGCGCGCTGGGTGCCCAGAGGACGACCTGGTCGCCTTTGCTCACGTCGCGGGCTTCGAGCCAGGCGGCGATGCGATTGGCCTGCTCCCAGAGCCGGTTGTAGCTCCAGGTCTCCAGCGTGGCGCCTGGCTGGTACAGCAGGGCCGGGCGCTCGCCGTAGCGCGCGGCCACACCCTGCAGAAACGTCCCTAGAGTCTCCATGCTTCTAACCCCTTCTGGGCGAACAGGCCGGTTTGAAACCGGCCCCTACATCTGATCAACGGGCCGGTTTACACCCCGCCCGTACAAGGCCAAGGTACGAGAGCGCGTTACCAGTCCAGCAAGTCACCGGCGATGCGCCAGATGAGTTCGGGCACGATGCCGAACGAATAGGGCACGTTGACGCGCTCGGTGCGCTGGTGATAGTCGCGGCCCCACGGCCCGACGTTGATCGCCGGGAGATCGAGGGCCTGTGCCGCCGCATAGTCGAAGCGGATGCGCGACCCCCAGGCAGGCGTGTTGGCGGCCAGCACGGCCAGGTCGGCGGACGCCTCGGTGCCGCCGAGAAAGCTCATGTCGGAGATGCCGGGGAAGAAGGGGCGCGGGCGGATGCCCACGCCGGTGTCGCGGCTGACGGTGGCGGCCTGGCGGACGGCCGCCTCGCGCAGGCGCGTCTGGCGCGGAGTGGCGCCGTCGAGATGGACGCGCGGGTAGTAAAGCGCGGCCACGCCGAGCACGGCGGCCGGGCCGGTGAGCCCGCTGTAGCCCCAGAGCAGTTCAGTGAGGCGGCGGCTCAACTGCGGCAGGTCCACCTGCGGGTCGTCTTGCAGGCGCGCCGTCAGATCGGCCAGGGCGGTTTCAGTGGCCGGGCCGCCGCGCCGCAGGGCCAGCGCCTTGAGTTCGGCGAAGGTGAGCACGCGGGGCTGCCAGGCGGGCGGCGGCGCGGGCCGCCCGGTGCGCTCACCGTAGCGGCGGGCCTGCTCCGCCACCTGGGCCACCGCCGCATCCAGGGCCGCGGCGACCACCTCGCGCAGCGTCGCCAGCACCTCGGCGGCGGTCCGGGCGTAGCTGAGCACGTTGTAGGTACACCAGGCGGACACCGGCGTGGTCACGTCGTAATGGGGCTTGAGGTCGATCTGCGTGAGGCAGGTGGGCGGCGGGGCCACCTCGCCCGCGGCGCTGTCGCTCAGCGCCACGTTGCACTCGATGTGCCGGGTGATCTCGGCGGCGAGCAGGGTGGCGTTGATGCCGTCGAAGGGGGCGCCCGCGTGGGTCTCGCGTCCGACCACATAGACCGAGGGCAACAGCTTGCCGACGCTGCCCAGGAACACGGCGCGCCCGTCATGCCCGTCGCCCCGGTCGCCCTCGGAGTCGAGGTTGATGGCGGCGATCGGCTCCAGACCCCACTCGCGGGCCAGCCCCGGCAGCCGCAGCACGGCGGCGCGCATGCCGTAGGACGTGGCCTCTTCGTCGGGCGTGGTCATGAAAAGCAGATTGCCTGTGCGCTGTGTGCTCTCGGCGAAGCGGTAGAGCACGGCGATGCCCGCGGCGAGGCCGCTCTTCATGTCGAGCGCGCCGCGGCCTGGCAGGTAGTCGCCGCCACGCAGGTCGGCGAGGGCCAGCGTATCGGTCTCGGCTTCGCTGTGCCCGGCCTCTAGGTCCGCGCGCAGGCGGGGCAGCAACGCCTCCGGATCGAAGGCCCACGGTTCCAGGTCGCCGTAGTTGCCGGCGCTGACCACGTCGTAGT
>DASSGZ010000204.1:0-8223 GCA_035693165.1 Chloroflexia bacterium | reverse complement strand
CGGAGTCGCGCGCATAACACGCATCAACCTGGGCGGCAAGTGCGGCAGACCTGCACCCACTATTATACCCGCGGGCACAAGCCAGCGTCAATCACGCTCGCGGCGGCCAACCTAACCCCCCTACCCCCCTTCCCGCGCCGGGAAGGGGGGAATCGGCGGCGCGAGGGAAAGTGACTCCCCTCCCCGCCGCGGGGAGGGGCCGGGGGAGAGGTTGGCCGGCCACCGGGATACCGCCGTCATCCGGCGGCGAGATCGGCCAGCACGGCGGGCAGGTCGGCCATGCGGGCGACCGTGGCGTCGGGCCGGCAAGCGGAGTCAGGCGGGTGAGTGCCGCCGCGCGTGAACAGCACCGCCCGCATCCCGGCAGCCTGCGCGCCCTGCACGTCGAAGCGCGGGTGATCGCCCACATGGACGGCGTGGGCCGGGGTCACGTCCAGGCGGGCCAGCGCCCAGGCGTAGAGCCGGGGGTCGCTCTTGTAGTAGCCGGTGTCCCCGCTGGTCGCCACCACCGGGAAGTAGCCCGCCAGGGCGTAGCGCGCCAGCCCCCAGTGGACAAACGGCGGATAGGCCGCGCTCGACACCACGGCCAGCCGGGTGCCGGCCGCGCGCAAGTGGTCGAGCACCTCGCGCACGCCGGGCACCGGTTCCGCATCGTCCAGGCAGGCGCGCTCGGCGGCCTCGATAGCCGCGTCTACCTGCGCGGCGTCCACCGCGTTGTCCAGGCCGAGCACCGCCAGCACCCGCCCCACGCCCGCCGCCGCCGTCACCTCGCGCCCGCTGGCCTTGGCCTCCTCGCGGATCGCCTCGTACTCGGCGACGGCGCGCGTCGCCACGTCCGGCGCATCTGCGCCGGGGGGTAGCGCGCCCGCCTGGACCAGCCGGGCCAGCACGGCGGCGGGCAGCGTATGGATCTCCAGGTGCAGCCAGCTATCACTGCTCACCAGCGTGTTGTGAAAGTCAAATGTCACCGCCGCGATTGCGGGCATGGCTGGTTCTCCATTGGGCCAAGCGTCCGTCGCAGTGATCGGGATGGGCGACCAGGCCGGTTTGAAACCGGCCCCTACACCGCGACCTTACGCTGCCCGACTGCTAGCTCCCGGCGAGGATCAGGATCGTTGCCACCGCGTGGGGCGGCAATTCGATACGCCATGCGCCGGGACCGTCCGTGGCGACGGAGAGGGCTACGGGCGCCACCCGGTCGGGCGCATCGGCGCTGTTGCCCGCGCTCGGCGTGTCCGCGGTCAGGACCTGGCCTTGTGCGGTCCCGGTGAAGGTACCGGCGCGGATGCCCACGCTCGCCGCCTGATCCAGGTGCCGGTTGATCACCGTGACCGCCAGCCCGGCGGCGCTCTGCGAGGCCGTCGCGGTTACGCGGCTCGTGCCGTCCGGCAGGCCGGCGCTCTGCGCGATCTCGACGGGCAGCGCGGTGGCGCCCAGGTGGGGCGCGTGCAGCCGCAGCACATGGTAGGTCGGCGCCAGCCACATGCGCGGCCCATCGGTCATCACCGGCGCGTGCAACACGTTCACCACCTGGGCCAGGTTCGCCAGCGTGAGCACGCGGCACTGGCGATGGAAGCCTTCCAGGGCCACCGCCGCCGCTAGCGCGTCGCGCAAGGTGCCGGCTTGCTCATATGTGACGGGCGACCGGGCGATCTCGCAACCGGGACCCCAGGTGCGCGCCTCGGGGTGCCACACGCCCCACTCGTCCAGCGCGATGCCGATGCGGCGCCGCCCGCCGGTAGCCGCCTCGATGATGGCTGCCGTGTGAGCGATAAATGCTTCGGTGCTCTGCGCTTCGGCTAGCAGCGCGTAATATTCCTCGGCACTGAAGGCCGTTTCGGGACCGCCGTGCGTCCAGTAGTGGTGGATGGAGAGGTGGTCCACCAGGTCGAGCCGGTTGCCGATCGTACTCAGCAACTCCGCGTTCCAGGCGTCTTCATAGCCGCAGGCGACCAGTTCCGCCGCCGGATCGATCGGGCGCAGGAACGAGGCATAGCGGCGGTATTCGCGCGCATAGCCGGCAGCGTCGTACTCGCCGCCGCAGCCCCAGTTCTCGTTGCCCACGCCCCAGAGCGGCACGCGGAAAGGCGCGGGCGCGCCGTTGGCCGCGCGCAGGCGGGTCAGCGTGGTGTCCAGGGCGCTGTTGCAGTACTCCATCCAGTCGCACAACTCCTGTGGCGTGCCGCTGCCCACGTTGCCTGCCAGGTAGGGTTCGGCGCCCAGCAGCGTGCAGAGGCGCAGGAACTCGTGCGTGCCCAGACTGTTGTCGTCCTCCACCTGCAAGCCGCACGACATCCCCAGCCGGCGCGGGCGCGCGGCGGGCCGCCCGATGCCGTCGCGCCAGTGGTAGCGGTCGGCGTAGCAGCCGCCCGGCCAGCGCAACAGCGGCACCGGCAGCGCCCTCAACGCCGCCAGCACATCGCTGCGGAACCCCGCCTGCTGCGGGATGTCCGGGCGCCCCGTGCCCACCCACAGGCCATCGTAGCAGCAGCGGCCCAGATGCTCCGCGAAATGCCCGTAGAGCCGGGGCGAGATCGTGCCGATGGGCGCGTCCGCGCGCACCACCAGCGTGGTATCGGTCATGTGTTGCTCCTTTAGCGCTGCTTCCAGCCGTCGTTGTCACGCTGAGCGCGGCGAAGAGTCTCGTCTCCTTGGACAAAGCCGAGATGCCTCCGTGCGTTCATGTTTGTCACTCAGAGCCAACCCTGGGCCGACGGCAGGCCATGGGCAATGAAACAGGCGAGGATGGCGGTGTAGGGGCGGGTTTCAAACCCGCCGTGCCGCCCCGCGCGCCCGGCCTGGTTTCAGTGTAGCGCCGCGCAAAGTCTTGTGTCGCAGCACAGGACATTCCCGCGCATGAATTCAGCCCGCCTCCTGCCTCGACGTGAGCCGAAGCAGCAGCGATTGTAACGGGAGGGAAGCAACAGCGTGACTATGTAACGGGCTACCATGGGCTGGTGGGGCTGTTATCGCAGCGACCCAGGGCCACTGTGTTCAAGCAATACCGCCACGCGGTGCCACGCCGGTGCCGCCGCCCACCGTGGTACCACCCGGAATAGCCAAATTTCAGTCGTAAAATCGACCCTGAGCAGGCACCGGTAAGGTCTTGACAGGCACGAACAGGTGTTCTATAATTGCTTCATGGTCGTTGAACACGTGTTCTGATCCTTTCGGTTCCCGGCCGGACCACCCGCTACGCACCTATTTTAAAGACCGAACCAGTTCAAATCAAGACCCGAGAAAAGACGCTTATTAGGAGAAAGCGAGGATCTCCATGGCTACTCAACGGCAAGCCACCGCCCGCAAGCTGGACCGCGACCCGGCAAGCGCGCCCCGCGACGCCCGCAATTGGCGGCTGGATGTCACCAGCCAGTTGGACGACAGTGCATCCGGCGAGGCGTTGCCCGGCTTCGACGCCCCCGCCCGCCCGCGCAAAGCCGCACCCGCCGCAGGGCCCGCCGAGCGCGTGACCTATGCGCCGCCGCGCGAGGGTGGCATGCCCTTCGCCCAGCAGCGCGCCGCGCAGATGCCCGCGCGCACGCCCGCGCGCACGCCTGCCGTCGGCACCCCCCTGCGCCTGGCGGGTCTGGCCGTCGCCGGGATCGCCGCGCTGCTGGCGCTCTACGTGGTGCTCAGCGCCGTGTTCGGCTTCCTGCAGGTGAAAATGGACGACATCCAGTATGGCCGCCCGCGCACCACCCACCTCGACGCCTATGTCGGCCACGCGGGCGAGCAGGACGGGCTGCCCAGCCACTTCCTGGCGCTGAACCTGGACCGCCGCATCGTGCTGATCGAACTGCCCGGCGGCGACACCAAGAACGCCAGCACGATCACCGGCCCCTACCTCTTCGGCGACGGCGAGGACCTGACGCCGGTGAAGCTGAGCGCGGAAGACGTGAACGGCGACGGTGCCGCCGATCTGCTGGTGAACGTGAAGAACGAGCAACTGGTCTACATCAACGATAAGGACAAGAATACCTTCCACCTGATGACGCCGGACGAGCGGGCCAAACTGCCCGCAGAACCCAGCACGGGCGCGCCCGCCGCCGGGGAGACCGGCCCATGAGCAGCAATGCTCCGTCGATGAGCGCCTTCGGCTACAGCCGGGACAGCGAGAGCTTTGGTTTTGGCCGCCCGTCCACGCGCTCCAGCCCTTATCAAGAGGCGATGGACCGAGAGCATGGCGCGTACACCTACACGACGCCGCCCAGCGCCTACGCGGCGGCGCGCGCCGCCCGGCAGCCGCAGCCCTGGCGCCGGTGGCTGCTGCCGGGCGCCATCGTCGTCCCCATCCTGGTATTGCTGCTGCTGCCGGTGCTGGCAGCGGGGCTGAATAGCGGACCGGGCGGGTTGCGCCTCAGCCGCTATCAAAATCCGCTGTGGGCTGGCGTGGCGCTCGTCACCGGCGCGACGGACCCCGCCGCGAAGGCCGCCGAGTCGCCCAAAGCGCCCCCGCCGAAGGCGGAGGCCGCACCCGCCGGAGATCGGCCCGCCGTGGCCCACCACACGCCGGACTATAACCTGGTTGCCCCGCCCAGCATCAGCGCGGCGGCCATCGACGCGGTGCTCGCGTCGTTCAACTCGCCCGCGGTGGGCACCGGCGTGGCCTTCTATGACCTGGGCGTGAAGTACGGCATCGACCCGGCCTACGCCCTGGCCTTCTATATCCACGAGAGCGCGGCGGGCACCAAGGGCGTCGCCCGCTTCACGCACAGCATCGGCAATATCCGCACGACGCCCGGCTACAAGGACTACGAGGGCTACCGGTCCTACGACAGCTACGAGCAGGGCATCGAAGACTGGTACAAACTGATCAAAGAGCTATATGTCGAGGGCTGGGGCCTGCGGACCCCCACCGCGATCATCCAGCGCTACGCCCCCTGGGGCGACAACAACAACCCGGATATCTACGCCGCCAACGTGATGCAACTGGTCGACTCCTGGCAGGAGAAGTAGATCGCCGGCACCCCCGGTGTAGGGCGGACCGATGTGTCCGTCCCGTCCGGCATGGGGTGGGTGCCGGCCACATCGGTGCAGGATAAGGCCCCGGCGGTTGGTGCCGGGGCCGCACACGCGGCAAGTTTCTGTAGTAGAATAGCGGCACGCTCGGTCCGGCAGTGGCGGCCGGCGACGTGGCGCGGAAGCCAGGCTCATCGCAATGCTGCTCTCCGTGCTAACTATCCAGCAAGAGCCAGGAGCTATGGAACGCCGCTTCGGCTTCCGAGCGATCCGGCCGCTCGAAGGCATGGGCGGCCAGGAACGATTCGGCACGATCGATCTGGCCGGGGGCGGGCACGCCGCCGTGCTGGCCCTCACCAGTCGCACCGGCAGCCCGCCGGCCCCGGCGACGGCGCGCGCTATGCTCGACCGCCTCACCGACGCCCTGCCCGAATGCCCCGTGCAGTTCCTCGTCAGCCGCCGCCCGGTCGATCCGATCAGCCTGTCGGGGCGCTGGCGCGCGGGCATCGAACACCGCCTGGGCACCGGGGCCGCCGCGGCGCGCGCCTGGCACGATCTCCAGGGCGCCTACCTGCCACGCTTGCAGGCGGCGGGGCTGGCCGACCTGTGGTGCGGGGTGGCCGTGGCCGCGCCCGACACCGAGATCCTGACGGGGCGCGTGGCGGGCCTGTTCACCGCCCTGCCCTACGAGGCCACGCCTCTCCCCGCCGATGACATCAGCATCGTGGTGGGGCGGCTGCTGCGGCCCGACGACCCGGCGGGCGCCGGGCGGCCCTTCCACCTGGGCAGCGACCGGCTGCTCGACCTGCCCGGCCTCACCCCGCGCGCCTTGCTCATCGGGCGCGACGCGGTGGCGCTCACCCCCGGCGTGATCACCTCCTACTGGCAGATCACGCCGCCGGTGCCGCGGGTGGAGGGCGGCTGGCTGCGCCGCCTGCTCGAATTCCCCGATCTGCTGCCCTACACCTTCGACGTGAGCGTGCACCTGCGCCCCGCCGCCGCCGAACAGACCATGCGCGCCGTGCTCGACGGGCGGCTGGCCCGGCTCGACGAGGAACTGCGCCGCCGCGGGGGAGCCCCGGAAGGCCCCCCGCCGCCCGGCGCGCCCACCGAAGCCACCGAGACCTGGCTGCTGGAACTGGAGCGCCGCGAGGTGGAAGAGCGGCGCACGGGCCTCAGCGGCGGGCGCGACCGCCTGCGCGAAGCCGTGGTGTTGCTGGCGCTGCACCTGCCGGCGGAGGAACCGGCCGGCGGGACCGCCACGCGCAACCCTACCCTGGGCACGCGAGGCGCGGCCTTCGCGCGGGCGCTGCAGGCCGCGGAGATCGTCGCCCGGCCTGTCGTGGGCCGGCCCGCTTTGAGCCGGGCCGTGCGCGCCGGGCTGCCGCTCGCTGCCGCCGACGGCATCCGCGCCTTCGCGTTGCCCGCCCGCCAGGCCGCCGACCTCGGGCTGATCAGCGTCGGGCGCCCGCCCGTCCCCGGCGCGCCGGTGCTCGGCCTCAACCCGGAACGGACGCGCTACACCTACCCGCCCGCGGGCGAGGATGCCGGCCACCGGCTGCTGGCCGGGGGCGGGGCCGCGGCGCGCCGGGCCGCGGCGCGCCAGTGGGCGCTGCAAAACTACCTGGGCGGCGAAGATGTGCTGATCTGGGACCCGGCGGGTGCCTGGCCGGGCTGGGTCGAAGCGCTGGGCGGGCGCTATGTTCGCCCCGGCGGCCCGCTGCCCGCCGACCGCATCAACCTGCTGGCCGCGCCGCTGCGCGCGCTCGACGACCCGGCCTTCTTTGAACCCTGGGTCCGCGAGATCGCCACGCTGTTTGGCCTGCTCTTGCCGCCCGTGACCGGGCAGGACAGCGACGCGGTGCGCAGCCAGATCGGCGCGGCCCTGCTGCAGGTGGGCATGCGCAGCCTCGAACGGGCCGAACCCGCCGCGCTGAATCTGGAGTCGCTGCACGAGGAGTTGCGCGCGGGCGGCTATCGGGCGGCGGCGGAGGGGCTGCAAAAGCTGGCCGCCGGCCCCGCGGGCCAACTGTTCGCGGGGTCGGTTTTCGGCGATACGCCGCCCGGCCTGGTGGCGTTGGGGCCGCCGGAGGGGCTGAAAGCCAAACCCGCCCGGCTGGCCGCGCAGATCGCCCTGCGCCATACCCTCTGGCGCGGCAGCGGCCTGCTGGGCACGCCCCGGCCCGACGGCGGGTGGCGCATCCTGGTGCTGGACGGCGTGATCGAGGCGCTCAAGCACGCGCAACTCGCCGCCGACCTGCTGGAACGCGCCGCCCGCCCGCCCGCGCCGACCCACCTCTGGCTGCTGCCCGCGGACGCGGAACTGGCACCGCTGCTGGCCCACCCGGCGGGGCGCGCGCTGGTCCGCCCGATGGCGCTCTACGCGCTGTTCGGTCCGGCTGCCGGGGCCGCGCCCGGCCTGACCGCGCCGCCCGCGCTGCCCGGCATCGACGCCCTGCTGCGCGAGGCCCGCCTGCCCGGCGACACGGCCGCCACTCTGGCGCTGCTCGCCGCCGACCAGGCACTCGTCGCCACGGCGGGGCAAACGGCGCAGATCGAGGTTATCAGCGGCGACCTGGCCCGCCTGTGAGCGTGGCCCCGCCGGGCTATCGACACGTCGCAAGGTATATCTATCAGGAAACCGTGCAGTAAGGGGGGCCGGCCATGGCAGAGTTTGTGCGGATGCATCTGAGCAGGATCGTCGTGATCGCGGTGGTCGTGCTGGGCGTGGTCTTCGTGGGAAACGGGCTGGTGCAGGCGCGCAGCGCGCCGTCCGGGCTGCACCTGTCGCGCTTCTATAACAGCGGGCCGGCGGTGGGCGCCATCAACCAGGTGCGCGATGCGCGGGCCGTGGCCCAGGCGCCCGCGCCCGCCGCCCCCGCGGCTCCGGCCAAGGCAGAGATCGATCCGGCACGACCCTACGGCGTGCCCGTAACGCGGGGCGATTGGGTGATCACCAAAGACTATGCGGCGCACGGCGGATTGCGCCCGTCGCCCGGCAACAACCAGGGCGCGGTGGATTTCGCCTTCTGGCACAACAAAGACGCTCTGGGCGCCGACGTGGTCGCCACGCATAGCGGGCGGGTCAAATTGCTGAAGGATGACCCAACCTACGGCAACCTGGTCTACGTGCTCGGCCCGCGCTGGTCCACCACCTACGGCCACCTGCAAGGCTTCACGGTCAAGGAGGGCGACACGGTGCAGCGCGGCCAGGTCGTCGGCCACATGGGATCGACAGGCGCGTCCAGCGGCCCGCACGTCGAT
>DASSGZ010000203.1:0-3733 GCA_035693165.1 Chloroflexia bacterium | reverse complement strand
ATGACGCGCCTGGTGCGCGCCCGCGCCGAAAACCGGCTGGAGCGGGCGCTGGCGCAGTTGGTCTATCCGAAGGTGTTGATCCTCGACGAGATAGGCTACTTGCCGCTCTCGCGGGAAGAAGCCAGCTTGTTCTTTCGGCTGGTGGTGCGGCGCTACGAGCGGGCGAGCCTGATCGTGACGAGCAACAAGAGCTTTCTGGACTGGGGGGAAGTGTTTAACGACGGGGTGCTGGCGACGGCGATCCTCGATCGGCTGCTGCACCATGCGACGACGCTCAATATTAAAGGGGAAAGCTACCGGCTGAAGGAGAAGCGTCGCGCCGGGATGCTCAGCCCGGGCCGGGGAAACGCCGACGGGAGCAAGGAGGGTGGGGGCGGGATCGCGGAGCACCCGCGGCGCGGTGAGCCAGGGCCCGAGGCCGAGCGTGGGGACGGCGCGGGCATGTAGGGGAGGTAATTCTGTCATGACGACTAACTCGAGGAACCCCGCCCCGCCGCCGAAGGTGGTGACGACCGCCCGAGGCTACACACGCACGCTGCACGCCCGCCTGGTGACCTTCCGCTGTGAGTGGTGCAGCCAGGAGCGGGAGGTGTGGCAATACCCAGGGGCGGCGCCGCGCTATTGTGCGGAATGCCGGGCGGAAGCGCAACAAGCGATGAACAGCGCCCGGCAGCGCGAGAAACGGGCGCGGGACACGAGTCCGTACGGCTGGCGGCGGCCGGTGGGCCGCCCCCCGCAGCGGTGAGCAACAGCGGACAAGGGGAGCGATGGCCAGCGGACTTTCCAACCGATGTTTTCCTGACAGATCCGCCCGCTCTTGACACCTTGCGCCTGGCGCTGGCCGAGATGTATGTCCAGGGCGTCAGCACGCGCAAAGTCGCCGCCATTGTCGAGCAGTTGTGCGGCAGTCAGGTGTCCAGTACCCAGGTCAGCCGCGCTGCCGCCGAACTCGATACGGCCCTGGCGGCCTGGCGCAGCCGCCCGCTGGGCGAGTGCCCGTATGTGGTGCTGGATGCCCGCTATGAGCAGGTGCGCGTCGCGGGGGCGGTGCGCGATGTGGCCGTGCTGATCGCGGTGGGCATTGACCGGGCCGGCCAGCGGGCGGTGCTGGGGGTGTCGGTGGCGCTCTCGGAAGCCGAAGTCCATTGGCGGGAGTTCTTGAGCGGGCTGGTAGCGCGGGGCTTGCGGGGCGTGCGACTGCTGACCAGTGATGCCCATGAAGGCTTGGCCGCGGCGCGGCGGGCGGTGTTCGGCGGCGTGCCCTGGCAGCGCTGCCAGTGCCAGACTATCCGAACACAATTCCACTTTGGCGGGCTCCGGCCCCGAAGGGCCGGGTGCTCCGCCGCGTAGCGGGATCACATGCCGGATCTCCAGCGTGTCTTCCCCTACTATAACGCGTTCGATCACCAATTGCAAGATCGCCTGCTTCTCCGTAAAACTCACGCTCGCCAGCCGACCCGCCACCTGCGCACAAAACGTCTCAACGTCACGCAGCACTTGCTGGGTTTGGGCCGCTTCCTGCGCCGCCCGCACTTGCTGTTCTTGCTCGGCCCGCAGAATCTGGCGACGTTCTGCCAGCGCTTGCCGCCGCTGACTCAATTCGGCCAAACTTACTACCTCAGCCTGATAGGCATCAATCAGCCGCTGTTCTTCCCGTGCCAACCGCTTGAGTTGGAGATCTCGTTTTTGCGCCGCTTCCTGCTGGGCGGCATCCCCAGCCGTGGCCGCGGCGGCGAACTCCTGAAATTGGGCCAGCAACTGCGCGGGATCTTGGAGTAAGCGCACCACCTCTGCCCAGACCGCGGCCTCCAATTCTTCCGCCCGCGCGATCCGTTGTGGACAGCAGGTGTCCCGCCCACTCAAAATCAGGTCTTTGCCGTGGCATTCATAGTACTGGCGCTGCGGTTGCGTGGCCGTCGCCTTGTAGGTCGTCCCGTACATCGCTAACCCACAGGTCTTACAGGTCAGTAAACACCGCAGCAGATAACTGTACTTCGTGTTGTTCCGAAAGGACAGGGTAGCATTGCGGGCCAGTTGTTCTTGCGCTTGCGCGTAGGTTGCCGCATCGATCAGCGCGGGCACCGTAATCGGGATCCAGTCCTCTCGCGCACGCGGGTGCCGACAGGAATTCTCGCCCGTATGGGATCCGCGCGGGGAGCGGGGCTTCTGGGGCGGGACGAAGTGATAGCGGTTCGCGTACGCGGTGCCGGTGTACACCGGGTCGGTCAGGATGTGATGGACGACCGCCGCCGCCCAGGTGGCTTTGCCGGAGCGGGGCCGCCACGGCCCGGCGTTGAGCCGCCCCAGGATCTGGCGGATGGTCAGGTGTTCGTCGATGAGCCAGCGGTAGAGCAGGCGCACAAACTCGGCTTCGCCTTCGTCCACCACCAGGTGGCCGCGCACCCCATTATGGTGGGGGATGTAGGTGTAGCCATACGGGGCTTTGCCGCCGATCCAGTGGCCGGCGCGCGCTTGCTGGAGTTTGCCCCGGCGCATCCGCTCGCTCAAGACGGCCCGTTCATACTCGGCAATGGCGCCCTGAATTTGCAGCAGGAGTTGATCATGGGGATCGTCGGAAATGGGGCGATGTAAGAAGACGACCTGACAGCCAGCCCGGCGGAGCTCCTCCAAGAGCAGCACCTGATAGGCATACTTGCGGGCGAGGCGATCCGGGGTGTAAACGGCGACGGCGTCAAAGGCCCCGGCCACGGCAGCATCCCGTAAGGCATCCAAGGCGGGCCGATCCAGGCGGGCTCCACTAAAGCCTTCATCCGTATAGATGTGCTCCGGGAGCAGGGTATACTGCTGGGTCTGGACCCAGTCATGGAGCGCGGTCAGTTGACTGGCAATCGTTTGGTCGCGGCCCTGCCGGTCGGTCGAAACCCGGGCGTAAATGGCAACGCGCATGACTAACCTCCATATCTATAGTAGAATGGGGCGGGGAGGACGCCACCAGCAGGAGTTGATAGACCTGCCGCAAACGGGGCGCCGCTTCCCGCGCCCGGACGGACACCAATTGCACCTGCCAAGTCGTGGTGGCTTGACGGGGTGGACGGGCCATCGGACACCACCTCCTCTCGGAGGTAGTATTCCATTTACGAGGCCGCTCTCGCTAGCCGACGACGCGACTGACGCGGCGGCATGGTGGACACGAAGGGAACGACGACAGCGAAGCGCAAAGTGGGGATTGTGTTCGGATAGTACATCTGCAACAGAACGCGCAAGCCTATGTGCCTGCGGAGGCGCTGAAGGCGGAGGTCGCTGCCGATTTGCGGGCGATTTTCACGGCGCCCGACAAACCGGCGGCGCTGGCGCTGCTGGATAAGGCGGTGAGCAAATACACGAAAACGGCGAGTAAGTTGGCGGCGTGGTTGCCGGACAATGTGTTGGAAGGGCTGACGGTGTTCGGGCTGCCGGAAGCGCATCGGCGCTTGTTGCGCACGACCAATGGGCTGGAGCGGGTGAACCGCGAACTGAAGCGGCGCACGCGCGTGGTGGGCATCTTCCCCAACGAGGCGAGCTGCTTGCGGCTGGTGAGCGCGCTGTTGATGGAACTCAGCGAGGAGTGGGAAACCGGGCGCGCCTATTTGACGTACGACTGAATCGCGTCGAATCGAATCGGAATGGGCATAGGACATCCTGACCATTTTACAGAAACGGACTTGCATTATCTGCGTAGGTGTTATGCTTACCGTGTAGTGATAGTAGCAGTACAGGGAGGTACAACACAATG
>DASSGZ010000202.1:0-5237 GCA_035693165.1 Chloroflexia bacterium | reverse complement strand
AAGAAGATGCCGCCGCCGTTGCGTGCCGCGTCGTTGCCTGAGATAGTGCTGCGCTGGATGGTGACGCTGCCGTCGGTGTCGATGTAGAGCCCGCCGCCGTCGAAGAGGTTGTTGGGATTACTCGGGCGGTCCACGGAGTGGTTGCCGGCAATGGTGCTGTCGGTCACGTTCATGGTGATGCCGTTTCCGGATCCCAACCAGAGCCCGCCGCCGCCCTCGGCGGTGTTGCCGGTGATCGTGCTGTTGTTGATCGTGAGCGTGCGGATGGCGCGGATGCCCCCGCCCAGGGCGTCGGCGGTGTTGTTAGACACGGTGACGGTGTTGAGGGTCAAGGCACCGAAGGCTTCGATGCCGCCGCCGGTGCCGCCCACCGAGTTATTGTTGGTGATGGTGGAGTTGCTGATGGTGACGGTCGAGGAGGCGCCGGTCGCCACGCCCGCCCCGAGGTTGAAGGTCGAGGGATCGGCATGGCCGTGCTGGATGGTCACGCCCGAGATGGAGACGACGGCGTTCGATCCCTGCAGGGGATCGATGTCGAAGACGCGGTCGGTGTTGTTGCCGTCGAGGACGGTGTTGCCGGCGCCGTTGCCGGTGATGGTAATGTTGGAGAGCAGGTCGAGGTCGCCGGTGACGTTGTCGTCTTCGACGCCGGTGCGGGTGAGGGTGAAGGTGCCGTTGACGCTAAAGGTGATAGTATCGGCGCCGGCGGTGTTGTTGGCGGCGCAGATGGCTTCGCGCAGGCTGGTCTGGCCGTCGGGGCCGGGCAGGGACGCGATAGTGATCGCCGCGCAGTTGCCGGCAGCGGCGTCCAGGGTGTCGCCGGTGGTGGTGACGGTGATGGTGGCGGTGGGCGCCGCCGTGGCCGCCCGGTAGCCGAGCGCCGCCAGCAGCAGGCCCAGCATGAGCAACAGGCGCAGGCCCGCGCGCGGCACGCGCCGGGCCAGGGACCGTGCGGATGGATGGGGAAGTACGGTCACGAGTGTTCGCTCCTCCTGAAGTGAGGGATCAACCGGGCGCGGCGGCCGGTTTCTCCATGAAGTAATGGGTGGCGGTCTCGGCGAGAACGACGAAGCCCAAGCGCCGGTACAGGCGGAGCGCCGGGTTGCCGATTGCCACATGCAGGCGCACGGGGCGGGCCGTTGCCGCCGCCTCGGTCAGCACGGCGGCGATGAGCCGGGTGCCCAGGCCGGCGTTGCGCGCGGCGGGCAGCAGGGCGATATCGGCCAGCACAATATCGCGGTCGTTGCGCGCGACGATCAGCCGGCCCACCGGCGCGCCGTCGCGCACGACGATCTGTTGATCAGCGTGGGGCAGCGCGCGGGCATAGTGCTGCTCGTGGGCGCGGAACTGCAGGCGCAGAAATGCGTCCTGCTGCGCGGCGTCCCACCCCCACTGCGCCAGTTCGCCGGCGCGGGTCGCCGCGTACAGGTCGTACAAGAATCCTTCGTCGTCCGCCTGCACGGGGCGGAGGCTTACCGGCATAGGGACTCGAATCTAGGGACGCGCCCGGTGGGGCCAGGCGCGCCGGGTGCTGGGAGCCGCGGCCCCCCGGATCAGTTCGGCGAGGGATAAATACCCTCCAGAGAGATGATGAAGTTGATCGCCAGCACAGGTTGGCGGTTGTCATGCGGCTGGTTGCCGCCCGCCACGCCGATCGTCGCCGGATTCATGGTGGTGTTGGATGTGCCGGCATACTGGTTGTCCGAGGTGCTGGACGCGGCCCAGACATTCCCGTTGGGGTGAGAGCTGGTGCCCGCCGCCGACGACGCAGCGGGCGCGTGGGTGTGGGCCGGCATCTGGGCTACCGTCAAGGTGACCGTTTCGGTGCCGCCTTGCTCGCCCTGCGGATGATTGGTCAGCCCCGGCCCCTGGCCGGCGTGGATGGGGCCGCGCCCGCGCAGGTCAGGCAGGGCGAAGGTCGTCTGGCCGTCGCCGCCGTAGGTCGTGCCGAGCAGCGAAAACAGGGCATCATATTGGGCAATGGACAGGAGGGCGCCGTTGCAAAAGGCCCACCCCAGCGGGGCAAAGTTGCCCGCGAACATCCGAATCTCGCCGATGTATGGATCAGCCATCGCTTATATCCTCTCTCATTCAGGCGCCGGGGGCCGGCCCGACCGGCGGACAGTCCCGGCGGCATCCCGCTTTACTGGCGTGGAGGGAAAATGCCCTGCAGGGCGATAATGAAATTAATCACCAGATAGGGCTGCATATTACTATGCGGCTGCCCGCCGCCCGCGGGGGGCAGAGCCGTCGCGCTCATGGGCGTGTTGAGGGTGTCACCATATTGCGCGTCGCGGCTACTGGATGCGGCCCAGACGTTACTCTGCGGGGTGGTGCTGGTGCCGGGGCCGCTCTGCGCCTGCGGCACATGGCTATGCTGGGGCATCTCGGTGGATAGCAGTGTCACGCTTTCCGTGCCGATCTCCTCGCCCAGGTCGTAGTTCGTCAGGCCGGGGCCTTGGCCCGGCGCGATCGGGATACGGGATTGCAAATTGGGCAGGGCAAAGGTCGTCTGGCCGTTGCCTCCATAAGTGGTGCCGAGCAACGAGAAGAGGGCGGTGTTCTGAGCAATGGACAGGATCTGCCCGTTACAAAGCGCCCAGCCGCGCGGGGCGAAGTTGCCGCCAAACATTTTGATTTCGCCGAGGAACGGTTCGGACATCGCAATATGCTCCTTCAGATGGTGCTGCCTGGGCCGCAAGAACGGTCCCACCTGGTAGTTCGCCACGGTGATTTTAACTTGTAAGGGCCGGTTGCAAACCGGCCTGCCGCCCGGTGTAGGAGCCGGTTGCAAACCGGCCTGCCGCCCAACAGCATCAGGGTGGCCGACTACTAGGTGCGCGAGGGGTACACACCGACCAGCGCGATGATAAAGCGGATCGCGAGATAGGGTTGCAGGTTATTGTGCGGGGCGCTACTGCCCGCGGGGCCCAGGGCGCCTGGGTTCATGGTCGTATCCGCCGTGGCGCTGTACTGGGCGTCCCCGCGCGTCGAGCTGGCCCACACGCCGTTGGCGGGGCCGGTGCGCACGCCGTTATCGGACGATGCGGTCACGCTGTGGATATGCGGGGGCAGTTCTGTGGTCAGCAGCGTCACAGTCTCGCTGCCGCTCTTTTCGCCCAGTGTGCGCGGGGACAGGCCGGGGCCCTGGCCGAAGTGCATGGGCACGCGCCCGCGCAGGTCGGGCAGGGCAAAGGTGGTCTGCCCGTTGCCGCCATAGGTCGTGCCGAGCAGGGAGAAGAGGGCCTGGTTCTGGGAGATGGACAGGATCTGCCCCTCGCAGAAGGCCCAGCCGCGCGGGGCAAAGGTTCCGGCAAAGACGTAAATATCACCGATGTAAGGGGTATCCGGCATTACGCGATCCTCCTGTAGCCGATAATCTGCCGGGCGCGGGGTGCCGCGCCCCGCCGGGCGACTATACCGATAAATAAGCGTTGGTCCAGCCGGACTTGACCGTGGCGCGCAGGGCGGCGCCGGCCTCGGCGGCGGCGGGCAGCTTGGCGACGGGCACATGGGCGAACGCGCCGTCGCGCATCTGCACCTCGCGCAGGTAGAGCGGGCCGCCGGTGCAGTGAGTTTGGGCGTCCATGGCAACGGGGCCGCGCGGCCCGGCAAAGGTTGCGGCGGCCAGGGCGTCGCGCATCCGGGTGCCGCGGGCGGGGTCGCCGCCCGCCCCGGCCAGCGCCGTGACGGTCAGCCGCGCGGTCTCATAGCCCAGCAGAGCCAGGTTATCGGGGGCCTGGCCGGTCTGTTTGGTGTAGGCGGCGACGAAGGCGCGGTTCTCGGCGGTGTCCAGGGCCGGAGTCCAGCCCAGGGCGGTCTTGATGCCGAGCGCGGCTTTGCCCAGGGAGGGCAGCGCCGTCTCGCCGGCCAGGAGGGGCGAGCCAAGCAGGGGGATGCCCGCCGCCGGGCCGGTCTGGACCGCACGCACGAAGTCGCCCGCCGCCGGGCCGCAATAGGCGGCGTAGAGAAAGTCGGGGCGGCCGGCGGCGATCTCGGCCAGCACGGCGGGCAGGGCCGGGCTGTTGGCGAGCAGGTGGGTCGTCTGTGTGGTGGTGATGGTGCCCCCCGCGGCGGTGAAGCCGAGGCGGAAGGCGGTCAGCGCATCATAGCCGCTGTCGTAGAGCGCGGTGGCGATGGCGGCGCGGCGGCCCAGGTGTGTCGCCGCCCACCGGCCCAGCGCCCAGGCGGCCTCCGCAGCGCCCAGGCTGTGGTGGAAGACATAGGCGCTGTCGTCGGCGGCACGGGGCACGTTCTCGCCCAGGCCGGCGGTGAGGAACACTGTGCGCCGCGTCTGGAACAGCCCGCGCAGCATGTCCACCAGCGCGGGATTGCTCAGGCCGACGACGAGGGCGGCCTTGTCTGCTTCGAGCAGTTGCTGCGCGGCGGCCAGAGCCTGCACGCGCCCGAACCCGGCATCCTTGGCGACCAGCCGCACCCCAGGGCGCGCGTCGTCCGCCGCCTGGTTGCAATAGAGCTGCATCCCGGCCAGGAAGTTGCTGCCCAGCGCGGGGTAGATCGTGGAGCGCGGCAGGAGGACGCCGATGGTAAGCAGATCGCGCCCGGTGGGGAGCGCGGAGGCGGGCGCGGGGCCGGCGGCCCACGCGGGCGCGGCGTTCAACAGCGGGGCCGCGGCCAGCGCCCCGGCGGCCAGCCCGGCGCTGCGCAAAAAGGCCCGCCGGCTCAGGCCCGACGATGGATAGTCGTCATGCATATCTGGTTGTGCTCCCTATGATGATGCTGAAGTACGGGTCATTCCGCGTGCCTACCCCGGCCCACCGTGCCGCCCGGCGGGGCCGGGCCAGGAGTTTATCGGGCAGTGATACGCGGCAGTATAATGCGGTCCGGCCGGACCGTCAACTGTTCTCACTAAATTGATAGAATTTCATTGGCAGTAGTAGCAAGCGCGCAGGTGGGCATTTTCAGTATAGCGGGTGCCGCCCGCGCCTCCTAGACCTGAAAGTACCCTGATTCCATAGCCCAATGGTCCTAGACGAGTGCTGTGCGCTGAGTTGAGACGAGTGGTCAGTAGTCAGCAGCGAGAGAGCCCCAGGGTTGTCACTCTGAGCGCAGCGAAGAGTCTCGTCCGCGCCCGGCTTGTCACTCTGAGCGCAGCGAAGAGTCTCGTCTCGGTGAGCGGCACGGCGAGATTCTTCGCTGCGCTCAGAATGACAAGGGCTGGGACCGCCGGGTCAGGCCAGCGGGCCGACGCCGGCGACGGCGCGGCAGACGTACAT
>DASSGZ010000201.1:0-2845 GCA_035693165.1 Chloroflexia bacterium | reverse complement strand
CAGGCTCTGCACGCTGCCGAAGTCCATCGAGGGGCTGAGGTCTAGCAGGAACCAGGCGGTGACTTCGCGGTCCTCGACATACTGGCGCACATAGGGCGTGGTCAGGCGCGCGGTCACGTTCCAGTCGATATAGCGCACGTCGTCGCCCGGCTGGTATTCGCGCAGGTCGGCGAAGTCGACCCCGTAGCCGTAAAACAGCGTGCGGTAGTCGCCTTGCAGCAAGCCGTCCAACCGGCGGATAACCTGCCAGTCGAGGCGTTGCAGGATGCGCTCAGGCGTGCGTGCGGCGGTCGGCGTATTCATGCAAAGGCACCTGCGGCACGGGGATGCGGTCGAGAATCTTGGTCAACAGGTCGTCGCTGCTCAGGTTGTCGGACAGCGCTTCATACGAGAGCACGATGCGATGGCGCAGCACGTCGCGGACCATGTCCAGCGCGTCTTGCGGCAGGGCATAGGTGCGCCCGCGCACGAAAGCCAGCGCCCGCGCCGCGCGCACGATATTGATCGAGGCGCGCGGGCTGGCCCCGAACATGATATAGGGCTGCAATTCCTTCAGGCCGATCGCTTTGGGCGACCGGGTGGCGCTCACCACGTGGATGGCGTACTGGATGAGGGCCGGGTCCACGTAGACGCGGTCGGCGGCCTGCTGCAACTCCAGCAACTGGGCGGTGGTCAGCACCTTCTGCACTTCTTCCAGGAAGCCGGTCATGCGCTCGACGATGACGAATTCCTCGTTGGGGCTGGGGTAGCCGACCAGCACCTTGAGCATGAAGCGGTCGACCTGGGCTTCGGGCAGGGCGTAGGTGCCCTCGGTCTCGATGGGGTTCTGCGTCGCCAGCACCAGGAAGGGGTCGGGCACCCGGAAGGTCTCGGTGCCGATGGTCACCTGGCGCTCTTGCATCACTTCGAGCAGGGCGCTTTGCACCTTGGCCGGGGCGCGGTTGATCTCGTCGGCCAGCAGCAGGTTGGTGAAGACCGGGCCGAGCGACGTGTTGAACTCGCCCGTTTTCTGGTTGTAGATGCGCGTGCCGACCAGGTCGGCGGGCACCAGGTCGGGCGTGAACTGGATACGCTTGAACTCGCCGCCGATGGCCTCGGCCAGGGTCTTGATCGCCATCGTCTTCGCCAGGCCCGGCACGCCTTCAACCAGGATATGCCCGCGCGCCAGCAGCGCGACGACCAGGGACTCCAGCAGGTGATCCTGGCCGACGATCACCTTCTTGACTTCGTAGAGCACCCGCTCCATCGGCAAGCCGGGTTTGCCGTTCGTCCGCTGATCCATGCGCGTCTCCTTCACAGGCCGGTTTCAAACCGGCCCCTACACCGCGATAGGGCAGGCAGGCCGGTTTGAAACCGGCCCCTACACCGCAAAATCGTCGTTGCCGGCTGCTAATATTGCGGCGCGCCCGCCGCGCCGCCCGCGGTGGTGATCGGCACGGCGAAGCCGACCCCCACGAAGAAGTTCTGGGCCGTCGGGTTGACCAGCCCGGTGACGATGCCGATGACCTCGCCGTAACGATTGAGCAGCGGCCCGCCCGAATTGCCGGGATTGACCGCCGCGTCGATCTGGATCAAGTCTTGCAGTTTGTACTGGCTGCCTACGGGCTGGAAGGCCCGCCCGAAGCCGGAGATGACGCCCGCGCTCATCGAGCTATAGAGGCCGAACGGATTGCCGACGACATAGGCCTCGTCGCCCACGCGCATGGCGCCGGGGCTGCCGAGCGTGGCGGGCACAAGTTGCGCTGGGGGCTTGGCGGCGTGCAGCACGGCGATGTCCTGCTCCGGCTGCGCGGTCGCGATCTGGCCCGGCGACTCGCTGCCGTCGGCGAAGGTGAGCTTGATCTCGGTGGCTTGCGTGACCACGTGCAGGCTGGTGAGGATGTCGCCCTGGTCGTTGACGATGACGCCGCTGCCCAGGTCTTGCTCGGGTTGGCCGTCCTTGCCGGGGAGCTGCGCCTGGATCAGCACCAGCGAGGGCTGGATGACCTGGTAGACCCCCTCGGAAAAGGCCGGGGCCGGGGTGGCCGAGGCCATGGCCGCGGCAATCGAGTCGGTCACGTCGTGCTGAGTCAGCGGCGGCGGCGGCGGGAAGAGCGCCTGGTAGAGCACCAGGGCGAGGAAGGCGGCGACCACGCCGGCCCCGAACAGGCCCGCGCGCACGGCCTGGACCCGCAGGCGTGGCAGGCGCGCCTGCCAGCGCTCCGGCAGCCCCCACCGCCCGGCGGGGGCGGGCGCCTCGGCGGGCGGGGCCCCGGCGTCGCCGTCCGGCAACATCTGCAACCCGAACGGATCGCCGGGGGGTACGGCATACTGACTCGGAGGGTCTGGGCGCATCGGATCGATCCCCTCACGTACCCCGGCTCACGCCGGGCCGTTCCACCAGCCACGTGGCCCCACACCGGATAGCGGCATGGGGCCCGGCCAGTTTAGCGCAAACGCTATTACCCATTTTGTACCCTTTCCGGTCCCCCTGTCAATACCGGCCCGGCCAGGGGGGCTGCCGCGCAATGGGCTTCCCCCCATGATAGCAGATGGAACCACACAAACAGGTCAGAAAAAAGTAAGAGTTGGTGCAGAATCCCGCCGCCGCCTTTAGATTCACCGCGGAGGCGCAGAGAACGCAGAGCATGGGCTAGGAGGCGCGCCAAAGCAAGCGTGCATTACTGCCTCGGTTATGGCGAATCCCCGGCGGAGCCCCAGCGAGTCGCGGAAACTTCCTTAACGATCTCTGCGTTCTCTGCGTCTCCGCGGTGAATCTAAAGGATGGGGGGCTTGCCTATTGACAGCCGCCGGGTTCCGTGCTATCATGCCTGTGTAAGCGCTTACAGCCTTGACTTACATGGCC
>DASSGZ010000200.1:0-54624 GCA_035693165.1 Chloroflexia bacterium | reverse complement strand
AGCCGCCGCCCGCCCCAGACGCGGCCATGGAACTCGGGCTGCAACAGGAAGGGATACGGCTCCGGCACGCCGTGCGCGGGATGGCCGGCAGGGTTGGACGTTGTCATCGCGTGTGTACCTCCTCAGAGCGGCTAGCGGCATCGTATTCTGGCGGCGTCACGCCGGGCGCTTATTGCACCTCGGGCGGCCCGGACACGGGGCCGGGCGCCTTGCGCATCACGGCGAACAACTCGCGCCCCGCCCGTGACGGTACCGAATGTTGGGCGGTCTCCAGGCGCAGAATCTCCAGGCGCGGCGCGAACCGGCGGCGGACGGCCTCAAGCGTAGTCGCATATGGCGGGCCACCGGGGCGCCCATGGGCGAAGAAGATCGCCAGGTAGAGGCCGCCGGGGCGTAGCAGACGCGGCACCAGCGCGGCGTATTCCTCGTTCAGCCCCGGATCAATGGCGGCGAAGCAGGTGTGCTCCAGCACGTAATCGAACGCCTCGCGGTAGACCGGCGGCAGGGCAAATATGTCGCGCTGCTCGAAGTGGGCGCGCTCGCTCAGCCCGCACGCCTCCGCCGCCGCCGTTGCGGCGGCCACCGCCGAGGGCGCGAAGTCGACGCCCTGCACGTCGAAGCCATGTTCGGCAAAGAGCAGCGCATCATGCCCGCGGCCGCTGCCGAGGACGAGCATCTGCCCCGGCTGCGGCGCATCCGGCCCGGCCAGCAGATCGACGAAGGCCGGGGCCGGGCCGCCCAGGTCCCAGCCGGTGTCGCCCTGCTGATACAGTTCTTCCCAGTGTTGGGACCGGTCCGTGCCCGCGTAGCGCCCTGGATTCGTTTTGTCTAACATCGCTGTATTTCCTCAATAACCCAGTCGAACGCTTCAAAAAACTGCTTTAGAACAGACTCTGTCGTAAGAAGGCTTAATGCTATGCTCGGTCGTCTCGTAATAGCATTAGGTGCGAGAGTAATCCTGGGTACTCGATTCAAGCGGTTCAACAATTCCTGACGCTTGGCCTCATCATCAAATGGTGGCGCCATGCGCTGAAACTGGATCTCAACTCTTCCATAGGTCCAGACTGCGAATAGGAAATGCTGGAGATCTTTACAGGAAAAAAGCGGGAAGAACGAGCCATCCTGCTTACCTTTACCCCACCAGATATGGAGTTGACGAGCCTCAGCCCAGGCAAGGATTCGTCGGGCGACATCGGCGATCTCGGATCCATGCCGGGACGCCAAATCTTGAAAAAAGCTCTCCGCATCCCATTGCTTGCTTTCGCGAATGACCCCGGATTTCTTCTGCTGCTCAGCCGCCGTCTGACCAAACACTTGTGGAACAAGCGTTTTGAGACCTTGCCCAACATATTGCCGGACTTCGACAGCCAAAACCTCGGCAGGATCCATCTGAGTATTTAGAAACTCCACTACACGCCGCAACTCAGAAGGAATCTCGTCAGCTACAAAGACCAGACGCACTCGCCCTGCCTGCAAATTGGTCTTCACCTGCTGCCAGAACTGTGATACATCCACACCGGCATCCAGGAAATCGCGCAGAGACACTTCGGGATCAAGATTCTGAATCTCGCAATTACGCTCAAATCTAGCTCGAATTTCTTCGACAGGCCAGTATACTACCGCGTTCGCCGCGTAGTCCAACATCTGGCCTACTACTTCGCGCCGAATACGCGTATCACTACTACGCTTAACCTCGACAATTGTCGGCACAGCATCTTGATCTAAAAAGAGATGATCAACTGACCATCTTCCTCCCCCAGCTTCCTCAGAAGCCAAGCTCATCTCACGCGACACTAATAACCAACGGCGCGGTGCGGTAAGATCCATTTGATCACCTGCGAGAAGGCTGGGATAACGAGCGAGCAAGCTCTGTAGCAGATCCTCTGAGTCATATGCCTGTTCACGCATCTCTACAAGCCGGCCGTTGTCTTGAATAAGATAGATACCACCACTCATATGAAGATCCTTGGATGATGCTCAGATGTTGATCACTTATCTAAAGTGCAGTTTGCAAATCCTTCCACGCCGCGTCCACCTGGGCCAGCAGCGCCTCGCGGGTGCCGCTGTTGTCGAAGACGAGGTCGGCGCGGGCGACTTTGGCCGCTTGCGGGGCCTGGGCGTTGACGCGCAGCCGGGCTTCATCCTCGGTGAGGCCGCGTGTGGCGACCAGGCGGGCCACCTGCTGATCCGGCAGGCAGGTCACGACCCAGACGCGGCGGCAGTAGTCGACCAGCGGGCCGTCCAGCAGGCCGATGGCGTCGACCACGACCACGCGCTGCGTCAGCGCGGCGATGCGGCGCACGATCTCATCGCGGACCAGGGGCCGGACCAGGCCCTCCAGGCGGCGCAAGGCGGCGGGGTCGGCGAAGACCCGGTTGCCCAGGGCGCGGCGGTCGATCTCGCCGTCCGGCTGCACGATCTCCGGACCGAAAGCCGCAACCATGGGGCCGTAGGCCGGGGCGCCGCGCCGCTGCAACTCGCGCGTGACCACGTCGGCGTCGATCACCCCGGCGCCGAGAGCGGCCAGGCGGGCCAGCACCGTGCTTTTGCCGCAGGCGATGTTGCCGGTCAGGCCGATGATGAACTTATCGCCTAGCTGGCTAGCTTCTCCCATTCGCCGTACTTCTGCTCCAACTCTTCAGCCAACTGCTGATACTCCAGGCCCAGGTCGGTAACCAGGGCAATGTCGGACGCGGCGCTCGCGGCGTCCAGTTCGGCGCTCAGCAGGTTGAGCCGGGCTTCCAGCGCGCCGATGGTTTGCTCGACCTCCTGCAATTTGCGGGCGGCGGCGGCTTTGGCCCGTTGGGCGGCGCGCTCGGCTTCCTCGCGGCGGCGCTGCTCCTCGCGCGGCGTGAGCGGGGCGGGCGCGCCTTTGCCGGGCCGTGCCCCCGGCGTGCCGGGCCTGCGCGATGCGGCGGGCGCAAGTTCGGCGCCCACGGCCTCGCGGCGGCGGCGGGCCAGTTCTTCCTGGTAATCGCTGTAGTTGCCGTCGAATGCCTCGATCACCGCGTTGTCGAGCACCCAGGTCTGCGTCGCCAGGCTGTCGATGAAGGCGCGGTCGTGCGAGACGAACAGCAGCGTGCCCTGGTACTCGCTCAGCACGTCTTCCAGCGCCTCGCGGGCGCCCAGGTCGAGGTGGTTTGTCGGCTCGTCCAGCAGCAGGAAATTAGCGGGCAGCAGCGTCAGCTTCGCCAGGGCCACGCGGCTGCGCTCGCCGCCGCTGAGGTCGCCCACGCGCTTGTACACGTCGTCGCCCGTGAACAGGAAGCGGGCCAGCAGGTTGCGGGCCGACTCCTCGGTCATGGGCAGCGTATAGAGGATCTCGTCGATCACCCGGTTGGTCGGGTCCAGCCCTTCGTGCGCCTGGGCGTAATAGGCGTAGTCGACATTGTGGCCCAGGTCGATCTGGCCGTGTAACGGCGGCAGTTCGCCGATGGCTGTGCGCAGCAGCGAGGTCTTGCCCGTGCCGTTGGCGCCGATAAGGGCCACGCGTTCGCCGCGCTCGATCTCCAGGTCGGGGCAGCGGGCCAGCAGCAGGTCGCCCGGCGGGCCCCCGGCAGGATCGGGCACCACGCCGCGATAGCCGATCTCCAGGTCTTCGGTCGCCATGACCGTGCGCCCGCTGCGCAGGTGGGCCTGTAGCTCCAGCTTGAGCGTTTCGCGGTTGCGCGGGGCGTGCAGGCGCTCCAGCCGCTTGAGGCGCTTTTCGCGGCCCTTGGCCTCCTTCGAGCGCTGCCCGGCCTTGAAGCGGCGGATAAACTCCTCGGTCTTGGCGATCTGTTCCTGTTGAGCCTCGTACTCGGCCAGGCGGCGCTCCATGCGCTCGGCCTTCAGCAGCAGGTATTTGCTGTAGTTGCCGGGATACGATTCCAGCGTGCCGAACTCCAGGTCCAGCGTGCGCGTGGTCACTTTGTCGAGGAAGCGGCGGTCGTGCGAGGCGCAGAGCAACGTGCCCCGCCAGGTCTGCAAGAAGCCTTCGAGCCATTCGATGGCCGTCAGGTCGAGATGGTTGGTCGGCTCGTCCAGCAGCAGCACATCGGGATCGGAGAGCAGCGCGCGGGCCAGGGCAGCGCGCGTCTTCTGCCCGCCGCTCAATTGGGCCAGCGGCGTATCGAACTGGCGCGGCTTGAAGCCCAGGCCCTCCAGCACCTGCTCGATGCGGTGTTCCAGGTCGTAGCCGCCCGCCTGCTCGAAGCGCTCGGTCACGGCTTCGTATTCGGCGATCAGCCGGTCCCAGGCCGGGCCGGTCTGCGGTGCGCCGGGGGCCGACATCGCCTCTTCCAGCCGGTTCATCTCGCGCTGTAGATCGCGCACTTCGCCCAGGGTGTCGAGCATCAGGTCCCAGAGCGTGGCATCGGGGGCGGGCGCGGGGCCACCCAGCAGCGAGCCAAACCCGGCCACCTCCTGCGGCAGGTAAGCCTGGCGTGTGCCCCGCGCGCGGACCACGGTGCCGCCGCCGGTATCCGGCTCTTCCAGCCCGGCGATAATCTCCAGGATCGTCGTCTTGCCCGCGCCGTTGGCACCGACCAGCGCGACCTTCTCGCCTTCGTTCAGCTGAAAGCTGACGCCCTCGAAGATCGGCTCCAGATGGAAGGTCTTTGTTAAATTGAAAACACTCAGGACCGTGTTAGCCATACCTATTAGCCATACCTAGTACCGGAAACCCAGGATCAAGAGAGGTCCCACCCTTCGATAACCTTCAACAACCGATGATTGGTGAGATCCATATGGATGGGCGTGATCGAGATATAACCGTTCGCCACGGCGTGCGCGTCGGTGCCCTCTTCAAGGTGCGACTGCGGGATGTCGCCGCCGATCCAGTAGTAGGGCCGCCCGCGCGGGTCGAGGCGTTTGACGAGCTGGTCGCGGTAAATGCGGCGGCCTAGCCGGGTAACACGAACCCCCCGGATTTCGTCGGGGGGCAGGTTCGGCGCGTTCACATTGAGCAGCACACCCGCCGGCATGCCGTTGCGCGCCACTTCGCGGACCAGCCGGGCCACGTAGGGCGCGGGCGTCTCGAAATGCCAGTCCAGGTAATCTTCGATGGACACGGCGATAGCCGGGATCTCGGAAATGACGCCCTCCATGGCCGCCGCCACGGTGCCCGAATAGGTAATATCGTCGCCCAGGTTAGGGCCTTTGTTGATGCCCGCGACCACCAGGTCGGGCCGGTAGCCGAGGAAGCCGAGCGCGGCCAGCGACACGCAGTCTGAGGGCGTGCCGTCGCTGGCGTAGACGCGGATGCCTTCCCACTCGCGCTCGGTGACGCGCAGCGGGCGGTCCATGGTCTTGTTATGCCCGGCGATGCTCCAGTTGCGGTCGGGCGCGATCACAGCGACCTCGTGATCGGGGTGGAGTGCGTGGTAGAGGGCCACCAGGCCCTCCGAGTCGATTCCATCGTCGTTAGTCAGCAGAATCCGCATGCCGCAGCTTTCTAGTCGTCGTCGTCGTCCGAGTCGTCCACCACCGGGCCCTCGGTGCTGTCGAGCCATTGCACGGCCCGTTGCACGGCGTCGTAGTGGTCGGCCAGCATATCGACGCCTTCGAGTTCCTCGATGGGCACCCAGGCCGCGCCGAAGTTCACGCCGCCCTGGCCCCGATTCTCCTCGTAGTGCGGGTCGAGCGTGCCGCTGGTGTGGACGAGGTAAAACAGCTTGAGCGAGTGCCACCCGCCGGGGGCGGTGTCCTTATCGTGGTAATAAAACGCCTCGGCGAAATAAATCGGCGGGCCGAGGGTGATGTCCAGGCCCACTTCCTCTTTGAACTCGCGCACCATGGCCGCCGCCGCCGCCTCGCCCGGATCGATGCCCCCGCCCGGCAGCTCCCAGACGTTGGAGCGCCGGTCGCGCGTCAGCAGCACCTGGCCGCGGTCAGGGGTAAAGGCGACGCCGTAGACGCCGGGCCGCAGCGTCACCTGGTCGCGGGGCACCGGCACCGCGCGCCCGTCGTTGGTGTAACAGGTAATCGTATCGGTAGCAGGCATGAAAATACATCCCTTTAATGGGTCGCGCGTTGCCGCCGGCGGGCGCGGATGTAAGGATGGCATCCGCCCGCGACGCAACGCGCGATAGGGCTAGACTCGTTTCCAGCGCGGGCCTTGCGGCGTGTCCTCGATTTCGATGCCGCGGGCCAGCAGTGCCGCCCGCAGGGCGTCGGCGCGCGCCCAATCGCGGGCCTTGCGGGCGGCCTGGCGCTCGTCGACCATCTGCTGGAGGTCGGGCTCCAGGATGTCCTCGCGCTCAACCTCATGCAGCAAGTTCAGGCCCAGCACGTTGTCCCAGTCGAACAGCACCGGCAAGGCGGCGGGCGCTTCGCCGCGGCGGTTGGCCTCGCCGATCAAGAGCCAGACAGCCGCCAGCGCGCGCGGCATGTTCAGGTCGTCGTTGATGGCGTCCACGAACTGCTCGCGGTACGGTTGCACCCATGCCGGGCTTTCCACGGCGGCCTGCTCGGCCTCGGCGGCCGAGCCGCGTTCGCTCGCCGCGCGGCGGACGAAGTCGTACAGGTTGTTCAGCGCCGTGCGCGGGGCGTCGAGCGAGCTAAGGTCGTTGCGGAAGGTCAGGGCGCTGCGATAGTGCGCGTTCAGGCAGAAGTAGCGATAGGCCAGCGCGGGATACCCGGCTTTCACCACGTCGCTGAGGGTGATGAAGCCGCCCAGGCTCTTGCTCATCTTCACTTCTTCCTCGACCGTGACCGTCTCGCCTGCGCGCTCGCGGGTGATCGGCTGGACCATGCGCAGGAACTCGCCGTGCATCCAGTAGCGCGCGAACGTCTGGCGTGTGCAGGCTTCGGACTGGGCGATCTCGTTCTCGTGGTGGACCGGGATGTGGTCGATGCCGCCGCAATGGATGTCAAAGGTCTTGCCGAGATACTTCATGCTCATAGCCGAGCATTCGATGTGCCAGCCGGGGTAGCCTTGGCCCCAGGGGCTGGGCCACTGTTGCAGGTGGGCCGGGTCGGCCTTTTTCCAGAGCGCAAAGTCGAACGGGCCGTGCTTCTCCGGGTTCACCTCCACGCGAGCGCCCGCTTCCTGCCCTTCGAGCGACAGGCGGCTCAGCACGCCGTAGGCCGGGACCTTCGCCACGTCGAAATAGACGCCGTCGCTGATCTCGTAGGCCACGCCCTGATCGACCAGGCAGCCCACCAGGTCCAGCATCTCCGGGATATGCTCCGTGGCCGGGGCGACGATGGTGGGCTGGAGGCAGTTCAGCGCCTTGAAGTCCTCGAAAAAGACATCGGTGTAGAAGCGGGCAATTTCGGCGGGGGTCTTGCCGGTGCGCCGGGCGCCGACTTCCATCTTGTCCTCGCCTTCGTCGGCGTCGGACGTGAGATGGCCCACGTCGGTGATGTTGAGCACGCGCTTCACATCGTAGCCGTTGTAGGCCAGCACGCGCACCAGCAGATCCTCGAAAATGTAGGTCCGCATATTGCCGATATGCTGGTAGTTGTAGACCGTGGGACCGCAGGTGTAGATGCCGACATGGGGCGGGTCGAGCGGAGCAAACGGCTCCTTGGTCCGGGTCATGGTGTTGTAAAGTTGTACGGCCATATGTGTGCCTTCTTTCAGCAGAGGGTCCGGGTCGGGTGCGCGCTACGATCTGGCATCCGGGCCACCGCCTAACCTCTCCCCCCCGCCCCTCCCCGCCGCGGGGAGGGGAGTCCGTTTCCCCCTTCCCGCGGCGGGAAGGGGGCCAGGGGGTTAGGTTGTCTGGGTACGCGGATGCACGCCCGCTTGCACCCTGGTATTGCCGGAATTATACTCTATAGAGCGCGCCTTGAGTAGACTCCTCTAGACCGATATTCAGGGGAGTCCAAGGCCGGGGGATGGAGGACCGATGGACGCCAGGCGCGAGTATGGCCGCGCGAACCGGGCGAAGCAGGCCACCGACAGTGTGGCCCGCCAGACGGCAATCGAGCGCCGCCGCGAGCGCGCGGCCAACGAACAGTTCACCATCGTGGCCGAGCGACCCGACGAGGTGCTGGGCTTCTACACCGTCACCGGCGACAGCGGCATCCCCTACACCGTCGAGATCCGCGACCCCGACCGCTTCCTGAACCGCTGCTCGTGCCCCGACTACGAGGGCAACAACCTGGGCACCTGCAAGCATATCGAGGCCGTGCTGATCCGCGCCCGCCGCCGCCCGGCCAAACTGCGCGCCGCGCGCACCGCGCTGGTCGAGCAGCGCCGCCTGCACATCCGCATCGGCCTGGCCTACGTGACCGGAAGCTGGCAACTGGCCCCCGACTACGACGAGTCGATTGACCTGGGCCTGCTGCGCCTGGTCAACTACTACCTGGCCCCGCACCTGGACGAGATCAACCGCGACCCGGCTGCCTTCGCTTTCCGGCTCAAGGAGTTCGAGGACGAGGTGCGCGAGTACGGCGGCAGCGTGAGCATCGACCCCGATGTCTGGACGCACGTGGCCCAGGTGGGCCACCGGCTGGAGCGGGCCGCGGCGCGCGAGGCGCTGCTGGCGGCGATCCAGGCGGGCGAGTGGCGGCTAGACCTGCTACGGGTGCCGCTCTACCCCTTCCAGTTGCTGGGCGTGCTCTTCCTGGCCTTCACCGAGCGGGCACTCCTGGCCGACGACATGGGCCTGGGCAAGACGGCGCAGGCCATCGGCGCGGCGCACCTGCTGATGGAGCAGCAGGGCATCGAGCGCGTGCTGATCATCACCCCGGCGTCGGTCAAGCGGCAGTGGGCGCGCGAGATCGCCCGCTTTTCGGGCCTGCCCGCCACGGTGGTCGGCGGCAGCCCGGCTCGCCGCGCCCGCCAGTACGCCGACCCCGCCGTGTTCACCATCATCAACTACGAACTGGTGCTGCGCGACTTCGAGCGCATCGTGGCCCTGGCGCCCGACCTGATCGTGCTGGACGAGGCGCAGCGCATCAAGAACTGGCAGGCCAAGACGACGCGGCGCATCAAGGAGTTGCCCGCGCCGTTCGCCTTCGTACTCACCGGCACGCCGCTGGAGAACCGGCTGGAGGAGCTGTACAGCGTGACCGAGTTTCTCGACCCGCGCCTGCTCGGCCCGGCCTGGCAGTTCCTGGCCGAGCACACGGAGCAGGACTCGTTCGGGGCGATCATCGGCTACAAGAACCTGGAGCAGGTGCGCCACACCCTGGCCCCGATCTTCCTGCGCCGCCGCAAGGCCGACGTGCTGACCGAACTGCCGCCCCGCGTGGACAACTTCTACACCGTGGACCTGACGCCGGAGCAGGCCCGGCTCTACCGCCCGGTGGAGCGCGAACTGCTCGACCTGCTGCGCCTGAGCCGCTGGGATTGGGAGGCGCGGGGCCGCGTGCTGGAGTGCATCACCCACCTGCGCGAACTGGCCGATGCCGCGCAACTGGTCGCGCCGGAGGTGGCGGCGTCGAGCAAGCTGGTGGAACTGGGCAACATCGTCCCCGACCTGCTGGCGACGGGGCACAAGATCCTGGTCTTCAGCGAGTGGGAGCGCATGACGCGCCTGGCGCAAGAGGCGCTGGGGCGGCTGAACATCGCCAGCGTGCGCCTGCATGGCGGCATGGGTCCGGCGGCGCGCGAGGAGGCCATGCGCCGCTTCCGCGAGGAGCCGGACCTGGGCGTCTTTCTCTCCACCGAGGCGGGCGGGCTGGGCCTCAACCTGCAAGTGGCCGACTACGTGATCAACCTCGACCTGCCCTGGAACCCGGCGCGGCTGGAGCAACGCATCGCCCGCGCCCACCGCATGGGCCAGACCAGCACGGTCAACGTAATCAACATCATCGCCGCCGGGACCATCGAGCAGCGCGTGCTCGACGTGCTCTACGAGAAGCAGGCCCTCTTCACCGAACTCTTCGACACCGACATCGACACGATCAACCTCGACGCCGCCGCCCAACTCGACCGCTTCCGCGCCCTGGTGGCGCAACTGCTGGAACACGAGGGGCGGTAGAGATTTGCAGCAGAAGGCCACTGAACTGGAAAGGACTAAGATAACGGGAAATGGAGCCAACGTTGAATAGCTTAGAAGGCAGCCTTTTGACCGCTACTACCTGGACACAAGCAGGCGATCTGATTATTCAAGCGGTAGATGTCAACGAACATCCAGTTGAGGTTCGGTTTCACAATATCTGCTTTTTCAAGCTAGTCGGGTCTAGGGTGCACGACTGGAACGACAGTAACGAGATCTGGAAGCTACACGAAATTGCAGACTCACCCCTGTTACGGGAAGTAGTTTCGGAGAATGGCGCTTACTGGCTACAGCAGCAATTTGGTGGCTTCTATAAGCGTGTCACTTCTGTTGAAGATCCACGCCTTCTCCGCCATATCGTCCTGCTTTCCGATTATCTTGATCTTGAGATATTGTGTACCGATTGTCAGATTAAGGAGAGTTAGCTAACTGTGCCGAGCTTACAGGAAGAGTGGGTTAACCCGTACTACCTATTGCTGCTACACGGCAATTTCCTTGATGTTGGAGATGAGGAACAGCAGGCTTTTATTGCGTCGATGCAGCGCGCGGTAACTCAGATTGACGAGAGCATCATAGAACGGCTATTGCGTATCGCTTGGCGAGAGCAGCTAGCAGGCGCGTGGTTTGCAGGGTTGAAAGGCTCTTCGCAATTTACGGAGCGCATTAGGGATTTACTCATCACGAATAGCGGAGGTGCTTATGCAGGGCAAGGCTATTGCTTCGCATTGGCCCGTTTTGCTACCAATTCGAGTGTTGATTATCTGACTCTATACTTGGATGAGTATCTCTTGAGGCTACAGGATGAGTGGAGCCAAGATTGGGCTATGGCTGCTTTAATCCGGATTGACGACGTTAAAAGAACTCGCCACGCCGAAAAATACCTGGAACCAGGAGGCATATGGGATCACTATGTCGCCGATAAACTTGCGTATGGTAAACGATGGGACTTGAACAAGATAAAAGAAAGATTCGGTTCGATCATGCAGCTTCGCGAGCGTTCGTTTCCGCCAGGGTAAGTCGAACACATCGGTAAGGAGTAGAAATTAAATGAGTTCTGGGCAGGATCGTGCCTCGGAATCGGGCCAGGGCGAGGCATCGGTCGAGAGGTTGACAGCTGCACTCAAGAGCCTGCGGGACCAGCCACGGGATGCTGCCACTACCACGGTGCGGGCGTGGGGCGCCGCCAAAGTCCCTGCGCTCGTCGCTGTATTACGCCGTGCGGACAATAGCACCCGCTCACTAGCATCCTGGGCGTTGTCGCTTATCGGTGAGTCGGCGGTACCGGCGCTGTTGCCCCTGCTAAATGCGGAAGAGGAGGCGGTGCGCTTCTACGCGGCTCTCGCATTGGGCCGCATCGCGGACCTGCAATCCCTGGAGCCATTTATTGGGCTGTTAGACGACGAGAGCGCATGGGTGCGAACAACGGTGAGTGAGAACCTCGCGAACTTCGCTGATCCGTGTGCCGTTGACGCACTCTTCAAAGCCTTGGAAGATCCCTTCTGGGAGGTTCGCTACAACGCGATTTACGGACTACGCGAACGACGTGAGAAGCGTGCCGTGCCGGCCTTGCTGGCGCTGCTCAAGGATACGACAAGCGAAGTACGGGCGGCAGCCGCCGACGCACTGGGGGATCTGGGAGATTCGCAGGTGCTACCGGCACTCCAATGGCTGGCGGACCACGATACCACTGAAACCTATGAAGGTAACTCCGTCAAGATTTCCGCGGAGTTAGCGATCAAGAAAATAGTCCGGCGCCAGGAAGGCTAGTACCTCAGTTGAAGATGTGCATAAATCCAAAACTTCGATCTGATACCAGGGCGTGCGAGCCGAGGCCAGCGAGTCCGGACTTTGAAGACCGGCTGCCAGGGAGAGGGGAAAATAGCCGATGAGATCAGGCAAACAGGAGATACCTCCGTTAAATAAGGACATATTAATCACGAGTGTGCTAATCGGATTCGGAGTTGGTGCGGGATTTCTATTAGGCAAGCTGATTATGCCTACCCCACTACCCGGCCCTGTAGATTTTCTCGTGCGCTGGTTCATAGCCGCTGTGTGTGCGGCCTTCCTAGTAGCCATATATAAAAAACTCGCCTAACCGCGCGGCCTGTGCATAGGACAGGCGTCTGTTTGCACCGGCGTGACCCAAGCCACGGACCCGCGACTCGGGTTCGGGTAGGCGCAGGATAGCAATCCGCGGTTGCTCCCCTCTCACTCTGCCGCCATGCTCCGCACCCAGGCGCGCAGCTCGTCGCTGCTGCCCAGGACGGGGATGCCGGCGGGCAGGGCCTCCAGGAAGCGGGCGCCGTACTGGCGCGTGCCCAGGCGGGCGTCGCAGACGGCCACCGCGCCGAAGTCCGTCTCGGCGCGCATGAGCCGGCCAAAGCCCTGGCGGAAGGCGATCAGGGCCAGCGGCAGCATGTAGCGGCGGAAGGACTGGCCTTCCAGGTCCTCGATCTGGGTGCTGCGCGCGGCCACCAGCGGATCGCCCAGTTGCGGGAAGGGCAGCTTGTCCATGACCACCAGGCGCATGCCGGGCAGGTCCACGCCCTGCCACCAACTGCGGCTGGCGAACATGGCGATCCGGTCGTCCGGGGCGGCCTGGCGCAGCGCGGCGATCAGTTGGGCCTGGCTGGTCTCGCCCTGGCGGTAGAGCCGCCACCCGGCGATGCGCATGATGCTCAGCCGCTGCCAGACGGCGTCGAGCGCGTGGTGGCTGGTGAACAGCAGCAGGCACTTGCCGCCCGCGGCGTCCATCAGGCGAGCGATCTGATCGGCCAGGCGGGCGAAGTAGGCGTCGCCGGCCTTGTCCTGGCCGGGCACGGGGGTCAGCACCAGGCGGGTGCGGGTGGGGTAGTCGAAGGGCGAGGGCACGACCAGTTTGCGCGGGCGGGCCAGGCCCAGCCGGTCGCTGAAGAAGCTGAACGACTGGCCGTCGGAGAGGGTGGCGCTGGTCAGGATGGTGGCCTGCTCCTCCCACCAGGCTTCGAGGAACGGCCCCACCTCCAACGGCAGCGCCAGCAGGTTATAGGCGGGCAGCCCGGCCCCCGCCGACCCCACCTGTTCAATATAGTAGACCAGCAGCGGGTCCTCGGCGCCGCAGACGGTGCGCAGCCGGTCGGCCAGCGAGGCGGCGCGCTTGCCGGCGCGGGCCATGGCCGTCTCGGTCTCGCTCAGTTCGTCGAGCGCGGGCTGGTCGAGGTCGAAGGGCGAGCGGTCGTAGGGATACTGATCGACCAGGATGCGGCGGTCGGGGTCCAGGTCGGTCGCCAGCTTATCGAGCAGATCGGCCAGGGCGTGCCCGGCGCTGAGCGGCGCGTGCAGGAGTGTGCGGTTGATGCCCCCGGTGTTCAGCGCGGGGCCGGGCACGGCTTCGATATCGACATGGCTGCCGGTGTAGTCGCCCTCTGCCGGGTCGCCGTCGTCGAGCGCGGCCTGCGCCAGCGGCAGCCCGGCCACGGCTACGCCGAGCAGCGCCGCCGCTTCGCGGTCGAGCCGCGCCAGGGCCGCCTCGGCCTCGCGCAACAGCGCGCGCCCGGCGGTGCGGCGCACGATGTCGCTATGCAGCAGCCGGCGCAGGGCAAACGACGAGCACTCGAAGCCGTAGGCCCGCGTGGCCGCGTCCTCGAAGGCGTGCGCCTCGTCCACCACCACGTTGTCGAACGGCCCCGGCAGCAAATGCCCGCCCGCCGCCACATGCAGGCCCAGCAGCGCGTGGTTGGTGATGACCACGGGCGCGGCCTTGGCCCGGCGCAGGGCGGCCATGGCGAAACAATCGTGGTAGCGCGGGCAGCGCTCGTGCGGGCACTCCTCGGCCTCGGTGCTCAGGCGCGAGCGCAGGTCCGCCGGGATGGCGAAGGGCAGTTCGTCGAACTCGCCGTGATGGCCGGGCGCGTCCATCCAATCGGCCACGCGGTCGATCAGCGGGTGCGGATCGTCCAGGGCCAGTTCGGTGTCGGCGGCCACCCGGCAGACGTAGTTGGGCAGGCCCTTGATCGTGGTCCAGGCCAGGCCGGGGAAGCCCAGGTCGCGCACCAGGGCATCGACGCGCGGCAGGTCCTTCTCGCTCAACTGGTCTTGCAGGTGCTTGTGCGACGTGGCGATGAGCGTGCGCTTGTCGTCTTCGAGCGCGCTGAGCGCGGCGGGCAGCAGGTAGGCCACCGACTTGCCAACGCCGGTGCCGCCCTCGACCAGTAGATTCAGCCCGGAGTCCATGGCATGGGCCACGGCGCGCGCCATCTGGCGCTGGCCGGGGCGCGGGCTGTAGCCCGGCCACACCTCCGCCAGCCGGTCCAGCAGCGCGGGCACATCTTCCCAGTTCATTTGTTCTACCGCCTCCCCTGCCATTATACCGAATCGCCGCCCGGCTTTGCACCTGTTTATCCTCACCGCGGAGGCGCCGAGGGCGCCGAGGTTTTCGGGTTTATTCGGTTTGTGCGCCTTCCCGGCGGTCGATGACAAGGGAACTGTCATTCTGAGCGCAGCGAAGAATCTCCGTCTCGTCCGGTGTCACGCCGAGACTCTTCGCTCCGCTCAGAGTGACAAGCCTATATCTCTGCGTCCTCGGCGTCTCTGCGGTAAAGAAGGCTAGCGGAGACTCCTTCCCGAGATTGAGGGCTGAATCGGCCTCTCGGTGCATCCCGTGGGGCGGGCGATGGAGTAGACTGGGGGGACAAGAGCCTACGTTCATCGATGCACGCCGGGCGCACCGGGTCCGGGGGAGGGAGTTGCCATGGCTGTCAGGGACATTGATCTACCGATCCGCGCGTTTGACCCCGCGAACGCCACCGAAGCCGAGTGGGCCGCGCTAAACCGGTTCTACAACGCGCTGCAAGCCGAGACCGACCCCGACGACGAGCCGCAGAGCCTGGCCCAGACCCAGGGCTGGATTCTCCATTCGGAGCCGACTACCCACCGCAAATTCTGGGTCGTGCCCGCCCCCGATGGATCCGAGATCGTGGCCTCCGGGCGGGTCGAGACCTGGGACACGGAAGACAATCGCCACATGGCCCACTTCTACATCGAGGTGCGGCCCGCCTACCGGCGCCGGGGCCTCGCGCGGCGCCTGCTGGCGCCCATCGCGCAGGAGGTGCGCGACCGGGGCCGCCGCCTGCTGACCACCTGGACCGTCGAGCGCATCCCGGCGGGCGCGGGCTTCCTGGCGCGCCTGGGAGCCAAGCTGGGCCAGGAGGGGCACATGAACCAGCTACGGCTGGCCGGCGTGGACCGCGCCATGCTGGAACACTGGCAGACCCAGGCCCGCGAACGCGCGGCGGGCTTCGAGATCGGGCTGTGGGACGGGCGCTATCCCGAAGACCAGCTCGAAGCCATCGCCGAACTCCACCACTCCACCAACCTCGCGCCCCGCGGCGACCTGGACGAAGAAGACGTGATCATGACCCCGCAACGCCTGCGCGAAGGCGACGACGCCAACGAACAGCAGGGCTACTCGCGTTGGAGCATCTACGCTCGCGAGATCGCCACCGGCAAACTGGCCGGGTTCACCGAACTCTACTGGCACCCCGACCAGCCGACCCTGGCCTGGCAAGGCTGGACCGCCGTGTGGCCGCAATACCGCAACAAGGGCCTGGGCCGCTGGATCAAGGCGGCGATGATCGAAAAGCTGCTCGCCGAGCGCCCGCAGGTCACGCGCGTGCGCACCGAGAACGCCGACTCCAACGGGCCTATGTTGCAGATCAACTACGACCTCGGCTTCCGGCCTTACCAGGCATCCCACGTCTGGCAGGTGCCGCTCGATACCGTCGAGCAATACCTCACCGCCCGCCAACAGGCGGCCGGGCGGATTTCCTGAGAGCCGGGGTATTGCGCTACGCAATACCCCGGCGCGATTCCCCGCTAAAAGTCACCCTCGCTGACCTCGCCTCGGCCATTCATCGCGGCCTGATCTCTGCTATAATAGTGGTAGAACGTACCCGCCCGGAACGGCGGCCGGGGACGAGCGAGAGGAGATGGTGGGCAATGCGCAAAATCTTCAGCTATATCTTTTTCCTGTTGGGGCTGCTGGTCATGGTCCTCAGCATCCTGAATATCTTCAACCTCCTCGATCTCCAAGTCGACCTGTGGGTGGCTGTCGCCATGGCGGCGTTCGGGCTGATTCTCTGCCTGATCGCCTTTTTCATGCTGGCGCCGGAAGGCGGCGCCAACCCGGACGAGCTGGCCTAGCGCCGGGCACTAGCCCGATGGTCCTGGGACTGTGGCCTAAAAGTCCCAAAGCCGGCGGCAAGGGCTTGCACGGTTCTTGCTTATTAGCTACAATAAGCGTATGCCCCCCGCGGGTTCTGAAACCGGCCCGCCGGGTGGGGCAAAACGCAAAACCTTTCGGAGGCAAAGCGCGTTTACAATAGTGAGTGCCCGGTTACCATACATGCCACGGCGCCGAGGAGTTTAGAGTCATGCACACGCTGTTTGCAAGCGGCATCATCGAAAAAATCATCAAAGCTGTCCGCGACCTCGCCGACGCCGTGACGCCCCGCCCCACCCCGGTCCCCGTGCCCGTGCCTGTGCGGGCGCCGCAACCCCGGCTCGAACGGCGCTGACCTAGCGATCACAGGGCCGCGCGCCCCAATAATAACGCGCAATCAAGAGGCTCCCGCGCCTGGCGCGGGAGCCTCTGCTGTTTTTCCCTAACCCACGGCATAGCCCTTGCACGGCATCCGGCAAAACCAGAGCGTCCGGGTAGGCCGTATAGGATATAGCACCTGTGTACCACGTTGAGGAGGAGATCGTTGATAACCCAATGGGTCCGAGTAGCGGCGACAGCCGACCTGCCGCCGGGAGAAAAGATGGCCGTAGCAGTCGCCGGAGAAGAAATCGCACTGTTCAATCTAGACGGCACCGTGTACGCCATTGGCGACATCTGCACGCATGCCGAAGCGTCGCTCTCGGAAGGCGAGTTTTACGACAACCTCGTCGAATGCCCGCTCCACGGGTCGGCGTTTGACGTGACCACCGGCAAGGCGATGGTGCTGCCGGCCATGGGCAACAGCGGCAAATACGCGGTGAAGGTCGAGGATGGGGGGATCTATGTCGATCCCGTGCCGGTGACGCCGCGGTCCACACGCTAAACCCAACCCTGCCAGGCGCCCCCGCTCCCACATCAGCCCACATTCTTCCACGGTGGAACTTGCCGCGTGCTGAACTGGCGGCGGGATAGAGGTGGTATGAATCTGTTGCAGGACATGTGGAGCTACCTGACCACCAACAGCGACCGCTTTGGCCAGGCGGTGAACACCCACCTGGCCCTGAGCGGGCTGGCGCTCCTGGTCGCGCTGATCGTCTGCGTGCCGGTGGGGATTCTCACCAGCCGGTGGGGTGCCACCGGGCGCGTGGTGCTGAACGCGGTGGGCGTGGCCCGCGTGGTGCCCAGCCTCGCCGTGCTGATGCTCTTGCTGCCGATTATGGGCACCGGCTTCCAGCCCTCGCTGGTGGCGCTAACCTTGCTGGCTTGCCCGCCGATCCTGATCAACACCGACGCGGGGTTGCGCGGGATCGACCCCGGCATCGTGGAGGCCGGGCGGGGCCTGGGCTACACACCCTTGCGCCTGTTGCGCGACGTGCAATTGCCGCTGGCGCTGCCGGTCATCCTGGCCGGCGTGCGCACGGCGGCGGTCGAAGTGATCGCCAGCGCGACCCTGGCGACGTTCATCGGCGGCGGCGGCCTGGGCCAGTTCATCGTGGCCGGACTGGCCCTGTCGAATAACAGCATTTTACTGGTGGGCGCGATTCCGATCGCGATCCTGGCTCTCATGGTCGAAGCGTTGCTGGGGAGGATGCAACGTGCCCTTGTACCACCGGGCGCCCGTACCGGGCGGGCGTGAGATTCGCTGCGCTACTATCAGGATTACAGGAGGAAAGATTCCATGAAACGCAAGCGCTGGGCACTCATTGCCGGACTATTTCTAACCTTGAGCATGCTGCTCACGGCCTGCGGCGCCGAGGCCACGCCAACTGCGGCGACCGCACCCGCCGCGGCAGCCACCGACACCCCGGCGGCAGCCGCCGCCGCGACGAACACCACGGCGCCCGCCGCCGCCGCGACGGATACCCCCGCCATGGCCGGGGCGACCCCGACTACGGCGGCCAGCAGCGGCAACAGCGCCGCGGGCAAGAAGGTGGTCGTCAGCTCGAAGAACTTCACCGAGGAAGAGATTATCGGCGAGATGTACGCGCTGATGCTGGAGCAGGCGGGCATCCCCGTGGAGCGCAAACTGAACCTGGGCACGTCCGACATCGCCCAGGCGGCGCTGCTCAAGGGCGACATCAGCCTCTACCCCGAATACACCGGCACCGGCCTGACCGTCATCCTCAAGCAACCGGTGATGAACGACGACCAGGCCGTCTACGACAAAGTGAAGCAGATGTATAAGGACCAGTTCCAACTGACCTGGCTCGACCAGTCGCCCATGAACGACACCCAGGCCCTGGCGACGACTCATGCCGTGGCCGATAAGTACGGTCTGAAGACCCTGTCCGATCTCTCGACCAAGGCTAAGGATCTGCGCCTGGCCTCGATCCCCGAGTTCCAGGACCGGCCCGACGGGCTGCCCGGTCTGAAGAAGGTCTACGGCGGCTTTGATTTCAAGAGCGTCGATATCTTCGATATCGGCCTGAAGTACAAGGCGCTGCTGGACGGCAACGCCGACGTGGCCGTGGCCTTCAGCACCGACGGCGCCATCGCCGGCGACAACCTGCTGGTGCTCGAAGACGACAAGAAGCTGTGGCCGCCGTACCATGTCGCCCCGGTGGTCCGCGACGACGTGCTGGCCGCCTATCCGCAGATCGCCGACGTGTTGAACGGCCTGTCGCCCAAGATCACCAACGACATGATCTCCGCCCTCAACTGGGAAGTGGACGGCAAGAAGCGCGACTATGCCGACGTGGCAAAAGAGTGGCTGACCAACCAGGGGCTGCTCAAGAAGTAATGGTTTCGCGCCGGGGCGCCCTGGCGGCGCCCCGGCCCGCCGTGGAAAGGCCCGGCTCTGATGAACAGCAATGCGCCGGCGGCAATCGTCTTCGATCACGCGCGCAAGGAGTTTCCGGGCGCGGCGCGGCCCGCCGTGGCCGACGCTACTTTCGAGGTGCCGCACGGCCACCTGGTCGTGCTGCTCGGCCCGTCGGGCTGCGGCAAAACCACCCTGCTCAAGAGTGTGAACCGCCTCTATGAGCTGACGGCCGGGCGCATCCTGGTCGAGGGCACGGACATCGCGGCCACCCCGATCGCCGATCTGCGCCGCCGCATCGGCTATGTCATCCAGAGCGTGGGGCTGTTCCCGCACATGCGCGTGGCCCGCAACATCGGCGTCGTGCCCCACCTGCTCGGCTGGGACCAGGCGCGCACCGATGCCCGCGTGGACGAACTGCTGACCCTGGTGGGCCTGCCGCCCGCCGAGTACCGCAACCGCTACCCGGCCCAGCTTTCGGGTGGACAGCAGCAGCGCGTCGGCCTGGCGCGGGCGCTGGCCGCCGACCCGCCGATCATGTTGATGGACGAGCCGTTCGCCGCCATCGACAACATCACCCGCACCCGGCTGCAAGACGCGCTGCTCGACATCCAGCGCACCGTGCGCAAGACGATCCTCTTCGTCACCCACGATGTGGAGGAGGCGCTGCGCCTGGCCGACGAGATCGTGGTCATGCGCGAGGGGCATGTGCTACAATACGACACGCCGCTGAACCTGCTGACCCGCCCCGCCGGCGAGTTCGTGGGCCGCCTGCTCGGCGCCGACGATGTGCTGCGCCGCCTGAGCCTGGTCGCGGTGGGCGCGCTGATGGAACCGGCGGAGAGTATGCCCGCGGGCGGCCCGGCCCTGGCGCCCAATGACGACCTGCGCCACGCGCTGGGCGTGCTGCTCGCCGAAGGCCGCGACAGCTTACCCGTGCGCGACGAGGCGGGCGGGCTGATCGGCTGCCTCAGCCTGCACGACTTGCGCCGCCTGGCCGGGCAACCGGAAGTGCTGAGCGCCGAATAACATGGACTACCTGCTGAACCACTTCGACCGGGTGTGGCCGCGCTTCGTCGAGCATCTGCAAATCACCGGGCTGACGCTGGGCTTCGCCCTATTGCTCGCCCTGCCCATCGGGCTGCTCATCAGCCGCTGGCCGCGCCTCAGCACGCCCTTGCTGGGGCTGTTCGGCATCATTTACACCATCCCCAGCCTGGCCCTGTTCGCCTTCATGATCCCGTTCCTGGGCCTGGGCACGCAGACAGCGGTGATTGTGCTGGTAGCGTATTCGCAATTAGCCCTGGTGCGCAACATCAACGTGGCCTTCCGCGGCCTCGACCCGGCGGTGCTCGAAGCCGCCCGCGGCATCGGCATGACCCCGCGCCAGGTGTTGTGGCAGGTCGAGTTGCCGCTGGCGATCCCGGTGATCCTGGCCGGGGTGCGCATCGCCACGCTGGCGATCATCAGCCTGGCGACCATCGCCGCCTGGATCGGCGCGGGCGGCCTGGGCCAGATGCTGCTCAACGGCGTCAGCCAGGATAACCCCAACGTGGTCATCGCCGGCGTCATCTGCGTCACCGTGCTGGCCCTGGCCGCCGACGGCCTGTTTCGTTTGATCGAGTGGACGCTCAGTCCCTACCGCCGCCCGCTCGCCGGTTCCCGCCGGCGCGCGCTCGATGCCCAAGTCCCGGAGCACGTATGATCGTATCCCCACCCGACAACCCTGCCGTGGCGCCCGCGCGCACCGGTGCCGTCCTCGCCTACATGGGGCGCCTCGCGATCCTCACTGCCGGCCTGTTCTGTTTTGCCGTCGGCATCGTGCTGACCTTCAAATCGCAACTCGGCCTCGGGCCGTGGGACTGCTTCCACCAGGGCCTGAGCCTGCACCTGCCGCTGACCGTGGGCCAAGCCAGCATCCTCACCGGCGGGTTGGTGATTTTGCTGTCGCTGTTCCTGGGCGTCCGCCCCGGCGTGGGCACCATCGCCAACATGGTGCTGATCGGCCTCTTCTTCGACCTGGTGTATGGCGCGCTGCCCAACCTGGATCACCCGGCCCTGGTCTGGCAACTGATCCTCGACGTGCTGGGCGTGCTGATTGTGGGCATCGGGTCGGGCCTGTATATCAAGGCCGGGCTGGGCGCCGGGCCGCGCGACAGCCTCATGCTGGCCCTGACCCGGCGCACGGGGCGACGCGTGTCGCTGATGCGCGCCACAGTCGAGTTGAGCGCGCTGACCATCGGGTTTCTCATGGGCGGCACCGTGGGCCTGGGCACGCTGGTCTTCGCCTTCGGCGTCGGCCCGGCGGTCGAACTGGGCTTCCGCCTGCTGCGCGTGGACGCGCACCACTAGGCGGCCCCGTGTCATGAGCAAGCGCACCGTCCTCGTCCTCGTCCTGGCCCTGGCAATCCTCCCCGGTTGCATGGGCGAGCCGACACCGCTTGCGCCCACACCCCAGCCGCCGACCCTGGCCCCGGCATCCCCGACAGCCCCCGCCACGGCGACCACCCTGCCCCCGACGCCGGCGCCCACGGACACGGTGGTTCCCTCGCCAACCCTCGCTGCACCCACAGACACCCCGGCAATTCCGTCCGCGACGCCCTCGCCGGTGCCGCCTTCGGCCACGCCGGTCCCGCCCGCGGCCACCGCCACTCCGGTCCCGCCCGCGCCGGCCACGGCCACTCCGCGCCCGGCGGCCCCGGCCCAGCCGGGCGTGACTGTGCTGGCAAGCGGCTTCGGCAGCCCCGACGACCTGGCGGTGGACCCGCGCGACGGCACGATCTATTTTGGGGATTTCGCTAACAACGCCGTCAACCGCCTCCCGCCGTCCGGCGGCACGCCGGTGCCCGTGGCGACGGGCATCCAGGAACCGGAAGGCATCGTCATCTTGGACGACGGGCGCCTGATCGTGGCCGAGCAAAAGACGAACCGCCTCCTGCTGGTCGATCCGCGCGACGGCAGCAAGCGCCTGCTGCGCCAGATGGAGAACAACACGGACCAGGACGGCATCGACGGGCTGGGCATCGACCGGGCGGGCGGCGAACTGCTGGTGCCCGACAGCCCCAACAACCGGCTGCTGGCGCTGAGCCTGGACGGGTCGGCCCTGCGCGTGATCGCGCGCGGCTTCCAGCGGCCCACCGGCGCGGCTATCCTGCCCGGCGGCGACATCCTGGTGGCCGCCGAGTTCGGCAACGCGATCTACCGTGTCACCCCGGCGGGCAAGAGCACGCGCATCGCCACGATGTACCAGCCCGACGACGTGGTGGTCGATGCCCAGGGCATGGCTTATGTCAACTCGCTGGGCGGCGCGATCTACAAGGTCGATCCCAATACCGGCACGCGCACGACCCTGCTGGCCGGCCTCAAGCTGCCGCACGGTCTCGACGTGGACCCGCAGGGCAACCTGGTCATCGCCGAGGCCGGGCGCAACCGCATCTTCCGGCTCGTCCCCTGAGCAGCGCATCATACCTACCTTGTCATTCTTCGCTGCGCTCAGAATCTCCGTCTCATAGCCCACACGACGAGGCTCTTCGCTGCGCTCAGAGTGACAAGCCCCAACTGTCATTCTTCGCTGCGCTCAGAATCTCCGCCTCGTAGCCCACACGACGAGACTCTTCGCTGCGCTCAGAGTGACAAAAGCCGTGTGATAGACTCCTGAGCAGGTGCGCGCAGCAATTCGTAACCGTTTTTGACCGCCCCACAATGTACTGGTTGACAAGCGAATAGCAAGCACAAGAGCAGCGCAGTACCTCGTAGTATCGCAACACCAGCGCCCAGGCGGCCCTACCCCGCCTCCTGCTCCCAGATCAGAGATATCCCACCGGATAGCTCTGCCCGCGCCCCCTGGAGGACCGGCCGCGCGGGCACACGCTACTCCCTGCCCTGCGGCAGCGACGGTCGAGCGTCGCGTGCGTTCCCGGTATACCTTGCAATAGGCGCGATCGCGGTTGATCGCCTCAACCATCCGATCCCGCCCGGAAGATTTGTGGATTGGTGGTCCCGGCCCATGGTTGGCATGGCGCCGGCAAGCCGGTCTGCGCGCACACAACGCAGACCCTGTTGTTGCAGCAAAAGGAGTATTGGAACATGTCCGACGAGAATACGGAAGCGATGCCTGCCCAGCCTGGGGACGCCGACACGGATCCCCAGGCGGCGAGCGGCGAAAACGGCGATTTCCGCATCGAGGGCCAGGTGCAGCTCGACACCGCCGAGGCCACGCACACCGAGATGCCGCTGCGCGCGGTGGCCTTCGGCAAGGGCGGGCAGTTGCTGGGCAGCGCCGATGTGGACAACAAAGGCAGCTTCAGCATCCCGGTCGATCTGCTGCGGCCCGTGGATGTGGACCTGTATATCGGCCCGGCGGGCGACCAGCAGCCCGTTCGTGAGTCCTCGGCCTATAGCCAGTCGTTTTTCGCGCAAGACTGGGTGGGCGAGGGCCGGGTCTTCCGCCTGCGGCCCAACATCCTCATCCCGCGGCCCATCTGGTGGCCGTGGCGGCCCACGCGCATCTGCGTCGGCGGGCGCATCCGCAAGGTCCACACCGAGCACGGCCACACCGAGTCCTGCCCGGTGCCCTATGTCAAGGTCGAGATCTTCGACGTGGACCGCGAAGGCTGCTGGTGGCCCTATATCCTGCGCTGGTGGGACAAGCTGATCGACCGCCCGGTCATCCGCGTGCCCGACCTGCTGAAAGAGCGGGTGGTGTTCCCGCGACCCTTCCCGCCCGATCCCATCGGCCCGGTGGCGCGCTTCGCCGGGCTGGTCAACCCCGGCGTGATCGCCGGGTTCAATCCGCAGCCCGACCCCCCCGGCGTCATCCGCGGCTTCGACCCGCAGCCCGACCCGCCCGGCATCATGCGTACGCTGGACGAAGTTATGCTCAACCCGCAGCCGTTGCCGCCGCGCGCCGATATGGCCCAGGCCGAGCACAGCATGGCCGCGACCGAGACGCTGAGCGGGCGCGTGGGCGAGATGCAGACGCTGGCCGCGCAGCTTGCCACGCGCGTGGAGAACCTGACCCTGACCTCGAAGATCGCCCCCTGGTCGATCTTTCCCTTCTGCTTCTACAGCCGCCAGTTGATCTGCCAGACCTACACCGACTGCCAGGGCTACTTCCGCTGCTGCTTCTACTGGTGGCCGCTGCACTTCCGCCGCGGGCGCCTGCGGTTCGACAGCCGGCCCGACATCATCATCCGCGTCACCCAGATCATCAACGGCGTGCCCACGGTCATCTACATGGACCCGTACACCAGCACGCGCTGGAACGTGACCAACGCCTATATCGACCTGACGCTCGACAACGAAGAAGTGCAGTGCGGCAGCGACCGCTGCCCCGATCCGCCGCCCAGCGGGCCGGAGGTCTTCCTCACCCGCATCGGCGAGGACGAGATCTACAAGATCGACCAGAGCAACGGCCTCTATCCGAATGCCGCCAGCCCCGACGTGGACCTGAGCATCAGCAACCTGGCCTACGGCGGCGACCTGGTGGTCCATGCCGACTTCGGCGCGGCCCTCAGCAGCGGCGCGCCCCAGCGCTACTACCGGCTGTCCTACGCCAAGAAGACCAACCCGGCCGTCACGCCGCCGGATGCCGCCTTCCAGCCGATCACCAGCCCGAGCACCGGCCTGTCCGACACGCGCGTCAACAAGATCACCTTCGCCAGCGACACCTACTTCCTGGGCCCGCAGACGGTGGGCGTGCAGCCGGGGCTATACGAGATCCGCGACACGGTGCATTACCACTGGTACAACCAGGACAAGATCGCCGAGTGGTGGAGCTGGGTGGACGAGCCGGGCACGGGCACCTATGTGCTGCGCCTGGAAGTGTTCGACGAACTGGGCAACAAGCTGACCACCGCCTCCGGCCTGGTCAACTATCTGGACGGCACCCACGTCCCGACCAGCCCGGCGACGCCGCTACCGCCCATGATCGACCATTGCGACATGGTGATCACCCTGGACAACAAGGGCGTGGATGTCGTGCTGCACACCCCCGCCACCAACGACTGCGGTCTCATCGAGTGGACGCCGGGGCTGACGCTCAACTTCGACGTGAACGTCCACCAGGGGCACGGGCGGTTGCATGCGTGGGGCCTGTACTACACTAAGGGCACCGATCCCACGCCGCACGGCCTGGGCGGCGGCACGTCGAACAGCGGGGCGCCCGACCCGGTGATCCAGACGATCACCGTGCCGTCCAACGACCCGATGCAGCCGATGATCTACAACCTGACCGGCACCTGCGCCTACGCGCTCAAGCTGTGGGGCTACGCGCACGTGACCGACGGCACCCACAACTACCTGGGGCAGCACAACTACCTGTTCTATGACGAGACCCTCCAGGCCATCGCCATCGAGAAGTGCCCGGAGTGCCCGCCGCCGCGGCCGTTCCTGGGCTAAACCCCGGCTCCCAGCCGCGAGGCTGAGCAAGGGGCCACTAGACGGCGCGGGGTCCGGCAATCGAGTTGCCGGACCCCGCGTTACGTTATCCTCTCCCCACCGGCGGCGCGGCCTATGGCTGCCCGCCGCGCCCCGACCGGCCCGCCAGCGCCCGCTGGACCCGCAGCCCAACGCGCACCGGCAGCCCGCGCAGGGCGCGCTCCTGCCGCTGCACCAGCCGCTCCAGCTTGCCGATGTGCCGGTTCTTCTGGTCCAGCACCGTTTCCAACTCCGCGATATAGCGGTTTTTCGCATCCATGTGATAGCGCAGATCGGCCAGATCCTGCTGCAACGCCACCAGAGCTTGCTGCTGGGCCAGGGTACTTTCAGGCGCAGCGGGCGAGGACTCCGGCTCGCGTTCGCCCCGCGCCAGGGCGCCGATGGTGCCGATGTAGATGAGGTGTTCCTCGCCCTGGGTCGAGACGACTTTCACCTCTAGCCGGCTCTGTGGCGTGGCCTCCGGCACATAGCACGAACAGGCCCATCCCGCGTGCGACGCGCCGGCACCGGGAAACTGGGCATCGACATCGGGGCGCTCGGTAAAGGGCAGGCACTTCTGGCCCAGCCGGCCATCCACCATGACCTGGATTTCCTGGACCGCCGCTCCCGGCGTCGCGTCGATGGCCCACCCGCGCAGCCAGAGCTGGTCACGCGACACCCACTTGCCGGCGTCGACGAAGCCATAGGGGCCATACCGGTAGTGCAGCGTGGAAAAGTCGGGCTGCGGCTCATTCGCCAGCAGATAGAGGTCCTGGTGGTACTGCAAGCCATACGGGATGCGCTGATAGACCGGGCGCCCGGTCGCCTGCTGCACCGCGGCGCGCACAAACGCCTCGGTGACGATGCTCATCCCATACTCGCGGGTGTCGAGGGACGCGATCTCGCTCGCTTCGCGGAAATACAGCCCGGACTCCGGCATCACCTCGCCCGGCATCAGCAGCGCGGCGTCATGCACGCTGAAAATCAGCAGCCCGCCGGGATTGAGCAGGCTGTAGAGCTTGGTCAGCCAGGCGGTGAAGGTCGCTTCCGGCAGGTGCGTGAACAGCGACGCGACGAAGATGCAATCAAACCGCCGGTCGCAGGCGAGATCGGCGGGATTGGTGGCCGAGAGGATGCCGTGCACGCCGAACTGCGCCTCCTGGAAGGCCACGGCTTCGGGCTGGATCTCGGCGATCCATATGCGATCCGGCGGCAACTCGTGGACCAGGAAGCGCGTCAGGCGGCCATACCCGCCGGCAAAATCGAGGAGAGCCGCCACGTGGTCGAAAGACCCGAACTTCCAGGTCACCAGTTGGCGTACGGCGTTGAGCAGGGCGCCACCGGAGCGAAAGTAGTCGGCCAGGGCGATTTCCTCGCTGCCGCGCACCCCGGCGGCAAAGCTCAACATCTGGTCGTCGGGATGAATCGCGGTGTTCAGGGCCACGGGCCGGGCGAAGGTCTCACGCACGACCTGGTCCACGATCCACTCGGCGGTTGGGTTGGGAGCCATATGTATCAAATCCTACCTCGCGATAAGCACAAATGGGGATGGAGCGCGCACGGCGCACCAGCGCAACGATCACGCGGGGTCAGTCTAGGACATCCGCCGAGGCTTGTCAAGATTCACGGAGCCGGGCCAGGGTCAGCCCGGCACCCAGAGGACAGTGAAGCCGCCATGGCCGGTGAAGGCCCAGAGGAGCGCGCAGGCCAGCAGCAGCAGGCCCCCGGCGATGACCAGGCGGTCGGCGGGGCGGCGGGGGCGCTTGCGGCTCCAGGTGCGCGGGCCGGAGCCGAATGCGCGCAGGTCCATCGCGTTGATGATGTCCTCGCCGCCGACGATGGCGTTGATCGTCACGGGCACCAGCAGCGGGGCCATGCGGCGCAGCTTGGCGATGGGGCCGCCGCGCAAGGCATCGGTCTCGTACCCGCGGGCCCGTTGGGCGTCGAGCGTGGACTGGAAATCGTCGCCGAAGGTGGGCACCAGGCGCAGCGCCAGGTCCAGGGCGACGGCGAAGTTGTCGGGCAGGCCCAGGCCCTTGAAGGCCACGCCGTAGTCTTGCGGGCGGGTGGTGAAGGTGAGGGGGATCGCCACCGCCGCGATGCCCAGCATGCGCATGACGACGGCTGCCGCGTAGTACAGCTTCTCCCAGGTGAGGTCGAAGCCGAACGGGCCGGGCCAGATGACGTGCGGCTGGGCCACCTGCTGCCCGCCGCCCCAGAGCACGGCGCTGAGACCGACAAACAGCAGCGCGAACACCAGCACAAAGGTCCAGGCCCGGCGCGTCTCCTGCCAGCGCAGGCCCGAGAGCCGGTAATAGACGAAGCCGAGCAGCAGCAGCGGCAGCAGCACGCGCACATCCAGGAACAGCACCACGCTGAAGATATAGCAGAGCAGGAACACCACCTTGGCCGCCGGATCGAGCCGGTGGATCGGGCTGTCGCGCTCGACATAGGAGAAATTGGCGATCATGACGTTCCCAGGAGAACGCGGGCGGGGCGGCGTTAGGCAACGGCGCCGCCCCACCCGCCGCTACGCTAGACGGCCTGGCCGGTGCGCCCGCGCACGCTTTCCCAGGCGATGCTGAGGATCGGGATCAGGATAATCGCCGCGATGGCGTTGGTGACGGCCACGGGGAAGAACTCGGCCCAGACGGCGTCGAGAGCAATGCCGTAGAACCAGATGTCGGTGAAGGACGCGAAGCCCATGCCCACGACGATGCCGAGCAGGGCGAAGCCGACGGCGATGCCGATGGCGCGCGGGTTGTCGAGCCGGGTCACGTACAGGGCGGACAGCCCGGCGATCAGGCCCATCAGCCCGTTGCCCAGGCTCCAGTTGAACGAGAACCCGTAGCCCGACAGCAGGTCGCCGATGATGTTGCCGACAAAGCCGGTGAAGAAGCCGACCACCGGCCCGAAGGCGGCGCCGAAGAACAGCGGGATGGCGACGCCGGGACGGATCGAGCTATTGAACGGGCCGGGGATCCGCAGCCCCGCCGTGGCCCAGGAGAAGAGCCCGTAGAGCGCGGCGCCGATTGCCATGTAGACGACCTGGCGCGTCCCAACCGCCCAGGCGTTCGTGTTTTCGCGACCGGATGTAATATCGACACGCTGTGCCATGAGATTTTCCTCCTCCGGGTAGTAATTGCTAAGCGAGAGTCCCTGTAGTTAGCGGGCTGTGGGTTGCACATCCGCTTCGTATGCGCCCACGTCCTCGAACCGGGCCGCGACGCCGGGCGCCGTGGCCAGCAATTCGGCGCGCAAAAAGCGCCCGGTCTGCGGCAGCGCCGCGAGGTTCGCCTCCAGCAGCGAGGTCGGCAGCAGGCCGCACTCCTGCAGCAACGCGGCCCGGCTCAGCACGGCTTCGGGCGTGCCGTCGGCGGCCAGTGTGCCCTCGCGGATGATCCAGACGCGATTCGCGTAGGCGATTGCCAGGTCCAGGTCGTGGGTTATGAAGATCACCCCCTCCAAATCGGGCAAAGCCACGATTTCGTCCATAAACCCCGTGTAGTTGGCGTAGTCCTGCCCGGCGGTCGGCTCGTCCATGATCAGGATGCGCGGGCGCATACTGAGCACGGAGGCCAGGGCCACGCGCTTTTGCTGGCCGAACGACAGGCCTAGCGGCGGGCGGTCCGCCTGCGGCACCAGGTTGGTGATCTCCAGCGCCCAGTCCACATCCCTGGCGATCTGCGCCGCCGGGCGGCCCAGGTTGCGCGGCCCGAAGGCCAGTTCCTCGCGCACCGTCGGCGCGAAGAGCATGTGGCCGGGGTTCTGGAAGACGTAGCCCAGCGTGCGGGCGATCTGGGCCACCGATTGCCGGGTCGTGGGCGTGCCGGCGACCACGACCTCGCCTTGCTGCGGCTTGAGCAGGCCGATGGCCTGCTTGACCAGCGTGCTCTTGCCGCTGCCGTTGGGGCCGAGCACGGCGATGCGGTCGCCCGGATAGATCTCGGCGCTCACGCCGCGCACGATGGGCCGCGGGGTCCGCCCGCCCACGGCAGGGTAGGCGAAGTGCACGTCGCGGTAGCGCACCAGCGGTTCGCCGGTGGTCTGCCGGGGCGGAGGCGCGGTCGCCGCCATCGCCGCCGCTTCGTCCGGCGCGGTCGCGGCCTGCTCCATCACCCAGGCGGCGGGCAGCTTCACCGCGTGGTAGTCCGCCGCGGCGCGCATGCCGGCCACGTCGCCGTAGTACGTGATGCGCCCGTTGTCCATCAGGATCACCTGCTCGGGAGCGATTTTCAGCGCGTCCTCGACCCGGTGCTCCACCAGGATGATGCTGCGGCCCGAGTCGGCCAGCCGCCGGAAGAGTTGCAGAGCCTCCCAGGCGCTGCGCGGATCGAGGTTTGCCAGCGGTTCGTCGAGCAGCAGCACGGTGGGGTCGAGCGCCAGCACGCCCGCGATGGCGACCTTCTGGTGCTCGCCGCCGGAGAGCGCCTGCGTTTCGCGCTCGCGCAAGCCCTCCAGGCCGAGCAGACCCAGCGCCCGCGTAACCCGCGCCTCGATTTCGTCCACCGGCAAGCCGAGGTTCTCCGGGCCAAAGGCCACATCGCTGCCCACCGTGCTGGCGACCAGTTGCCGCGACGGGTCCTGCAACACGGTGCCCACGCGTCGCGCCAGGGCGGCCCGGCTCAGGTGGAAGATGTCTTCCCCGCCCAGGCGCGCCTCGCCCCAGAGGGTGCCCTTATAGCTGTGCGGGATGAGGCCGTTGAGGCAGCGTAGCAGGGTCGATTTGCCGCAGCCGCTCGGCCCGGCCACCAGCAAGAGGCTGCCCGCCGGCACCTGGAACGAGATATCGTCGAGCGTGCGCGTGGCGGCCGCCGCATACTGGAAGCTCAGTTCCGCGACTTCGATAACAGGTGGTTGTATGACGATTTCGTTCACGCCGATGGTTCCATCTGGCCGCCCGCCCCAGGGCGATGAGATGCAAAACCCGCCATCCAGGGGCAGGACGACGGGCTAAACGCTGGTTCGTGCCGGGTGCCGGCCCCGATCAGGGAACCGCGCGCCGGCTCGTAGCGGCCCGCTCCCGGCCACAACAGAGACAGCCGGGCGCCTGCACCCGCCCGGTGGGCAGCACGTCTACAGAATATTCAGTATGGGTGGCAACGGCCCGCACGGGCGGCGTTGCCGCGCGAAGCTTACGCGGCATAAGCACGATTCTCACACCTACGACGAGTACAAGCCAACAAAAAACCTCTCCCGGCGAGGGAAGAGGCATCAGTGCGTTGCGGGTTCCGCGGCGCAGCCTATCTTCCCTACCAGGGCTGGATGGGGCACCTTGCCACGCTGCAGGTTGCCGAGTGGTCCACGGGCCAGACCCCTCGCACTCTCGTGATAGCACTTGTTCACTTGGCCCGATTGTAGCACAGCCCCTGGGACCTGTCAAACGCCCGCGCCTGACAGCCGTTCTTAAATTCACCACGAAGGAACGAAGAACGCGAAGATGATTTATAAGTTTTATTCTTCGCGTCCTTCGCGTCTTCGCGGTGCAGAATCAGCGTAGATGAACCGATATCAGCCCGCGCGAGCGCCCGGACGCCCTCAGCGCACCGGCACGTACTGCAACGCCCCGACCTGGCGCACCAGGCCCTTGAGTTCCATCATGGTCAGGGTGCTGCTGACGACATAGGCCGGCAGGTTGCAGCCGCGCACGATGGCGTCGATATGCTGCGGCTCGGCATCGCGTTGCAGCCAGGCCAGCAGCGTGCGCTCGGTGGGGTCTTCGGGCAGGGCCAGGACCGCCTGCACATGCTCGGCCACCAGGCCCATCTTTAGCTCTTCGAGGATGTCTTCCACCCGCGTCACGCACTTGGCCCCTTGCTTGAGCAGATCGTTGGTGCCCTGACTTTGCACGTTGAAGATCGAACCGGGCACGGCGAAGACCTCGCGCCCTTGCTCCAGGGCGAAGCGGTGGGTGATCAGGGCACCGCTGCCGGGGCCGGCCTCCACGATGAGCACGCCCAGGCTGAGGCCGGAGATGATGCGGTTGCGCGGCGGGAAATTGACCGCGTCTGGGCGGGTGCCCAGCGGATAATCGGTGATCACCGCGCCGCGCCCGTCGGCGATGCGCCGGGCCAGGGTGCGATTCTCGGCGGGGTACATCTGGTCCAGACCCGAGCCGAGCACAGCCACGGTGCGCCCGCCCGCGTCGAGCGCCGCGCTGTGGGCCAGGGTGTCCACGCCGCGCGCCAGCCCGCTCACCACCGTGACCTTGCTGCGGGCCAGGTCGGCGGCGAGGCGGGCCGTGACTTCGCGGCCATAGGATGTGACCTGGCGGGTGCCGACCACGCCGATGGCCCAATCGTCGGCGGGTGTGAGTTCGCCCAGCACATAGAGCACCGGCGGCGCGTTCTCGACCTGGCGTAGCCGGTCGGGATAGCCGGGGCTGGCCCAGGTCAGCACCCCGGCGCCCAGGCTGTCCAACCGGGCGCGGATCGCCGCCGCGTCGAAGTCGCGGCGAGTCGCCAGCAGGTTCTCGATGACCTTAGCGTCCAGCCCGGCGGCCATGAGGGCGCCGGGAGATGCGCGCCAGGCGGCGCCCACGTCGTCGAACGTGTCGAGCAGCCGGCGCAGCCGCACCGGGCCGAGGCCCTTGACCAGATTAAAGCCGATGTAGTAATCGTCGGTGGGGTCGTTCACGGCGCTAGTGTATCACGTTGCGCCCATGGGGGCAAGCGCGCAAAATCGCACTTGCTGAGGGTACTTATGGTTGCCCGTGCGCCACTTCGGCGTAAAGCGCGTCCAGTTGCGGCGCGGTCAGGAAGCCGGATGCCGCGCCCGACTCGCCGATCTTGTAGGAGGCGAAGACGAGCGCCTTCTGTAGCGCCTGGTAGGGATCGGGGGCGCGGTTGTAGAAGTGGACGAAGGCCGAGAAGAGCGCGTCGCCCGCCCCGATCGTGTTTGCGACGGGCCGGGTGGGCACGGCGGCGAACCGGCCCCGGAAGCCGCCGGCGCGCACGGCCAGCAGCGCGCCCGCCGCGCCCAGGCCCACCACCACGATCTCCGGCCCATAGCGCGCCAGCACCGCATCGACCCATTCTTCGGGCGCGACCGGCAGCCGCTCATGGCTCATGAACAGGATATCGGCCTGAGCCATGAAGTCGCGGTTGTAGGCGTCGTCCAGGTCGGCGATGGCGTGCACGTCGGTGGCGATGCGGGTGCCCGCGGCACGCGCCGCGGCCAGGAACGGGCGGGCGAAGTTGATGTTGCCGAGGATCGCCAGGTCGCAGCCGGCCAGCGCCGCCGCAAAGCCCTCCGGCGGATAGACCTGCTCCTGCATGTCCTTGAGATCGACGTTGATCTGCCGCCTGCCTTCCCGGTCGTACAGGATAACCGACTGGGGCGTTTGCCGCACCCCGGTCACGACAAACTCCCGGCTGATCCCGGCCTCGTCCAGCGCGGCCAACACCTGCCCGCCCGCCAGGTCCTGCCCGGTGATCGACGCAAAGCGCACCGCATCACCCAACGTCGCTAGCGCCTTCGCGACGTTGTAGCCAACGCCCGCCACGGCGCTGCTCACGCCGAAGAACGGGTAGCGCACGGGCGTATAGGCGATGGGAAAGCCCTCGACCTGCAAGGTCACTTCGACGTTGATCAGGCCGGAGACTAGGATTGGTTTCATCAGCGCAACTCCGGGCGATATGGCCGGCATGGCAATGCAGGGTGCCGCTATAACGAGACAGGGCGGCATACCGCTGTGATACGGCATGCCGCCCTGAACGCGATCCCAGATCGCGCCCCTACCGCCAGTCGGGGTCGGCGGCGCCTTGCGGGACGAGGAGCTGCGGGCTGGCCGGGTTGTCGAGCCGGCCCACCACGAGCGCGCCCGCCGGGTTCACCGCGGGGTTGCTGCTCTCGCCCCCCTGGATGTAGGCGATGCGCGCGCTGTCGGGCCCCCAGGTGCCGCCCTGGGCGACAGTGCCCTCTTTGGACGAGCCGAACCCGAATCGCTGGCGGTCGCTGAGGCGCAACACGGCAAGCTGGTTGATGCCGCTGGGCGGCAGCACCTGGTAGAGCAGCTTCGCGCCGTCGGGCGACCAGGCCACGCGGCCATAGCCACCTTCGTAGTCGAAGTCACGCAGGGTGATATTCTGGCCCTTGTCGGTGGCCGTGACGATCAGCCCGCTGTGGCCGATGCCCATGAAGGCGATGGCGTGGTTGCTGGGTGCCCAGTCCGGGTAACGCAGGAAATTGGTGCCCGCGTTGAACTGGGCGGCGGGGTTGACCAGGCTGGTATCCTGCGGGACATCTTTGATCTTGATCGGGCTCCAGCGGTTCTGGCCCTGGGCGTTGATCATGTCGATGGTGTTGTCGGCGCCGTAGGGGTCCTGGCTGTCGCGGCGGCCGTTGGTGGCGAAGGCCAGGCGCTGGCCGTCGGGCGCCCACGCCGGGTCCATGCCATCGGCGAGGCGGCGTGGATTGGATCCATCGGCGCCCACCAGCCAGACTTCGCTGCTGTCCCGCGTATCGATCTGCCCGTCGCGGTTGCCGTCGGCAGTGCGGGTGTAGGCCAGCGTGCGGCCGTCGGGCGCCCAGCGCGGGTCGGCCTCGCCGATATTGGGCGTGCTGGTCAGCCGGCGCGCGCCGCTGCCGTCGCTGTTCACGACCCAGAGGTCGGCGGCGGGGCCGTAGCCGAGCAGGTAGGCGATGCGCGACTTATCGGGCGACCAGCGCGGGCCGGTCAGGTCGCCGGAGATGCCCAGGCGGCGCAGGCCCGAACCGTCGGGGTTGACCACGGCCAGAGTCTTGTCCAGCACGAAGACGATCCCGCCCTTGGCAACGGGGGCGGAAGTCGGCGTGGCGGCCGGGGCGGGCGTATTGCTCGGCGGCACGGGCACCGGCGTGTCGCTCGGCGGCACGGGCACCGGCGTGTCGCTCGGCGGCACCGGCGTGCCGGCGGGCGCACTGGTCGCCGTCGGCGGGGCGGTTGTCACCGTGGGCAACTGCGGGAACGGCGTGTCCGAAGGCGGCACCGTCGTATCAGTGGGCGCGGCGGGCGCCGTGGTCGCCGTGGCCGGAGGCGCGGGCACGCTCGTGGCCGGCGCCTGCGTCGGCGGTTCGGCAGTGGCCGTCGGCGCAACAGTTACGGGCGTGGCCGTGGGACTCGGCACAACCTCGCCGCCACAGCCCCAGAGGGCGGGCAGCAGCGCCGCAAATAATGCGTAGGACAGCGCCAGGGCCTTACGGCGGGGCGCGTGTGAGCCGCGAATCATGGCAAAGGTGACCCTTTCCTGTATATGCAAAGGACGGTGGACATAGTACCACCTCTATATCACTTAACGTTCCACGCAGGATACGGGTTCCGCAGGCTTTTGCTACGCGGATTCGCGGTGAGGCCGCCGCGGCGGCTTTCGTAACGCTAGCCGGAGGCTTGAGCCTCCGGGCGCGCGGTTGACCGGCACCCGACCGATATGGTACACTGCGCCCAGTAGGACCGCTCCCCTCGGCCGCACGGACGGCAACGGCGAGCCGGCGCCGGCGGGTTGGGCCAGGCGCCGCGCCATTGTACCACAGCCAGCGCCGCCGCATGGCGGCAGATGCCCCCGCTTGCGCGCGCCGCTCCGGGATCGGGCGGGCGCGGGATGTGCTTCCCCTGCCCCAGGCCGGTACGGACACCGGCCGCACGGGGCGCCTATTGACGTTGTTTGCCGGGTAAGGAGATCTATGCGTATTGCGATTACGGGCACGCGCGGCACCCTGGGCGCCACCCTCGACCGCCAGGCGCGCGCCGCCGGGCATAGCGTGCTGCCGCTCAACCGGCCCGAGCACGATCTGATCGACCGGGCCGCGCTCGACCGCGCCCTCGGCGAGTTCGGCCCCGACGTGGTGCTGCACCCGGCGGCGTACACCGACGTGGATGGCTGCGAGCGCAATCCCGACCTGGCCTACACGATCAATGGCCTGGGCACGCGCAACGTGGCCCTGTCCTGCGCGCAGACCGGCGCGGCGCTGCTCTACGTCAGCACCAATGTCGTCTTCGACGGCACCGCGACGGCGCCCTACGACGAATGGCACCCGCGCAGCCCGCTCGGCGTGTACGGCAAGTCGAAGGCGGCGGGCGAGCGATACGTCGAACACCTGCTGCAAAAGTTCTATATCGCCCGCGTCTCCTGGCTCTACGGGCGCACAGGCAACCACTTCATCCACAAGATCACCCAGGCCGCCGACGCGCGGGGCGCGCTCAGCGTGGTCGACGACGAGGTCGCCACGCCGACCTATGCCGAGGACATGGCCGCCGCGATCCTGGAACTGGTGAGCCGCCCGCACCCCGCCTACGGCTGGTATCACCTGGTCAACGAGGGCGAGTGCTCGCGCTACGCCTACACCCAGCGGATCATGGAACTGACCGGGCGCGGCAGTGTTCCGCTCACGCCGGTGCCGCTGACCACGTTCCAGCGCCCGGCACCGGTGCCCCCCTACTCCACCCTGGCGAATACGGTCGCGGCGGCGGACGGGATCCGTCTGCGCTCGTGGGAAGCCGCGCTGGCCGATTATATCGCCACTACCCCCAGCTTGCAGGTCTAGCCATGGCGACGAATGGAACCGGACGCGATCTTGTTCTCGATCTGGGCACCAGCACGCTGCGCCTCGCGCGGATCGTGCCCGGCAAGTATCAAGGCCCCGCGGCGGACGGCGAGGATGTGATCGTCCTGCCCGCCGTGACGCTGGTCGACCCGCAGCGGCACAGCGTGGTCGCGGTGGGTGCGCAGGCTGCGGCCATCGCCCGCGGCACCCTGCCCACGGGGGTCGAGCTGGTGCCGCCCTGGCGCGACGGCCTGGTGGCCGCGTTCGATCCGGCCGTGGCTCTGGTGCGCGCCGCGCTGCACGAGGCGCTGGGGGGCGAGCGCGCCCTGCGCCGCCTGGCCCGGCGCCCGCGCGCGCTCTATACCCTGCCCGCCCCGGCCACCGATGCCGACCGGCAGATTACGCAGGACGTGCTGCAATATGCCGGGATCGGGACGGCGCTGGCCGTGCCCGCCACGCTGGCCGCCGCCGTGGGGGCTGAGTTGCCGATCCGCGGCGCGCGGCCGCACGCCGTGTGCGACATCGGCGCCGGGCGGGCCGAGATCGCCGTGCTGGCGGGCGGGCGCATCCAGATCGCGGGCAGTTGGCCGCTCGGCGGCGACTGGTTCAACCGGGCCGTCGTCCGCGCCGTGCGCCGCCGCGGCATCAGCATCACCCCGGCCATGGCCGAGGAAGCCCGCCGCGAGTTCGGCACGCTCGACCAGGCGGCGCAGGTGGTGGAGGGCACGCGCGTGGCCGTGAGCGCGGGCGGGGCTTTCGGCGAGGTGCCACCCAACCCCCATAATCGATCCGGCCTGCCCGAGTTCCGCACCGAAGACGTGAGCGCGGGCCTCAACGAAGCGACGCGCGTCCTGGTCGAGCGCCTGGCCTGGTTCTGGGAAGACCTGGACGCACCCACGCGCGAAGTGGTGCGCCGCGACGGCCTGACCCTCACGGGCGGGGCCGCCCAGGTGCCGGGCCTCGCCGAGGCCCTGAGCCGCGCGCTCGATCTCCCCGTCAGGCTGGCTGCCGGCCCGGCGGGCGCCACGCTGCGCGGCCTGCTCGAACTAGGGCACGACCGGGCCACCTGGACCCTGGCCTGGCCCTGGCCGCCGCCCTGGGAGGCCACCCCCTGAGCGCGCCGCGCGTCTCCGTCTGCATCCCGTCGTACAACGGGGCGGCGCTGCTGCCCGCCTGCCTCGACGCCCTGCGCGCCCAGACCTTCCGCGACTTCGAGATCCTGGTCGTGGACGACCACAGCACCGACGCGACGCCCGCCGTGGTAGCCACCTACCCGGAAGTGCGCTTTTTGCGGCTGCGGCGCAACCGCCGGTTCGTGGGCGCGGCCAACACCGGGCTGCACGCGGCGCGCGGGCAACTACTGGCCCTGCTGAACAACGACGCCGTGCCCGACCCCACCTGGCTGGCCGAACTGGTCGCCGCGCTGGACCGCCACCCCTGGGCGGGGTTCGCGGCCTCGCGGCTGGTGCTCTACGATGATCCGGGGCGCTTCCACTCGGCGGGCGACTACTACGGGCGCGACGGCGTGCCCAACAGCCGCGGCGTCTGGCAGGCCGACACGGGGCAGTATGACCGCGAGGAAGAGGTGTTCGGCGCCTGTGCAGCGGCGGCGCTCTACCGGCGCGCGATGCTGGCCGACCTCAGCGGCGCGCCCGCGCCCGACGCGCCCCTGCCCCCGGTCTTCGACCCGGCGCTGACCATGTACTGCGAGGATGTGGACCTGAACCTGCGCGCCCGCTTGCGCGGCTACCGGGGCATCTACGTGCCCACCGCGCGGGTACGCCATATGCTCAGTGCGACAGGGGGCGGGGTGCTGGCCTCGTACTACTGCGGGCGCAACTTCCTGTATCTGCTGGCAAAGGATCTGCCCGGCCCGGTGTTACTCCGCAACGCGGGTGCCATCCTCGCCGCGCAGATCGGCTTCGCCACGGAAGCTCTGCGCCACATGCGCGAACCGGCGGCTCGTGCCCGCCTGCGCGGCATGATCGCCGGGCTGCTGACCTGGCCGCGCCTGCTCCCGGCGCGCCGCCGCCTGTTGGGCGACCCGGCGGCGCGCCCCGCGTTGCTGGCCGCCTGGATCGGGCGCACCGCCGCCCCGTTACCGGAAGAAGGAGATTGTGATGGATGAGGACACGCGCCCGCTCGTGCGCAAAGAGCCGGTGTTGATTGTGGGAGCCGGGCCGGCGGGGCTGGCAACCGCGGCCATGCTGCAACACGTGGGCATCGCCTCGCGCATTCTGGAGGCCGGGCCCGAGGTGGGCTATAGCTGGAGCCGCCATTACGACGCCCTGCACCTGCACACGGGGCGGCTCATCTCCGGCCTGCCCGGCTACCGCCTGCCGCGCGGCTACCCGGTGTTCGTGCCGCGCGCCGCGTTCCTGCAATACCTGCGCGCCTACGCCCGGCGCTTCAACCTGACCATCAGCACGGGCCAGCGCGTCGAACGGGCCGAGCATACGGACACCGGCTGGCACGTCTACACGGCGGACACGATCTGGGAGGCGCCGGTGCTGGTCGCCGCTACAGGCATCGCCGCCCACCCCCACACGCCGCCAATCCCCGGCATCGACACCTACCGTGGCAAGCTGGTGCATTCGTCGGAGTACCACAACGCCGCGCCGTTCGCCGGGCAGCGGGTGCTGGTCGTCGGCATGGGCAATTCGGGCGCCGAGATCGCCCGCGACCTGACGACCAAGGCGGCCCAGGTGACGCTGTCGGTGCGCAGCGGCATCGCCATGGTGCCGCGCCGGCTCCTGGGCGTGCCGATGAGCGACTGGGCGGTGCCGCTCAGCTACCTGCCGCCGCGCGCCATCCGCGCGGTGCGCACCGCGCTAAGCTGGAACCGCATGCGCACCATGCGCAAGCTCGGCCTGCCGGTCGGCCCGGCGGACGAGTTCCCGGTCATCGGCCTGGAGATCCTCGACCTGATCCGCAAGGGCCGGGTGCAGGTGGCGCGCGGGGTCAAGCGCTTCACGCCCGACGGTGTGGAGTTCGCCGACGGCAAGCAGGAAGCCTTCGACGCCGTGATCCTGGCGACCGGCTTCCGCGCCGCGCTGGAGTACCTGGCCCCCTACATCGCCATCCCCGAGGCCAAGAAGCCGCAACTCGACATCCAGGCTGCGCCGCAGGTGCCCAACCTCTACTTCGTGGGCCTCTACTACCACGACTTGCTCGGCAGCCTCTTTCTCATCGGACGGCAGGCGCGCGAGGTAGCCTATCGCATCAAGCGCTCCGGCGCCGCGCACGTCAGCGACGCCTGGGTGGAAGCGGGGGCGGCGCAGGGCTGAGCCGGTCCTCGCGATTTTGCGGTGTAGGGGCCGGTTTCACACCGGCCCGCCACCTGCCGTGGATAGCGGACACCGGGAATTTCGCGGTGTAGGGGCCGGTTTCACACCGGCCTGCCTCCCGCTAGAATCACCCTGCCGATTGCGCGATGTAGGGGCCGGTTTCACACCGGCCTGCTGCCCGCCAGAATCACTCCGCTGCTTGCGTTGTAGGGGCCGGTTTCACACCGGCCTGGCCGATGATCAGAATTACGCCGCCCGACTCCAGCGCCCGCACCCCGGTTCACTCGAACAGGCGCGGCGCCACGGGCGGCGGGGCGGCCTGTGGGCGCGTGAGCAGGCGAGCGATGGCCGCGTGCTGCGCGGCGGGCAGCGGGGCGCCGGACGGAGGCAGGGCTTCCAGGCGCGCCGGCAGCGCTGGCCCGAAATCGGCGGCGAGCAGCAGCCGCGGGCCGCTCAGGGCGGCTGACCAGGGCCGCCCGGCCGGTTCGGCGGCGCGGACGTAGGGCAGCGCGGCGGCATAGCGCACGGGGATCGCGGCGCCCCCCAGGACGCCCGGCTGCGCGCGCACCAGCGCCGCTAACCCGGCGGCATAGCGGTAGGCCTGGACCAGCGGGTGCTGCGCGCGGGCGCCGTTGCGGAACGTGATCGTGCTGTCATCGGCGTCCACGACCGAGGCGGCGCGCCAGCCCTTGATCTCGATCACATACAGCCCCGTGGGATCAAGCAGAATAAAATCGGCGCGCAGCGGGGCCGGCGCACGCCGAGGCGCGCCGGGGTACGGTGCGGGATCGCGCCCCGGCACGGCGATCTGGAACCAGGCCGCCCAGTCCGCCCCCAGCCAGCGTTCGACGGCGGCAAAGACTGCGCGCTCGGCGGCGTTCGCCGTCGCCGGGCAGGCCGCCGGCCACATCACCGCCATGCCCGCGCCACCTCCCCGGCTCAGCCGCTGCCGTTGCGGTGGGTCGCGCCGTTGCCGGACACAGACAGCGGCGCCGTCGCGCCCACCGGCACCAGTTCGCCCACCGGCTCGGCGATGTCGCGGAACTGGCGGCTGTACAGCGTGGTATAGGCCCCACCCCGCGCCAGCAACTCCCGGTGCGTGCCCCGCTCCACGATCCGCCCCTGCTCCAGCACCACCACCTCGTCGGCGTTGACGATGGTGCTCAGCCGGTGGGCGATGACGAAGCTGGTGCGCCCGGTCAGCAGGCGGCTCAGCGCGTCCTGGATCAGCAACTCGGTGCGCGTGTCCACGCTGCTGGTGGCTTCGTCCAGGATCAGGATGCGCGGGTTCGCCAGCAGGGCGCGGGCGAACGAGATCAGTTGCCGCTGGCCCAGGCTGAGCAAGGTGCCGCGCTCGCCCACCGGCGTCTCGTAGCCCTGCGGCAACCGGGTGATGAAGTCGTGCGCGTTCGCCAGCCGAGCCGCCTGCTCGACATCCTCGGGCGTGGCGTCGAGCCGCCCATAGCGGATGTTGTCGAGGATCGTGCCGCTGAACAGGAAGGGATCCTGCAGCACGAAGCCGATCTGGCGGCGCAGGCTCTCGCGGGTCACCCGGCGCACGTCGTGGCCGTCGATGAGCACCGCGCCGCCGGTCACGTCGTAGAAGCGCGGGATCAGCGAGGCCATCGTCGTCTTGCCGGCCCCGGTCGCGCCGACGAGCGCGACGGTGCGGCCCGGCGCCGTCGCCAGGTTGATGTCGTGCAGCACCGGTTGGCCCGGCTCATAGGCGAAGTCCACATGTTCGTAGCTCACGGACGCAGGCGCATCGGGCAAGGCAACCGCGTCCGGCGCGTCGACATCGCCCGCCGGCTCGTCGAGCAGCGCGAAGATGCGTTCGCCGCCGGCCAGGGCGGCCTGGAGTTGTGTGTAAAGCTGCGCGATCTGCTGCACGGGCCGCAGCACCTGCTGGACATAGGCCAGGAAGGCCACGATCACGCCGATCTCCAGGCGATGGTTGATCACCATGTAGCCGCCGTAGGCCGCGACGATGGCCGTCGCCAGCGTGCCCAGCACGTCCATGGCCGGGGTAAAGGTCGAGGTGATCGCCGTAGCCGAGACGTTGGCGTCGCGGTTGGCGGCGTTGGCGCGCACAAAGCGCTCCTGGTTCGTGGCGCCGCGGTTGAACGCCTGGGCCACGCGCACCCCCTGGATGTTCTCCTCTAACTGCGTGGACACGTCGCCGATGGCCGTCCGCGTGCGCCGGTAGGCGATGCGCGCCTGCCGGGAAATGAGGAACGTGACCACGATCATCACCGGCACGACGGTAAAGCTCGCCAGCGCCAGTTCCCAGTTGAGCAGGATCATAGCGGCCAGCACGCCGACAATTGCCAGCAGGCTGCCCAGAAGTTGCACCAGCCCGTTGGTGAGCAACTGGTTGAGCGTGTCCACGTCGTTCACCATGCGCGACATCAGGTCGCCGGCATCGTGCTTGTCGAAGTAGGCCAGCGGCAGGCGCTGCACGTGGGCGAACAGCGCCGCGCGGATGCGCGCCAGCGTGCGCTGGCCCACCCCGCCCATGATCAGGAACTGGCTGCGCATGGCCGCGAAGTTGACCAGGTAGGACAGCAGCAGCAGGCCCATGATCCAGCCGAGCAGGGCCGGGTCGCGCCCGGCGATAGCCGTGTCGATGGCCTGGCCGATCAGGTACGGCCCGGCGGTCGTCGCCAGCGTGCCCACGAGGATGAGGACCATCACGACGGCGAGTTGCGCCCGGTGCGGGTGCAAGTAGGCCAGCAGGCGGCGGGCGACGGCGGCGGCGTTCTTGGGCTTGCCGGTGGGGCCTTTGCCCACCCCATGTCGCATCATGGCGCCACCTCCTGCGCCGCCGGGGCCACTGCTTGCTGACCGGGGATATCTTCACGCAACTGCGACCCGGCAATCTCGGCGTAGACCTCGTTATCCAGCAGCAATTCGGCGTGGGTGCCCGCTCCGACCAGGCGCCCGTCTTGCAACACCAGGATCAGGTCCGCGCGGCGGACGGTGCTGATGCGGGCGGCGATGACAAAGCTGGTGCGCCCGACCATCAGCGAGTCGAGCGCCTGCTGGATGCGGTACTCGGTCTCGGCGTCGACGCTGGCCGTGCTGTCGTCGAGGATGAGGATGCGCGGGTCGAGCAAGAGGGCGCGGGCGATGGCGATACGCTGTTTCTGGCCGCCGCTCAGGCCCACGCCGCGCTCGCCCACCACGGTATCGTAGCCCTGCGGGAAGGCGGCGATGAACTCGTGCGCCGCCGCCGCCTGGGCCGCCGCGATCACCTGTTCCATCGGCGCGTCAGGCCGGCCATAGGCGATATTGTCCCGAATCGTGCCGCTGAAGAGCGTCGATTCTTGCAGCACGATGCCGATCTGGCGGCGCAGGCTGTCGAGCGTCACGTCGCGCACGTCATGATCGTCGATGAGCACCGCGCCGCCGGTCACGTCGTAGAAGCGCGGGATCAGGTTGATGATCGTCGTCTTGCCCGACCCGGTGGCGCCGACGATGGCGATGGTCTGGCCCGGCTGCGCGCTGAAGCCGACCTCGTGCAACACGTCGCGCTCGGCGCCGACATAGCGGAAGCTGACGTTGTCGAAGCGCACCTGGCCCGTGATCGGCGGCAGCGGCACGGCGCCCGGCTTGTCGGCCACCTCGATCTGCGCGTCGAGCACCTCGAACACGCGCGTGGCCGAGGCCCCGGCCCGCGACAGCATGGCGCTGATCATGCCCAGCATCATCACCGGCATGACCAGGAAAGCCAGGTAAGTGTTGAAGGCCACCAGGCTGCCCAGGCTCAGCGACCCGCCGATGACCTGCAACCCGCCGATCCAGATGATGCCCAGCGTGCCCAGGCTGGCGATGAAGAAGGTCAGCGGGAAGTTGGTGGCGAAGGCGCCCACCACGCCCAGGTTCTCGCCCAGCAGCGCGTCGTTGGCCGCGTCAAACCGGCTGCGCTCGTAGTCGCCCCGGTTGAAGGCTTTGACCACGCGCACCCCGGCCAGATTCTCCTGCAAGATCGTATTCAGCGCGCCCAGCCGCTGCTGCACGCGCTTGAAGCGCGGGATCACGTTGCGGATGAACAGGCCCATGACCACGAGCATGGCCGGCACCACCAGCAGCGCGATGAGCGCCAGGCCCCAGTTGGTGAGCAGCAAGATAATCGCCGTGCCGAACAGCATCACCAGCGCGCTGATGAACTGCAAAAACCCCTGGCTGACGAACTGGCGCACCAGTTCCACGTCGTTCGTCGCGCGGGTCATCAACTGGCCGGTCTGCGCCTGGTCGTAATAGCTGAAGCTGAGTTGCTGCAATTGGGCGAACAACTGGTTGCGCAAGTCATAGGCGACATGCTGCGAGACCTTCTCAGAGAGATAGCCCTGCAAGAAGGTGAACACGGCGCGCACCAGCGCCACGGCTACAATGGCCCCGGCCAGCGCCAGCACCAGCGATTCATCGCCCGCGCGGATGCCGTTGTCGATCAGTTGGCGGATCAGTTGCGGGGTGATCAAGGTGCCGGCGCTGACGAGCACCAGGCTGAGGAAGGCGGCCAGCGCCTGCGGCCAATACGCGCGCATATAGACGAGCGCGCGCCCTAACGCTTTCATATGCTCAAAACTCCCGTGCTGTACGGCTGAAGCGACGGCCCGGCAACCAGGGGGATGGGCAGGCGTAACCCCGGCGGGCCACTCACAATATAGAACGTGGCAGGATACCCGTGCAAATGATGACGCACAGCATCAAGACGGCGCTGACCACACCTGATTCGCGGCGGGCGAAGGCGGCCGCCGCAGTCAATCCTCTCTCGCTACCACAAGCGATCCTGTCCAAGAATACAACAGCACGGCGCCGCGGCCGTGACGGGTAGTGATGCGTAACCGGCACGCCGGCGCCCTGGGACACGGGACGATCCCCCTTGCCGTTTGCCGGGCAACCCATTACAATAGACCTATGAGTAGTAGCCACCGCGGTGCGGTCGGGCTTGCTTGCTCAGCTTCCTGCGCCGCCCGGTTCTGAACTTGGTCCTTCCCGCGCTGCCTGGGTAACACGTCGTGTGAGGTGTAGAGGAGTCGCCTGATGCTGCAACCCGACCCATGCGAGGCATTGGAGAGTCGCCCGATGAGGCACACGCGTCCCCGTTCGATTTCGGAACCACCCACGCCCCGCATCCCCACCCCCGATCCGGTCCCCATTGCGACGCCCCTGGCGCTGCTGCGCGAACTGGCCGAGCACGACTCCGAAGCCAACCTGGGCCACAACCAGTTGGAACGGCTGGCGCAGGTAGCCGAGGTGCGCGTCTTCGCGCCGGGCGAGATCCTGTTTTACGAGGGCGACCCCAGCGACGCCGTCTACCTGATTGTCTCCGGGGATGTCGAGATCACCCAGCGGGGCGTGGAGAATCGCCAGATGATGGCGCGGGGCTACAGCGAGTTCGTCGGCGAAATGGGCGTGATCGAGGCGCGGCCCCGCTCGGCCACGGCGCGGGCGCGCGGCGAAGTCCAGGCGTTGCGCTTCACCAAAGATGCCTTCCTGGAACTGATCAACACGGCGCCGTTCCTGGTCTGGAAGCTGATGCGCAACATCAGCGCGCGCCTGCGCCAGCGCGAACAAGAGCACACGGCCTGGCTGCAACTGCGCAACAAGGAGCTGGCGGAAGCGGCGGCCCGCTTGCAGAACATGAACAACGTGCTCGAACAGTTGGTCGCCGAGCGCACGCGCGAACTGGCCGTCGCCAACGAGCGGCTGGAAGCCCTCGCCGTCACCGACGAGGTCACGGGCCTCTATAACCGGCGCTTCCTGCAGCAGATCCTGGAACGCAAGGCCGAGGCCATCGCCCGCACCCCGCACCCCTTCGCGGTGATCATGATCGACATCGACCACTTCAAGCACTATAACGACCGCAACGGCCACCTGGCCGGCGACGGGGTGCTGCGCACCGTGTGCGACCTGATGCGCGCGGTCATCCGCGGCGGCGACATCCTGGCCCGCTACGGGGGCGAGGAGTTCTGCATTATCCTGGAGAGTGCCTGGAAGGTCGATGCCCTCCACGTGGCCGACAAGTTGCGCCGCGCGGTCATGGATCACACCTTCCCGGAAGGCGAGTTCCAGCCGCTGGGCACCATCACCATCAGCCTGGGCGTGGCCTCCTACCCGGAAGACGCCGAGAGCGTCATGGCCGTGCTCGACAAAGCCGACCGGGCCCTCTACGAGGCCAAACGCGGCGGGCGCAATCGCATCGCCACGCTACCCCCCGACGCGCAATCAGCGTAGCCCGACAGGCGGTTCCCCGCGCGGCGACCCCTCAGCCCCGGCCCGGCATTCAGAGCGCCGCCCTCCCTGCGCATCCCGCTTGACGCGCAGGCGCCCACCTGCTAAGATCGGGCTGTTCGCGAAGCGGCGCCGCCAGGGCGGCCCCTGCGCCGGGGGCACTCAGCACCCAGCGACTCCCCAACCCTTGCAAAGGAGCATCTCGTGATGGCCCAACGTACCTGCCCTGCTTGCCGGCAGCCGGTCCCGCCCGGCTGGAATCTGCACTGCCCGTTCTGCGGTTATTCCTTCGCCGCGCCGGCCCCGCCCGCCCCTGGCTACCCTGCGCGCGTATCCGGCCCGCAGAGCGATCGGCCCACGCTGCCGTTTCCCCCACGAATCACCACGATTACCGTCTTCCTGCTGCTGGCGCTCGCGTTTGGCCTCGTCTGGCAGCCCGCCGGCCAGATCGCGAGCGGCCCCCAGAAGGTCGCCGGCCTCACCGGCAGCGCGCGCTGCGACAAAGACCTGAGCCCGCACGTCGGCGATCTGGCACCCGACTTTACACTGACCGACCTCGACGGCCACGATGTCCAGCTCCAGAGCTATCGTGGCTCCCAGCCGGTCTGGATCAACTTCTGGCAATCAAGCTGCATTCATTGCGTCAACGAAATGCCGATCATCGAGCGTGTGTACCAGCGCTACAAAGATCGGGGCGTCGCCGTGCTGGGCGTGAATGTGGACCAGGACCCGGACGCAGTGGCCCAGTTCATACAAGACAATGGCTATGACTGGACCTTCCTGCTGGACGACGGCACGGTCTCCGGCCAGTATTGCGTGACCAATGTGCCGACGCACCTGTTTATCGACCAGGAGGGCCGGATTCGGTCGATTCTGGTGGGACAGATGAATGCCGCGCAAATGCAAGCCGAACTGGACCAACTGCTGGCGCCGTGACGAGAATCCAACGGATAACGGCCCGCGCCGCCCTGCAGCACGGGCCGAATTTGTGCTTGACAAATGGGCGGCCTTCGAGTATACTAAGCAACGGTACCGCGCTATTCCCTGATAGCTCAACGGTAGAGCGGGCGGCTGTTAACCGCTAGGTTCGAGGTTCGAATCCTCGTCAGGGAGCCAACACAGGCAAGAAAAATGGACGGGCTGTATGCCCGTCCATTTCTACTTTCGCACGGACTCGCCCCGCGTCAACGCGCCTGGCGGGCGTCCAGCGCCAGCGCGCCCCCCTCCAGCAGCAGCAGCAAACCCAGCGCCCCCAGCCCGATCCACAGCGGCAAATTGCCGTCGCTGCCCGAATCGGTCGTGGCGTTGTCTGGTTCGGCGGGCTGGGCCGGGGCGGGCAACAGCGCCGCGAGGCCGACCCGCGACACCGCGGCGTGCGCCAGCGTCGCCCCGGCGGGGGCCGATAGCGCCTGCGGTGGGTGGAGCGCCGGGGCCACGCCGCCCAGCGCGGCCCCCGCCAGGCAGACCAGGCCGGCCACCATCAAAACGACCGGTAGCAAGGTCAAAATATACGGGCGTGGGCGATTCGTGGGCATACGCGAGATCCTCCATGGGTGAGTTCGCCGTTTGTAAAAGCAAGAAGCGGGCCGCGCCGCGGACAGCCCCGCTGAAGAAGCCAATGGCACGAAAGTCGCTGTTAGTAGAAGCATTACCTGTAGGGCGCCCGGCTGTCCGCGTAGGCCGGCGGCGCGATGGTCCACACTTCCAGGATCCGCATGTGAACCCGGCGGGCACCGGCGACCGGGTTACACGCCACCGCATACGCCACCTTATGGCGAGCATGGTAGCGACCTTGCCGCTAGCAGCGCCTTTGCCCGGCGGTATGCCAATATACGAGGTGTTCCATGAGTGCCAGGAGTCGAAAGTCTAGTACCTGGAAACGGTTGTTCCCTGCGGTGCTGGTTCTCGCGGCCACGCTCCTCGCCCCCACCCAGGCGGGCGCCGCGGGATCGCGCGTCGTCATCCCCGATTTCCCATCGGTGCGCCAGTGGTACAGCCTGAGCTGCGAATACACCGCCGCCGCCGCGGTCACGCTCTACTGGGGCAACCTGGTGTCGCAACGTGATTTCATCCGCGAGGTGCCGCTCAGCCCCAACCCGCATAAGGGCTTCCGGGGCGATATTAACATGCCCTTCGGCGGGATCACGAATTACGGCATCTACGCCGAGCCGCTGGTGCCCGTGCTCGAACGCCGCGGCTATGACGCGACCGTGTATTATGGCGATGTGAACCGGCTCAAAGCTGAACTCCGCGCCGGGCACCCCGTCGTGGTCTGGTTTACCTCCGGCCAGGCGGCGCGCCCGATCTACACACGCACGTACCAGGGGGAAACGTTCCGGCTGGTGCCCCACGAGCACACCGTGGTGGCCTACGGCTACGATGCCAATACCATCTACCTGATGGACGTGGGCAACGGCGGCTTCTATCACACCGCCTGGAGTTCGTTCCTGCGCCGCTGGACGTATCTGCAGCAAATGTACCTGGTGATCACACCGGGCGAGGAAATGCGCCGCTGATCGCTCCCGCCGCCGGGCGTCTAGCACGCGCCATGATGTTGGAGGGGCCGGGTTGCAACCGGCCCCTTTTCACAATCCGTGCGTTGCGGCCTGCTACGCCCCGAGCAGCCAGCCCTCTTCCGCCTGACAGACTGTGAGATCAGCGGCGGCGAGGCCGCGGGGCGGCGCGAACAGAGCGCCCAGCGTGCCCGCGGCATCCTGGGCCGCCAGCCAGCCGGCGACCGCGCACACCTGGGCTTCGTCGCGGATGGGGATCGCGGGGTCCAGCGGTCCCGGCACGATGCCCGGCCAGATCTCGGCGTGGACGATGGCCGGGGCATGCGGTGGCGTGGGCGCCGGGGTGAAGCCGGTCTCGAAGGGCCAGACCCGGCTGGCGGGCGCCAGGACCGGATCGTCGCGCAGCGCGCGCACGTAGGGGATGCCCAGCAGCGCCTGGCCGCCCACGCTGCCCTGCCCCAGCAGCTTCCACGCGGGCTGGGTGCCCGGCGCCCGCGCCTCGGTCCGGCGGGTGCGAGCCAGACTGTGCCCCAGCCCCACTTCATAGGGATAGCCGGGGCTGGTTGGGGCGAGGGTGGGTGCACAGGCGGCGGGCGGGCAGCCCCAGAGCGGGCCGGATCCCGGTGGGCCACAACGCGCGTTCAGCCGGGCGGCCACCGTGAAGCGATTGTTGGCGTTCGCCGGCTCGTCCACGATCAGCGCGGCCAGCGCGTCCCAGATGCGGCGCCAGGGCGGCGCGGGCGGCGGCAGACCGAGCGCCGCCGCGTACCCGGCGGGGTAGCCGTAGGGGAAATCAAACCCCACCAGCACCCGGCGCCCCGCCGCCAGGTGGGCCAGCAGGCGGGCGCGCACATGAGCGATGCAGGCGTGCCGGGTGCGCCAGTAGGATGCGCCGATGCGGAGGGCTGGTCCCTCCGCATCTATCGTTGCTTCCCCCACCCAGAGCGCGTCGCGGGTGGGCGTGGCGGGGCTGGGCAGGCTGCGGGCGCTCCAATCGACCGCCAGGTAGGCGTCGAACAGCCGCCCGGACGCGCGCCTCACCGAGTAGTCGATCCCACGGTTTTTGTCACTCTGAGCGCATCGAAGAGTCTCGTCTTTCGCGCTACGAGACCGAGATTCTTCGCTCCGCTCAGAATGACAATGTGGGTGTGACACATTACTGCGTGACGATCAGGTAGCCGGGCCGCATCATGTTCATGCTGCAATTGATCTCGAACTGGCCGGTTTGCTGCGGCGTGAACTGGAACGCCGTCACCTCGCCGGGCGTGGCAATGCCATGCTCGCCCAGCCCGCGCAGCCCCACAAAGCGCCCGCAGCCCGGATCGCGGCCTTCCACGCTCAGGTTGAAGCGGACCGGTACGCCCTGCTTCACCTGGATCACGCTGGGCTTGTAGCTCATCGTCGTGCCGTTGACCACCAGATCCAGCGTCTGCACACCGTCGGGGCCGACCGGGGCCGGCACGGCCTGGGCCTGCAGCGCGCTCAGGCCGGGACCGGCAGCGGCGGACGGCGCGGCAAACGGATTGCCGGTCAACACGACGAACCCGGCGGCCACCAGGATGGGCGCGACTACGACGGCGATGCGCCAGTTAAAGGCCGGGGAGGATGCCTCTTTAGAGGCAGGTGCCGGGGCGGCAGCGGGGCGCGCCTGCGGTCGGACGGCGGGGCGGGCCGGCGCGGGCTGCGGGTGGATCACCGTCGCGGGGGCCGCGGCGGCGACGGGCGGGCGCGAGGTCGCGGGCGTCGAACGGCGGGGCGGCGGGCAGCACTCGTCCAGCCCGGCGGCCAGGGCCAACTCCCGGTCATAGCGCGCTCGCGCTTCCGGGTTGGTCAGCGTGCCCAGGGCGGTTTGCGCCAGCGTCTTCCCCCCGGCATCCGCGCTCGCCACATAGGCCGTGTACGCCGCCACGATGCGGTCGATAGAGGCGCGCACGGGGATGTCGAATAGCTCGTAGTAATTCACCGGGCCGTCCACCGGCGAGCCGGTTCCCTCGAACTCGGCGTCGTCCTCGTCCGGGCCGGGGCCGCCGCGGGCAAACAGCGGAGCGAGGCGGTGCAGATCGGCGTACTGGGGCGCGCGCTGCTCGATGAGGACGATCAGGCCCGCCATGCCCGCGAGATAGATGAGGCCGAGCAGGCCGCCGGTGGCGATCTGCGCCCACTCCGGCGCAGCGACCATCACGGCGAGCATGGCGCCCATTGAGCCGCCCATCAGCCCGCCCATGGCGCCGTCCATCACGCCCATCAACCCGCCGCCGAGGCCGTAGTAGGCACCCAGCGTCAGCCCCAGGCCGATGCCGATGACGTTACCCCAGAACATGTTGCCGGTGGCCGCCGCCGCGGCATAGCCCAGCACGAAGCCGTTAAGCATGCCCATGGTCATGCCGGCCATCATCCCGGTCATCTCCGTGCAGGCGTCCTGGAACCGGCCCACGTGCCGGCCCACCACCGCGCTAATGCCCAGCACCAGCAACAGGAATGCTATCCAACCCATAGGATCTCCTTACGTTTCAGCGCGGCGACCGGGCCGCATTTCCCACTCAGGCTACAACACTGCCACCGGATCCTATTTTACAAGACTCCGGCTCAGCAAGCTACTCACAGCTTTCTATAATGATAGAGCATACCCAGACCCGGTTGCAGCCCCGGTGAACAACGGTAGCGGGCCGGTAAACATCGCCGGCTGGGTGGCGGGATCTACGGCAGGCCGGAGAGGCCGGTTTCAAACCAGCCCCTACCCCGCGGCAAGGCAGTGGGCCGATTGGAAACCGGCGCCTCCTCCCGCAAAATCCCCGTGGGCAACCAGGGGGCTTAATTATTTTAATCCGGGCTTTGAGATTTTCAACGAATTTGGCAAAATGACTAAATTGGTTGGGCAAAGGTATTGACTTTTCTTGCAAGTGGTGTTAATATAATCAAGTAACGGATAAACATTCTTAAGCCGGTGGGCAAGCAACCACCGGTCCCGCGAAGGAGGCGCACAATGGATATGGTCATCGCCAACTGGCGCATCAGCGTGCATCGCGCGCGCCGCACACAGGGATGGGGCGCTGCCCCGCGCGCCGCTCAGCAGGGCCGGGTCGAGCGCATCGCCCACCGGGCCAAATGCATGCGCGAATACCAGCGCCGGCGCGAGCAGGTGCAAGACTGGTTCGTGCTGCACGGAGGTTTGTAAGCATGGGGCCGGAAAATGCCCTCTACCCGGTGCCGGGCACCTGCCCGGTCTGCGGCGATGAACTGGCGGTCACGCGGCTACGCTGCCGGCGCTGCCATACGATGCTCGAAGGGCTGTTCAGCCTGGGCCGGTTTTATTACCTGACCCGCGAGCAGCAGCAGTTTATCGCCATTTTCGTCAAGTGTCGCGGCAAAATCAAGGACGTGGAAGAAGAGTTGGGGATTTCGTATCCGACCGTGGTAGCCCGGCTCGACGAGGTGATCGACGCGCTGGGCTTCGGCCTGCAAGCGCCCGAACCCGCCCCGGCCCCGCAGGCCGTGACCCTCGCCGCCATGAGCAGCGAGCAGCGCCAACTGATCCTCGATGAGTTGAGCGCGGGGCGGCTGACCTCGGCGGAAGCGCTGGCCCTGCTGCAGGGCCAGGACATCCCCGCGCGGGGCCGTGAGGAAGACGCCGCCGGCACGACGGTCATTCGTTAGGCGCGGCCCAGCCGCATTTGACGGGTATCACCCATCCACTATTCAGCAGACGCCGGCTGCGCCCGGCAGAGGAGCAAAACGATGAGCGAGGAACAATTACGCATCTTGAAAATGATCGAGGAGAAGAAGATCAGCGCGGAGGACGGCGCCAAGCTGTTGAACGCCCTGAACACGGCCCAGGCCGCCCGCGAGCGCGCCGCGCAGGCGCAGGAAGCCGCGCGGGCCGAGCGCAACCGCTGGGACGCCGGGGGCTGGGGCTGGGGCAGCCCCGGCCCGCCGCCGCCCACCCCGCCGACGGGGCCGCTCCCGCCCACCCCGCCGATGCCGCCGATGGACCCGTTCGCCTTCGCTTTTGGGCGCAGCGGGCGCAGCGGGCGGGACGAAGCCCGCGAACGCCGCCGGGGTCGCCGCGACACCGAGTCGCTGGAGAGCGAAGTCCGGGAATCAACCGGTGGGGCCCGGTTCTTCCGCATCAAGGTGACGGACGCCGGCACCAATCACACGATGGTCAACGTGAACCTGCCCGTGGGCCTGGTCAACTTCGGCCTCAAGCTGGCCGGGCGTTACATTCCGGAGGAGTCGGGCATCGACTTCGAGGCCGTCACCGAGGCGATCCAGCAAGGCGCCGTCGGCAAAATCATCGACGTGCAGCAGGGGTCGGAAGACGGGGCCGGCACGCGCGTCGAGATCTACGTCGACTGAGATGCGGGCGACCATTTCACCAACATCCGCCATTACCATCGGCCCCATCGGTGCGACCGGGGGCGTCACAAAGGAGTCAGGCATGAATCCGACGACGAACGAGAATGGGCTGTTATTCGAGTTGAGCGGCACGGAGACGCCGCGCATCATGATCGAGCATCTGAACGGCGACATCGCCATCGAAGGCTGGGAACGTAGCGCCGTCCAGGTGGGGGCGCGCGACAAGCGCGACGCCGAGGGCCTGGAGGAGTTGCTGGATGTCGAACAGCACGGCAACGACCTGAAGATCAAGCTCGACCTGGGCGGCGCGGCCCGGCGGCGCGCCCGCCGGCACCGGGAGGATTTTGAGAATTTCGACGATTTCGCCGAGGGCCTGGCCGAGATGCGCGAAATGTTCCGCCACCTGGGCAAGAGCTTCAGCGCCGACCTGGTGGTGCAGGTGCCCCACACCTGCGACATCACCGTGCGCACCTTCAACGGCGATGTGAGCCTGCACCGGGTGCAGGGCAAGCTCTACGTGCAGAACACCAGCGGCGACATCAGCCTGCACGAGATCCGCGGCAACGTGCTGGTCAAAAGCGCGTCGGGCGACGTGGAGATCAAGGAACTGCGCGGGCGGCTGGGCGTGCGCACCGCCAGCGGCGACCTGTCGATCCAGGACAGCGAACTGGCGGCGCTCAGCGCCGGGAGCGCCAGCGGCGATGTCCAGTTTCTGGGCGCGCTGCTGCCCGCCGAGGACTATGAGATCCAGACGGTCAGCGGCGATGTGGAGTTTGTGCTGCCGGAGAACCGCCGGGCCAGCGTCGAGCTGCAGACGGTCAGCGGCGACATCTCGTGCAGCCGCGGCCTGCCGCATGACATCGAGAAGCGCAACAAGCGCCATCGCATTGTGCATGTCAACGGCGGCGGCGAAGTCATCGTGCGCGTGCGGACGACCAGCGGCGACCTGACTCTGACCCCCGGCCCCGAGTACCACGGCAGCTACTCCGCCGATATGCCCACGGCCGAAGTATCGGTTGCCCCGGAGGCGGCGGCGGGCGACGAGACACGGCCCTTCACGTCCGACGAAGCCGACATGGCACGGGTCGCCCTGCAGGGCGACGGCGGCGCGGTGGAACCGGGCCAGACGCAGCGCCTCGACGCGCACGCCGAGGACCGTTCGGGCCCCCGCAAGTCGGCGGAGATGACGATCCTCGACGCCATCGAGAACGGCGAGATGTCGGTGGACGAGGGCCTGCGCCGGCTGAACGAACTGGCGCAGTAAGCGCCGGCACGCCCTCCCGACCAGGGAGGATCGGGGGCGCCCCGTAGGGCGCCCCCCTGTTGCCCCCACCCCCACGTAGCAAAGGAGTCCCCCATGCTCGCAACCGCCGTGCGCATCGAACCGCTGGATCATCATGCCGTTACCGACGCGGAAATCGCCGCCGTGCATGTGCTCATGACGCGCAGCGAGGCCGAGCGCTTCCCCGCCGACCCGCCGCGACCGCTGGAGCAGACCGCGGCCATCTTCCGCCATATGCCCCCGGTCTTCGACATCCGCATCTGGGCCGCCTGGACCGGCGATCGGACCACCCTCCTGGGCTATGGCATACTGGTCATGCCGCGCACCGAGGAGAACCAGCATATCGCCCAGATCGAAATGGAGGTGCTGCCGGAGGCGCGCCGCCACGGATTGGGCAAGCGCCTGCTGGCCCCGATTGTGGACACTGCGGCGCAGGCCGGGCGGCGGCTGTTGATCGTGAACACGAACAGTAATCAGCCGGGCGGTGCCGCCTTTATGGCGCGGCTGGGCGCGAGTGCCGGGCTGGTGGGGCACATCAACCAGCTTGTCGTGGCCGGCGTGGACCGCGCCATGCTGCGCGCGTGGCAGGAGCGCGCCGAGACGCACGCCCCGAACTTCACGCTGGGCCTGTGGGAAGGCGCGTATCCCGAGGCCCACCTGGAGGAGATCGCCGCCCTGTTCCAGGCCATGAACCTGGCGCCGCGCGGCGACCTGGACGTGGAAGACTTCCGCTGGACCCCGGAGCAGATGCGCCAGTTGCAAGACATGAAGATCGGGCGCGGCGGCATCCCCTGGACGATGTACCTGCGCGACAACGCCACGGGCGAACTGGCCGGGTTCACCGAGATCACCTGGAACCCCGGCCAGCCGGCGGTGGTCTGGCAGGGCGGCACGGCTGTCTGGCCGAAGTATCGCAACCAGGGCCTGGGCCGCCGCCTGAAAGCGGCCATGCTGGAGAAGCTGCTGCGGGAACGCCCTGAAGTGGCCTACATCCGTACCGAAAACGCCGACTCCAACGCGGCGATGCTGAAAATCAACCAGGAACTGGGGTTCCGGCCCTACTACTCGAACACGACGTGGCAGGTCTCGGTCGATCAGGTGCGCACGTACCTGGAGACG
>DASSGZ010000199.1:0-2738 GCA_035693165.1 Chloroflexia bacterium | reverse complement strand
GGTCTGCGGCCCGCCGTGCTGGGCAAACCAGTCGCCTAATTGCTCATAGAGATCCGGCCCGCGGGGAATGGTATACCAGAGGGTGTCGTAAGCGCGCACCTGCGCGGCGATGGGCGCGGCCAGCAGCAGGGCGATCCCCAGGCTCACGACGGCGGCCGGCCGCAGCAATGCTGGCCGCCCGTTTGCCGGTTCCGCGGGCGGGTCGGCGGGGCGGGCCACGGCACGGGCCACCAGGAACGCGCCGAGTTGCGCGATGCCGGCGATGCCCCAGGCCAGGAGAATGCCGGCCCCGACGCCGAGCGGCACCGTATACCAGATGTAAAACGGCAGCCGCAAGACGGTGTAGCCCGCGCTGAAAGCCACCCCCCAACCCACCACGAGCAACCAGGGATCGAGCGGCCACCGGCGCAGGCGGAGTACCGCCAGCGTGATTGCGCCCGCCGCGACGAGGGCCAGCACCACCAGGCGGGGCAGCAGGTCAGGGCCGATGGTCGCCGCCAGCCAGTTGAGCGTGCCGCTGAGATAGAGCGGCCAGCCGGCCTTGCCCTGGACCAGCTTGGCTTCGAGGGTGCCCGGCAGCGGCGAGCCGAAGGTGGCCCAGCTATAGGCCAGCCAGGGCAGCATCACCAGCACTCCGGCGATGCCCGCGCGCCAGGGGATGCGCCGCCGGGTATACAGGTAATGCAGCCCCACCAGCCCCGCCAGCAGCACCGTGTCCTGGCGCGTGAGCACGGCCAGGCTCAACAGCACGCCGGTGGCGGTGCCTGCGCCCCGGCTGTAGCAATAGATCGCGCTCATGACCAGCGCAGTGAGCAGCGGCATTTCGCCGCCCCAGCTTTGCACGGTGAGCGGCGTCGCCGTGGTAATCAGCGCGGCCAGCAAGCCGGCCAGCGGCGTGCGGGTCTGCATGCCCAGGCCCCAGAGCGCCGCCCCGCTGATGCCGATGCAGACGGCGCTGATCAGGCTGCCCAGCGCCGGGAAATCGAGCCAGGGCAGCACGAAATGCAACCCGGCGAGCAGCAGGGTATAGCCGGCGGAGGTGGTGCCCAGGTAATACTCGCCGGGATTATAGACCATGCCGTGGCCTTCGACGATGTTGCGGGCATAGCGATAGATGATGAAGGCGTCGTCGTAGCTCCAGCCCCACATGCCGCGGCCAATATCAAAGGCCAGCGCCGCCAGTCCCGCCAGCACCAGCAGATGCACCCACAGCGGCAGCGCCAGCGGCGGGCGCTCGACCACGGGCGCCGGGCGCAGCAGCGCCTGATAGGTGCGCCGGAAAGCAGGGCGCGAGGGCGGGGATTGGGTAGCGGGCGGGATCAACTCCATTACTCCATTTCGCGGAACGAGCGATCTTTGACCAGATAAATGCGTAAATGCCGGCGCGGCGGCACGCTTATCCGGCGCGTGACACAACGCGGGCCATAACCAACAGAGTATAACAAAGGTTAACCAGGATTTGCAAAGCCGGGATCAGCGGATCTCCGGCGCTTCGACGGCGGGCGCCGCGACCGGCGCGGCGAAGTGAAACAGGACCACATGCAGCGCGGCGAAAAAGCGCGGCCCGGTCAGCGCCAAAAGGGTCGGTCCCGCAGCCATCAGCGACTCCGCGCCCGGCCTGCGGCGCGGCGCAACGCCCGGTGTATCCATATCAATGCCGCTATCGGCAGGGGAAAATCATGCGCGTTCTAGATGATACCAAAAAGCCGGACTGCTCACACCTGCTCCGCCGGCCCTCATTTGCGGGCAAGAGCCGGGATAGTATAATTGACACCATGCGACATGGATCACAATCGCCCCACGCTGCGCTGCCGCCGGAGGGTCGTTTTGAGCGTTAGCACATCTGGAACCGATGCCCCTCTGGTAGACCCAGGCGTGACGGCCACACCACCCGCTACCGCGCCCGCTGCCGCCGGTTCCAGGCCGGCCCGCATACGCCCTGTGATCGCGGACCTCGCCTGCCTGCTGGTCGTGCTGGTGTTTGCGTTCGCGCTGACGGCGCCCATTCTGGCCGGCGGGGTGCCCGTCGCCACGGATACCCTGGCCCCGTGGGTGCCCGCCGGGAGCGCGGCCGCCGGGCCGGCGCATAATCCCGTACTGGCGGACTCGGCGTTGCAGTTCTTACCCTGGCAGGTCTTTGTGCGCCGGAGCCTGGCGGCGGGGGAGTGGCCGCTGTGGGACCCCAACCTCTTCGCCGGCTATCCGTTCCTGGGCAGCGAGGAGAACCAACTCTACTACCCGGTGGTCTGGCTGCTCTGGTTGCTCCCGCTGGCGGCGTCCTTCCAGGTGAATATTGTGTTCCATGTCTGGCTGGTGGGCGCGGGCATGTATGTGCTGAGCCGGGTGCTGGGCGCGAGCCGCGCGGGCAGCCTGATCGCCGGACTGGCGTTTGCGGGCAGCGGTCAGCTTTACACCCAGTTGGACCTGATCGGCAACACCGATATCTACGGCTGGTTGCCCTGGGTGGTGGCCGCGGGCGAACTGGCATGGCGGCGCCGTTCCTGGGCCTGGACAGCGGGGGGCGGCCTGCTCTACGGCGTGCTGGCGCTGTCGGGCCACTTATCCTGGCTGATCTACAGCACGGTATTTCTGGTCCTGTGGTTCGGCGCGCGGGTGATTGTGGCCGGCGCGGCGGCCTACGGCTTCGGCGGGCGCGCCACCGACCGCATGGACAGGTCCGCGTTCCGCATGCAGACCCTGCGCGTGGTGGCGTTGCTCGCCTGGGGGCCGGCGCTGGC
>DASSGZ010000198.1:0-7594 GCA_035693165.1 Chloroflexia bacterium | reverse complement strand
CTACCCGGCACGGCGCGGCCCTGCTGGCCGGGCTGGTGGTGTGTGGGCGCTGCGGCTATCAGATGCATGTGACCTACGAACCCCAGCAGCGGTATGATTGTGTTGCTCTGGCCGCCAACTATGGGGCGGCCACCTGCCTACATATAGATACCTTGATTGCTAGTTTGCGCCCATGGGGTGTGCCCTCTACAATGATGGGGTTCAACACTCATCTGCTTAGAGGAGGCCCCCATGGACGATACCGCGATTATAGCCATTTTCGTCGCCATTGACGATGTATTGCGCCGCTACCAGGCACCAGCAGCATTGTTTGGCCCGCGCCAGCGATGCTGAAGTGCTCACCGTGGCCGTGGTCGCCGCCCAGTACTTTTACAACCATCACGCCCGTGCTTTGGCCGTGCTGCAGCGCTTGCACTTTCTCTCCGGCCCGCTGAGTGCCTCGCGCTTCAACCGCCGCTTGCATCGCTTGGCGCACTGGTTGCCCGTCCTCACCGACCTGTTAGGGCGGCTATTCCAAGGCGCGCCCTGCTTGGTGATCGACAGCTTGCCGGTGCCCGTGTGCCGCCGGGTGCGCGCCTGGGGCTGCCGCAAGGTCCGCGGGCGGGCCTATTGTGGCTACTGTGCGGCCAAAAAGGAGAAGTTCTTTGGCTGGCGGCTGCACCTGGTCTGCACGCCGGAAGGCATTCCGGTGCGGTTTGTGATGTTGCCGGCCAGTTATCAGGACTTGACGCCGATCCATGAACTGCTCTGGGAACAGCCTGCCGGCGTGTGGGTGTTGGGCGATAAAGGCTATGTAAGTGCCCCCGACGCCACGACGATCGCCGCCGAGACCGGCGTGCAGTTGGTGGCGCAGCGGCGCGGCAATCAGACGCCGAACAGTTGGGCCGAGCAGCAAGCGTTGGCCGCGTATCGCCAAACAATCGAAACCGTGAACAGCCAAGCCGAGAAAATGGGCTTGGAACGGCTGTACAGCCGCACCAACGCCGGGTTTGAGATCAAAGTGGGGGCCAGTGTGCTGGCCTTGGTGTTTAGTAATCTGCATAAGATCCTGGACACCGAAACGGGCTTGCCGCTTAGCTGGGCCGCTTAGCGGCGTACCCCGCTGGCGGCGACCCCCCAACTAGCAATCAGGGTAATATCTGGGAAACGTCTGCTAGGTGCGATTGTAGGCCGGACACGGGTGCTTGTCAAGGCATCGGGCCGGCCTCTACGGATTTCCGGGGTAGCGTGTGTCATAAATCCCGCAAGGATCCCGCAACCCATTGCGGGATGGGCGATCGGGATACGGCGTCACAGCAACGAGTAGCGGACAGTGCCGGTGTTACCGCAGGCGGTCAGAGCCGCGCAAGGAGCGCACCATGCGCGTGCCTAGCTCCGTTTTCTCCAAAAGAGGAGGCGTGTCGTGTTGCGCTTTGGTCAGATCTGTGGCTCGCTCCGACGGTCACCGTGCGCTGCCACGGGGCGCTGACCGCCTTCTTGCCCCATGCCCGGCGGATCCGCCCCTGGCGCTGCCCTGGGCGGAGCATGAGACGATGAAGCAGGTGATCGAGGCCGCCGGCGTGCCCATCCCGAGATCGCGGCCTTGTGCGTGAACGGGGCGGCGGGCGATTTAACCGAGGGGGTATGGTCATGATATCCCCTGTATACCGGTAGAGGAGACCAATACGAGCGACGGGCTGGGCGGGGGGCGTGCTGAACCCGATGTTAAGTGTACGCGATGCGGTGTGTAATGACCGCTGGGCCGAAGCCTGGGCAGAGAGTAGGAGAACCGGATGGTTGGCAGCAGATGCCCGGCAACATCCGGCCGCAATCAGGACATCGTCGTGTCCTGAAAGCCCGTAATCAGGACATGGCGGCAGCGGCAGGGGTCGCAATCGAGACATCGCGGTTCCTCCTGCGGATAGCACCGCCCGCGATGTGGCCCCGCTGGCGGCCCCTTCCGAGCAGCGGGGCGTAGGTCGGGTCGTACATCCGTGCCGAAAGCCAGGCAGACAGGTGCCGCCTCGGCGATAGGCTCCGCTCCGCTCCGCGATCAGGACACGGCGCGAGGTGCGGCTTCCTGGGCTGCCCGGTGCGCCGGCGCCGCTAGCGCGCCGGGGACGACCGTGCGGAACCAGGCGATGGTGCGCTGCAACCCTTCCTCCAGCGACACCCGCGGCTCCCACCCGGTCTGCGTGCGGATCCGCGTGATGTCCGGGCAGCGGCGCGCCAGATCTTCCGCCAGTGCCGGCCGGTGTTCAATCGGTGTTGTACTCCCGCTGAGTAGTCTTTCCAGTCCTATTTGTCATGTTGGATCACCGGGTACAAGCGCTCCAACTTAATCCGCGCATCGGCGCTCGTGAATAGCCAGCGGATCGTCGCCCGCGCCGCGTTGCGCGCCACTGCCCACACCGTTACCTCCTCCTGCAGCGTCGCCCGGTCTGGGATACGGCGGTTCAGACATTGCCGGCCCAGCACGCTCAACTCGATCTCGGCCACATCCAACCAACTGCCATGCTTGGGCGTGTAGTGCAATTCCAACTTGCGGGCAATGCGCTGGGCTTCGGCCGGCGGAAAGTGTGCGTACAAGCTGGCTTTGCCGTGGGTGTTGAGGTTATCCACCACCAAGCGGATCACTGTGGCCTCCGGAAAGTGCTCGTCCACCAACTCGCGCCTACCTGCCGCAAAGTCGCGCCCGGTACGCTGCTCGGTCACTTTGACCTGCCGCCAGTTCGCATGCGGGGCGAACATCATGAACAGATTGCTGCGTCCGTTGTGCTTGTACTCATGGTCGTAGCGGTAGGGCTGGCCGGGCGCCACCGCCTGCGCGGGCGCGACCTCGCGGCGGTGCTCCTTTTGACTTTCATCGACCCAGACCAGCGGGCGTAACGGGTCGGGCGGCAACTGGTACAAGTCCAAGATGTCCTCCATGCGCGCCACGAACTCAGCCTGGGCTTTGGGCGGTAGGCACCAACACTGTTTCAGCCAAGGCTTAAGTTCGTTTTTTTCTACGGCGGCAAACTGACCTTGAGTAGTGGCAGGGAGTATGCTGGAGGCGTGGGCAAGTGTGGAAAGGAGCACGCCGATGAGCCGCAAGCACGCCCGACCAGCCGCGGCCACCCAACTCCCGCTCGAAGCCTGCCACGATCACTGCTGGGTGTGTGGCAAACGCTTGTGGGTCGCCCACCATACCCGCCGCAAGCTCATGACCTTGGACGGCCTTCTTGAGTTGGTCTTGCCGGTGCGCCGCTGCCAAAACCCCGCCTGTGCGCGCTACCACCGCTCCTATCGTCCTGAGGAGGAAGCCCACTACGGCTTGCCGCATGGGGAGTTTGGCCTCGACGTCATCGCCCTGGTCGGCACCCTACGTTACGCCGAGCACAAAAGCATCCCCGAGATCCATGCCGTCCTGGTCATAGCAGGCCCGCGGGCCGACCGCGTTCACGTTGCCGAAATAGGTCTCGACCTGCGGATGCACCTCCGGGTCGCCATAAGCCTCCGAGGTGGAGGTAAACAGCAGGCGCGCCCCCGTGCGCCGGGCGTGTTCGAGCAGATGATACGTCCCGATGCTGTTGGTCAACTGGATTTGCAGGGGGATGCGGCTGAAATCGGCGGGGCTGGCCGGACTCGCCAGGTGAAAAATGGCGTCGGCGGTGGGTAGCGCCGCCGGGAGGGGCTGGATAATGTCATGTTCGATGACCTGGAAGCGGGGATGGCCCGTCAGGTGGGCGATGTTGCGCGGGCTGCCGGTGACATAGTTGTCCAGCGCGATAACGGTGTGGCCATCGGCTAAGAGTGCCGCGCAGAGATGAGAGCCGATGAAGCCGGCACCGCCGGCGACGATAATTTGCATGCTGTCCTCCGATGTCACTAAAGTGTTGCTGGTTGGTAATCACGAATTGCGCCGGGGCGGCGCCGCGTCCCCGCCGCCGTAGCAACGTGTGTCTATGGGCCAGGCGTTTGCTTACGGTCGGCGCCCCGCGGCGCTCCCGGTGTTGAGGGGAGACACCTGGGTCAGCACGGTGGCGCCGCTGCTGAGCGCATCCCCATGGGCGAACACCTGGCGATAGCCGGCCGTTTGCGCCACCTGCTGTAATTCGTTACTCAGCGCCGGGGTATAGAAACCATCGATGATCAGATACTGAAAATAATGATCGGCCAAGCCGGCCTTCATCGCGGCGGCGCCGATCGCGCCTCCGTGGGTGAAGCCCGGATCCCAAGTACTGACCGGATCAACGCTGGTTTCCCAGCCGAGGGCCAGGGTATAGATGTCGCTGCCTTCCGCCAGTGCCCGCTGGATCCCGTCGCGTGCAGCGCTGCCTGATCCCATGCCGCCGGGCTGGCGAACAAACTCGGCAAGCCGACGAGGCCGATTTCGCGCTGGCGGTAAAGCTGATTCGGGTGGATGCCCTTGCAGCAGGTAGCGGGGAGAGGCGCCGGATGATGAACCCAGCGAACCGGCCTGTGGCAATGACAACGGCCTGCTCCACCTGTCCATTAAACGTTGAAGAAAAAACGCGCAGGATCTGCTGCAACCGCGGCCTCTTATAATTAGTAGAATATATTGTGCGCTCAGACAGGAGGCGTTATGAGACGATGCAAACCGTAGACCCCGCTGTCGTTGAAAGGGAGAGGCTAGTGCGCTTCTGCGCCGGCTACACCGCCGACCCGGTTGTGGCCGAGGACCTGGCGCAGCGGACACTGCTGGTGGCCTGGCGCCACGAACAGCAACTGCGCGACCCGCAAGCCCGCCCGGCCTGGCTTTTCACCATCGCCCGCCGGGAATGCCAGAGCTGGGCCCGCGAGCAGGCCGGCGCCCGGCTGGTCGGCCTGGAGACGCTCGATGAAGGGGAGCACGCTGGCCTGCTGGCCGACCGCTTCGACCTGGAACTGGAAGTGGCGCGCGACGACTTGGCCCGCCTGCTGGATCGCGCGATGGCGCTGCTGCCGCCGCACCTGCGGGAGGTACTGGTCCGCCGCTATATCGAGGAATCGCCGCAGGCGCAGATCGCTGCCCAGTTGGGCCTCAGCGAGGGCGCCATCGAGGCGCGGTTGCACCGCGGCAAACTGGCGCTCAAGCGGGTGCTCGCGACCGAGCTATGTGACGAGTCGGTTGCCCTGGGGCTGATCTCTCCGGCGGCGGCGGGCTGGGTAGAGACGCGCGTCTGGTGCCCCGGCTGTGGCGGGCGCAAGCTCGAAGGCTGGTTCCGCCCCGCCCTGGGCCGGCTCTACCTGCGCTGCCCCGCCTGCTCCTATGTCGAGGGCGAGGACGACAGCGACACCCACTTCATCCACGCCGAAGGGAAGTACCTGCAGAACCTGCACAGCTATAAGCCGGCTATGTCCCGCGTGCTCGACGGCATCCACGAGATGTACCGCGTCCAAGCACGCGGCGGGGCGACGCCGTGCCCGCAGTGCGGGCAGTGGCTCCGCATCGCTCGCGGCACGCCGCCCTGGCACGCGGATCGGGGGGAGGACGACGGCAGTGTCTATGTCGGGCACCCCGGCTGCGGCGTATTCGATTGGGAGAGCTGGCACGCGCTCACCTGGAGCCTGCCCGCGGTGCGCCGCTTCTGGAGCGCGCATCCGCGGATGCGCTTCCTGGCGCCGCGCGAGGTGGAGCACGCCGGCAGCCGCGCCGTCGTCACCGGCTTCGCCAGCCTTACCGGCGCTGACCGCGTCGAGGTCGTCAGCCTGCGCGATACGCTGGAGGTGGTGCATATAGCCGGTACCACAGGGACAGCCGGCGATGGCTGAGGCTGTGCGCCGGCGTGCGCCGGCGCGGTGGCCGAGGCTGCGGCTGCCGCCGGCGCTGGCGGGGGTGCTCGCGGTGCTCGGCCTGCTGCCGCGCGTCAGCGCCCGCTTGACGGCGGCGCTCGCGATCATCGTCGTGCTGTGCGCCGCCGGGCCTCTCGCCCTGACCATCGTGGCCGGGCAACTCGTCGGCGCCGTGCCGGCCGCCGTGCGCGCGGGCCTGGATTCGCCTGCGGGCGAACATGTGCTGGTCTTGCTCGGTTTTGCGGCCCTGCTGATCATCGCCCAGCGGCTGCTGGTGCCGTTGCAGGAGGCGGTCGCCACTGTCCTGGGCCGGCGCATCGACCGCTATTTGCAGGAACTGACGATGGCGGCGGTCAGCCGGCCCGCCGGCATCGCGCACCTCGAAGACCCCGCCGTGCTCGACCTGATCGAGACGGCCAGGGGGGTCGGGCTGCAGGGGCAGCGCCCGGGCCAGGCGGTCGCCGCGCTCGCGAACCTGCTGCCCAGCTGGGCGCAGGCACTCGGCTCGGCAGCGATCCTGCTGGCGTTCCAGTGGTGGCTGGGGCTGGGCTGGCTGCTGCTGTGGCCGGGACTGCTCTACTTGCTACAGCGCGAATATGTGCGCGTGGGTGCGGCGTCCTACGGCCAGGCGGCGGCGCTGCGCCGCGCCGATTACTACCGTGACCTGGCGCTGCGCCCGGCGGCGGCCAAAGAGGTGCGCGTGTGGGGATTGCCCGGCTGGCTGGTCGCGCGGTACGACTCGGCCTGGCGCCACGCCATGACGCCCCTATGGCAAGTCCGTCACCCTGGGCGGGCGGTGCTGTGGCGCTGTACGGCGGCGGTGGCCGCGGCAAATCTGATCTCCTTTGCGGTGCTGGTCTACGCGGCTATCCGCGGCGACCTGTCCCTCGGCGCCCTGGCGGTCTACACCCAGGCGACGCTCGGCGCCGGCGCCTTTCGCGCCTTCGACGACGAGAACACCACCCTCGCCAGCGCCGCTGTGGCCGTGCCGCGCGTGCTGGCGCTCGACCGCCGCCTGCGCGCACAGGCGCCGCAGGGCGGCAACAGCGTGCCCGCCGGCGCGCCGCAGCAGGCGATCCGCTTCCAGCAGGTCGAGTTCCAGTATCCCGGCCGGGACACGCCAGTGCTGGCGGGGCTGGACCTCGACATCACGGCGGGGCGCGCCCTGGCGATCGTGGGCGAGAATGGTGCGGGCAAGACGACGCTGGTCAAGCTGATCTGCCGGCTGTACGAGCCGACGGCGGGGCACATCAGCGTGGACGGGACCGACTTGGCCGGGTGCGACCCCGCGGCATGGCGTGGGCGCGTGGCCGCCATCTTCCAGGATTTCGCCCGCTATCACTTATCGGCCAGGGCCAACGTGGCGATGGGCGCCCTCTGGCTGGCCGATGACGAGGCGAAGCTGCGCGCGGCGGCGCGGCGGGCCGGCGCGCTTGAACTGATCGAATCGCTGCCGCAGGGCTGGGACACGATTCTGTCGCGCGAATACTCCGCCGGCGTGGACCTATCCGGTGGGCAATGGCAGCGTATCGCCCTGGCCCGCGCGATGTTCGCCGTCGAGGCCGGCGCAACGGTGCTCATCCTCGACGAGCCGACGGCGAGCCTGGACGTGCGCGCCGAGGCCGAGCTATACAACCGCTTCCTGGAGATCACCGCGGGGTTGACGACCATCCTGATCTCCCACCGCTTCGCCACCGTGCGTCGCGCCGACCGCATCGTGGTGCTGGCGGGCGGGCGGGTGATCGAGTCGGGCAGCCATGCGCAACTGATGGCCGAGGCCGGGCGCTACGCGGCGCTGTTCCGCGTGCAGGCCGAGCGGTTCGCCGAGGAGGGGGCG
>DASSGZ010000197.1:0-3867 GCA_035693165.1 Chloroflexia bacterium | reverse complement strand
CACCCGCACATGCTCGGGCGCGGCCGGCCGGGTGATCTTGAGAATCCGCGATTCGGCCCCGCCCGCCAGCCGGTACACCGTCGAGCCCGAAATCCCGCCCTGGAGTATCTCGTAGCCGGTGATATCAGCGGGACTCCCTGTCAGCCGGGCCAGCCAGTCGTTGATCTCGTTGAGCTGGGATTTTTCATCTGCTGCCTTATCCAATCGTCCACCTCACCGGGGCACGCTGCCGGCGTAGCGCCGGGCCAGCCGGTCCCGCGCTTCTACTATCGTGATTCGGCCCCTTTGCCCAGCAGCCGTTTCCACATCCGGCATAATGTGCGCCATAGGATCAGCGTAGATGCCGTGGACGTTTTCACGGACCGAGCCGCAGCCGCAGCCGGATACCAGCCACGTGAGGATAGCCATGCCCGATACCACGCAATTTCCCGTCGTTTTCCAGCGGCTCAAAGGCCTCTTGGAGCCGTATGCGCCCGCGCTGGTCGTCGTCACCGACACGCCCGAAACCTACTACCTCAACACGCACGCTTTAGATCGCCACCGCAAAGAAGTGTTCTTCGGGGCCACGCAGATCAAGAAGACCTATGTCAGCTACTACCTGATGCCGGTGTATATGTTCCCCGATCTGCTCAGCGATCTCTCGCCGCGACTACGCAAACGGATGCAGGGCAAGTCGTGTTTCAACTTCACCACCGTCGAGGACGATCTGCTGGCGGAACTGGCCCAACTCACGCAGCGAGGCGCGGAGCGGTTCCGGCAGGAGTCGCTGCTGTAGCTCAGGGCGCCTGGCGCGGCTGCCGCACGGGGATTTTTTAATCAAACTCTGCGCGAGGGTTAAGGTGGGGTTAAGGCGTAGATGCGACAATAAAGGTGCAGCGGCGTGGGGCGGACGGGCAGTCAGAAGATACTTGCCGGACGTGGCCGCGGTCGGCAAGTGCTCCCCGCCGTCGCTGATCGTCTATCATGGACACCCCGGACGAGAGTTTCGTCCGGGGTGTTCGGCTTTCTCAGAGGCGCAGGCCGGCCAGCCAGGCGTCCAGAGACCAGGCGCCGCCCCCGGCGATGACCAGCGCCAGGGCCATGGCCCCGGCCAGGATGAAGTACTCGTAGCCTTCCCCCGGTTTATTTCCCGCCCAGTTCATAAAGAAGCCGTTGGGCCGGTGGACGGTCCAGGCCGCCGTCACCATGGTGATACCCACGGCCAGGGCCACCGGCGCCGTCAGCAGGCCGAGCATGAGCGCCAGCGAGCCGAAGAACTCGGTGGCAATCGCCATCAAGCCAAAGACGTAGGGAATGTGGACTGTCTGCGTGAAGAAGTTCATGGTGCCCTGGAAGCCGTAGCCGCCGAACCACCCGAACAGCTTTTGCACACCGTGGCCCAGGATCACGAAGCCGAGGGCCAGCCGCAGCACGAGAGTGAAGAGGTTGAACGCGATATCCGGCTGAGTCTGCATGAGTTGCGTTAGCATTGCCTTTCTCCTTAACATTGGGGCGTGGACCAGTGGCCCGCGCGATGATCAGCGAGTTTGTTGCTATGACAATATTTGTCTATGCAACTACCTTACAATATAGCACAAAATATTTGCGGATGCAAGTACTTTGGAGTATAATCAGGGCATGGATTCCCAACCCAGACTCACCGAACCACAATTAGCGGCCTGGCGCGCTTTTCTCACGGCGCACGCGCGGGTGATCGGGCGCATCGATGCGGAACTGGCCGCCGCCGGGCGCCTGCCGCTCGGCTCGTATGATGTGCTGATCGAGCTGGCCGGAGCGCCGGAGCACCGGTTGCGCATGAGCCGGCTGGCGCGCCAGGTGGTGCTCAGCAACAGCGGGCTGACGCGCCTGGTGGACCGCCTGGAGAAGCAGGGGTTGTTGCGGCGTGAAGTCTCGCCCACCGACCGGCGCGGGGCCTATGCTGTGCTCACCGCCGCGGGGTGGGCCGCGCTGCGCGAGGCATGGCCGGTCTATGCCCGCGGGATCGCGGCACACTTCGCGCGCCATCTCAGTCCCGACGAGGCCGCCACCCTCGCCGCCGTCCTGGATCGTATTGCGGAAGCGGCGGCGACGGACCCGCCCCGATCTTTTAATGAGACTCTGCGCGAGGATTAAGCTGGGTTTAAGGCGGAACGGCGATAATAAAAGTGCAGCGGCGTGGGGCGGACGGGCAGTCAGAAGATACTTGTCGGACGTGGCCGCGGTCGACAAGTGCTCCCCGCCGTCGCTGATCGCATACGATGGGCGCCCCCGGTGACGTGTCACCGGGGGTGTTCGGCTTTCCCGGCCCCGGCCCTGCCCTAGCTGCCGCAGATCTCGTCGCAGCGCGTCCTGGCATAGGTCCAGGCCGAGAAGCGGCAGGCGGGATCGTCGCTGACGATGAACGGATCTTCGCCGAAGCCGGTGTAGAGACGACACAGGTCTGTGGCGTCCATGCCGGGTTTGTATTGGTCGAGCAGAAACTCGTCCACGATGCGCCGGCAGGCTGCCGTTGCCTCCGCGCATGTGGCAAACGTTCCCAGGCTATAGCGCTCGCTTTCGTCGCGGTAGTGGAAGTTATCGTCCACCATCACGCGATATTGCGGCGGGCCGCCGGCTTGTTCGGGCACCATTTCCCCTCCTCCGCCTGTGTTGTATACCCGCCGGCTACAGCAGGCACCGGGCCGCCGATCCTGCCTGGGCCGGCGCGGATCGGATGCAACCCCTGCCGGGCGACTGCCTTCTCGTCACCCGCCCGCGGGCGCGGCGTGGCGGGCTGGGCGATGCATCGGGTCGCTCTATTGGCACGTCTCTTGCTGACATTGCACGGGACCCGCTACCGCCCTGCCCCATTCCCTGGACTTATTTGCGCGGGCGGTACGCTCTCGACCAGGACACCTGTGCTGCGCACGGATGGACGGTGTGATTTACCGATAGGAGGCTATATTGATGAGCGACAAGGAACTGGGGAAGACCCAGAAAGCCCTCGAAGAACTGGTGAAGGTCGAATATCAGGCCATCGCCGCCTATGACGAGGGTATTGCCGAGACCGAAGATAACAAGCTGCGCCGGCAGTATACGCGCTTCCGCAATGATCATGAAAAGCAAGCGCGGGCCCTCAACAACCGCCTGGCCGAACTGGGCGGTGAGCCGGTCGAGTACGGCGTGGGCACGGGCAAGGTGAAAGCCGGGCTGTTCGCCAAGATCGCCGGTATGTTCGGCGACGCGGCCAGCATCGGCGGCATGGTCAAGGGTGCCGAGGACGGCATCCGCATCTACCTCGACCACCTGGATGAGATCCACGACAGCAAGGCGCTGAGTATCATCCGGCGCAACCTGGAGTCCAAGCAGCAGGAAGTGCGCTGGCTGGAAGAGCAGGCGCAGAAGGCGAGCGAGGACAAAGGCGCCGACATGAGCGAGCGCGTGCAGAAGGCCCAGGACACGGCGGGCGAGGTGCTCAAGCAGCAGGCCAAGGCGCTCAAGGAAACCAAGAGCAAGGTCGAGGAAACGGTCAAGCCCGAGTCCAAGAAGACCGGCTTCCTGGGGCTGCCGGTGTGGTTGCTGCTGGCGGCCGCCGGCGCGGCGGCCTTCTTCTTCTTGCGCCGCCAGGAAGAGCCCGATTTCAGCGATGAGGCCTTCCAGTACGAGACGACCGACTTCAGCGTCGCGGGCGAGAACGCCGCCGGCGAAGGCTATCACGGCATCAGCGACAGCAGCGACACCACCCAGAGCATGGGCACGGACGGCAACGCCTAGTAGCCGACCCCCCGTAGTTTTGCGGTGTAGGGGCCGGTTTCAAACCGGCCCGCCGCCTGGCGTGTAACGGCACAAACGCCGCCTTCCGGGGCGGCGCTTGTGTTATCTTCATCCAGCCGCCCCCGCAGGAGGACC
>DASSGZ010000196.1:0-10235 GCA_035693165.1 Chloroflexia bacterium | reverse complement strand
GCGAGACCAGCGGCGACAGCTACGACCTGCTGCTCGACGGCCAGGGCCACCTGCACCTCGTCGTCGCCGACGCCTGCGGCAAGAGTGTGCCCGCCGCGCTGCTGATCGCCCTCAGCCGCAACCCCTTGCGGGCGGCGTTGGCGCGCACCGGCGACCCGGCGGGCGCGCTCTCCGAGACCAACCGCCTGCTGGCCTCGGACCTGGCCGCGCACCAGTTCGTCGCCGTGGCCTGCGCCACGCTCGACCCTGCCGGGCGCGCCTTGCATCTGGCGAATGCCGGGCAGGTCTATCCGGCGCTGGTGCGCGCGGGGGTCGGCGATGACCCGCCCACCTGCACCTTCCTGGAAACGCCCGGCCCGCGCCTGCCGCTGGGCCTGGTACCTAACCTGACCTACGAAGCGCTGGATGTGGCGCTGCAGCCCGGCGACTTGCTCGTCTGCTACAGCGACGGCCTGGTCGAAGCCACCAACCCGGCCGGCGAACCCTACGGCTTCGACCGGCTGGCGAGTCTGCTCTGCGGCCTGGGCGCCTACATGACGCCCGCCTCCGACACGCTCAACCGCATTCTGGCCGCGGTCACCGCCTGGGCCGCCGGCGACCCCCACCCCGACGACATCACGCTGGTCGTGGTTCGAGCCGGCATTGCCGAGCCGGCCGCCCAACCACCATCGGTTACGTTGTAGGAGCCCGCGCCCCCGCCGCGCTGTAGGCGCCCCTCCCCTCCGCTTGCTGCCAACCCCGCTGTAGGGGCCGGTTTCAACCCGGCTCGGCGCCCATGAACCGGCACCGAATCAGTTGCGCGGCCCGCCAAAAGTCCCTTTCTAACCCTATTGACAAAATTAGATACCGGGTGTATAATTTCTCCGAAACTACCTACCGGGTAGTTAATTAAGTTTCCGCCCCTCCCACGCCCGCGATTGGACGTGGATCAGCGCGCAACGCGTTGCGGGCACCACGCCCATAACCCGGCGTCGCGGCTAGCACAGGAGTACAACAATGGCGATATTGGAAGCGCAGAACCTGATCAAGGTCTATGGGCGCGGCGCCGCCGCCGTGACCGCGCTCAACGGCGTCAATTTGAGCGTGGCGCCGCAGGAGTTTGTGGCGATCATGGGGCCGAGCGGGTCGGGCAAGTCGACCCTGCTGCACCTGCTCGGCGGGCTGGACACCCCGACCGCGGGCCAGGTGCTGCTTGACGGCACCAACCTGGCGAAGCTTGACGACAAGGCGCTGACGATCCTGCGCCGCCAGAAAATCGGGTTCGTATTCCAGTTCTTCAACCTGATCCCGGTATTGAACGCGCTGGAGAACGTGGCGCTGCCCCTGGTGCTCGACGGCGCACAGCAAAATACCACCGAGCGCGCCCGCGCCGAACTCGAAAGGATGGACATGGGCGACCGGCTGACCCACCGCCCCGGCGAACTCTCCGGCGGGCAGCAGCAGCGCGTGGCCCTGGCCCGTGCCCTGGTCAGCGCGCCCGCTGTCATCCTGGCCGACGAACCGACCGGCAATCTCGACTCGCGCGGCGCCGAAGACCTGTTGCGCCTGCTGCGCCGCGCCGTGGCCGACTGGGGCCGCACGATCGTCATGGTCACGCACGACCCGCGCATGGCCGCCTATGCCGACCGCATCGTGTTCATGAAGGACGGCACGATCGTGGACGACACACGGTTGAGCGCCGGGCAGTCGGCCACCGACGTGGCTGAGCGGATGGAACGGGTCACGGGCGACGGCAGCGCGCCGCAGCCACTGGCCGGCGCCGCGCGCCACTGAGCCGAGATAGGAAAACGACGATGAACACCTATATTACGATACCGCTGCGCTACCTGCGGGGGCGCATGACGCGCACGATTCTCACCACCCTGGCGATCGTTTTCGGCGTGGCGGTCATCTTCGGCGTGAATATCCTGCTACCCTCCCTGCTCAGCGTGGTGAACGCCGGGGTGGTGGGCGCAACCGGCCAGGCGCAAGTCACCGTCAACAGCGCCGGCGGCGCGACCTTCGACGACAGCGCGCTCGCCGCGGTGCGCCAGACCGGCGGCGTGGCCGCCGCATCGCCCGTGTTCCGCCGCGCGATCGTGCTGCCGGGCGCCACCGCGACGCAACTCACCGTCGTCGGCGCCGACCCGGCCACCGCGCAGCAGGTGCGCAGCTACCAGGTGGTGAGCGGTCGCTTCCTGACGGACGCCGACACCCGCGTGGTCGTGCTGACGAACGACCTGGCCCAGAAGTTGAACATGCAGCCGGGCGGCACCTTGCACCTGCCGACGCCGACCGGGCTGGTCGACCTGCCCGTCGTGGGCGTCGTCGTGCTGCCCGGTGAGAGCGATGTGGTCATGCCGCTCGCCACCGCGCAAAACCTGTTCAACGCCGCCGGGCGCATCAACGCCATCGACGTGGCCGTCGCCGCCGGTTCCGACCGCGACAGCCTGCAACAGGCGCTGCAAGCCAAGCTCGGCCCCGCGTTCAAGGTCGGCAGCGCGACGCTGGCAAGCGACACGTTCGCCAGCCTGCAACTGGCGCTGGTCATGTTCAACTTCTTCGGCGTGCTCACGCTGTTCATGGCCGGCTTCCTGATCTTCAACACCTTCCGCGCCGTCGTAGTCGAGCGCCGCCATGACATTGGCATGCTGCGCGCCGTGGGCGCCACGCGCGGCACCATCATCCGCCTGATCCTGGCGGAATCGGTGCTGCAAGGCGTGGCTGGCACAGCGATCGGCCTAGTGCTGGGCTACCTCCTCGGCGCCGCCGGCAACGCAGCGTTGGAGAACGTCCTGCAGCAATTCATGGCGGTGCGCACCGGCACCGAGGTCGTGATCACGCCGAGCAACCTGGCGCTGTCGATCGGGCTGGGTATCCTGGTGACGGCGCTGGCCGGGCTGTGGCCGGCGATCAGCGCCAGCCGCGTGCCGGTGCTGGTCGCGCTGCGCGCCGAGACCACCGAGGCAACCGCACGCCGCAGCCTGCGCGGTCCGATTGCCGGCGGGGTGCTGCTGCTGCTGGGCCTGGCCGGCCTGGTGTCGGGCAACAGCAGCCTGGGCGCGGTGGGCGCGCTGCTGTTCCTGGCGGGGCTGGTGGTGCTGCTGCCTTCCGCCCTGCACCCAATTGCCCGCGTGATCGAGCCGGCCATGCGCTGGATGTTCGCCCGCGAAGGCCAGATCGCCGAGGGCAACATGCAGCGCAACCCCGGTCGCGCGGCGGTCACTGTGTCGGCCCTGATGATCGGTCTGGCGATCATCATCGGCATCGCCTCGGTTCTGTCCTCGGTGATCGGGGTGGTCAACACCTACGGGAACCGCAGCCTGTCGAGCGATGTCTTGCTGCTGCCGCAGAACCTGGCGCTGTGGGGCAGCGATGTCGGCGTCGGCCCCGATTTCGAGGAGAAGCTCGCGCAGGTCCCCGGCGTGGGCACCTGGACCGGCGTGCGCTATGCCGGGGCGCAGGTGAACAGCACCAGCGTGCAGGTGCTGGGCCTGGACCCGGTGAGCTACCCCAAAGTGACCGCGCTGACCTTCGACCAGGGCGACCAGAGCACCTACGCCAAACTGGGCCAGGGGCGCTACGCCATCATCGACAAGCTCTACGCCAGCGGGGCGCGGTTGAACGTGGGCGACACGCTCAATATCGACACGCCCGCGGGCCCGCAGACCTATCAGATCGTGGGCATCGGTACGGACCTGCTGAACTATAAGATCAACACGATCTACATCTCGCAGGCCAACCTGAGCGCCGACTTCCACGTCAACGAAGACTTCATGGTGATGGCGAACCTGGCGCCGGGCGCCGACGCGGCACAGGTGCGGTCGGCCATCAACGGCCTGCTGGCGGGCTACCCGCAGTTGACGCTCTACTGGGGCGCCGACTACCGCGCCACGACCCTTGCGACCCTCAACGCCGTCTTCGGCGCCCTCTATATCCTGCTGCTGGTGCTGATGATCCCGTCGGCGCTCGGCCTGATCAACACGCTGACAATCAACGTGCTGGAACGGACGCGCGAGATCGGGGTGTTGCGGGCCATCGGGGCCACACGGGCGCAGATCCGCAAGCTGGTGGTGGCCGAGTCGTTGCTGCTGGCCGCCGCGGGCACGACGCTGGGCATTCTCGGCGGGATCGCGCTGGGCTGGGTCTTCACCACGTTCCTGGCGGCGAGCTTCAGTTCCGGGGTGACGTTCAGCATCCCGTTCGCCTGGATCCTGCTTGCCATCGTCGTCGCGCTGGTCATCGCGCTGCTGGCGAGCGCCATCCCGGCCCGCCAGGCGGCCCGCTTGCAGATTGTGCGCGCGCTACAGTTTGAATAGGCCAGGCCCCACGAGCCGTGACGGCTCGTGGGGCTAACTCGCCACAATCGACCTCCTGATCCAGGCCGGGGCTGGACGCCCCACCCGCATCAGGAGGTCGCGTCGTGTGCGGGCTAGTCGATCCGCGCGAACAGCGCCCCGCCGCCGGCCTGCACCGCCGCACCCAGCATCGCGCTCGTGCTCATGCCTCGCTTCCCGTCCAGGGCGTGAGCTGGGGAATCCAGCGGGGCACATTTGCTTTGTAGGTGCGATAGCCGGCGCCAAACCGCTGCTCCAGGCCCGGCTCTTCCACCAGGGGCACATAGACAAACGGCAGCGCGCAGAACAGCAGCGCATAGACGAGGATCGCCGGAGATCCCAGCAGAAGCGTCTCGCCGGACAACACCAGGAAGACGCCGGTATACATCGGGTTGCGTACATGCTGATACGGCCCGACGGCCACGAGCCGTCGCGTTGGATCGAACGGCGCCAGTGTGCCTTTTCCCTGCTTCCAGAACAGGCGAATCGTCCAGATCATCAGCGCGGCGCCGGCCAGCCAGAGCGTGGTGCCGAGTATGGCCGCGAGCCACTTGACCGGACCGGGGAAGGACCACCCCATACCCCCCGACCCGGTCCGCCGGCGCAACAGCGCGGGTATGGCGACCAGCGGAATTAGCGGGGTAAGGTCCAGAAGGACCGAACGCGGTTTCATGGCGCAAGTCTCCTTTTGCCCGCCATTCTGCCGGCGATTCAGTGGAGAGCCAACCGGCCACCCGGCACCAGGGGCAGCGCCCGCAGGCGCGCGCCCGTGGCGGCGAAGATGGCGTTGCCCACGGCCGGGGCCAGCCCGACAATCGGCGTCTCGCCTGCCCCCGCGGAGGGTAGATCGGGCCGGTCCACCAGCACCGCCTCAATAGCGGGCACGTCGGCGAAGCGCGGCACCCGGTAGCGCGAGAAGCGGTCGGTCAGGATCCGGCCGCCGGCGAAGTCGATCTGCTCGAAGAGCGTCCCACCGATGGCCTGGACCACCGCGCCCTCGATCTGGTTGCGCAGCCCCGCCGGGTTGACGATGGCCCCGCACTCGAACGCCTCGACCACGCGCACGAGGCGCACCTGCCCGCTCTCCGAGTCCCCCGCTACCTCGGCGCAGGTGGCGACGTAGCTCCCCTTCTCCGTGCCCCCGGCGATGCCCCAGCCGTGGCCGGCGGGCGGGGCGCCGGTGCCCCAGCCGAACCGCGTCGCGGCGGCTTCGAGCACGGCGCGCAGGCGGGCATCCTCGGTGTTCAGCAAGCGGAAGGCCAGCGGGTCCATCCCGGCCAGGTGGGCCAACTCGTCGATATGCGTCTCGCGCGCGAAGTGGTTGGCTGTGGCGGCCAGGGCGCGGTACGACCCCTGGCGCAGCGGCGAGTCCGCCGGGTGGTAAGCGACGGCCTGGTTGGGGATGGCGTAGGGCGCACCGATGCCCGCCGCGCCCGAGTTGTAGTTGTCGTACTCCCAGGCGGTGATGCGGCCCTGCGCGTCCAGGGCGCTGCGGACCTCGATGACGCCCGCCGGGCGGAAGTAGGCCCAGGTGAATTCTTCTTCCCGCGACCAGATCAGCTTGACCGGGCGCCCCGCGCCCCGCGCCAGCCGCGCCGCCTCCACCGCCGCCTCGCCGCTGTGTTTGCCGCCGTAGGCCGCGCCGGTATCGGGCACGATCACCCGCACCTGGTCCTCGGGCAGCCCGAAGGCTGCCGCCAGTTCGCCGCGCACGCCGAAAGGCCTCTGGGTGCCCGTCCAGACCGTTAGATGGTCGCCCTCCCACTCGGCCAGCGCGGCACGGGTCTCCATCGGCGTGTGGGCGATATAGGCGACGGTGTACGTGGCGTCCAGCGTGTGGGCGGCACCCGCTCGGCCCGCGGCCACCGAGCCGTGGGTGTAGGCGGTGGGCCCGCCCCAGCCGCCTTCCGTTACCGGGGCCGGGTGCGTGCGCAGATAATCGTACAGTTCCGGCGCGTCGATCTGCGGCGGCACGTCCCACTCGGCCTCGATGGCGGCACAGGCGCGCCGCGCCGTCGCGCGATCCGGCGCCGTCACCCCCACGAAATCGCCGTCCCGCACGACCGTGACGCCGGGGATGGCCTCGACCGCCTGCGTGTCCAGCGTGCGCAGGGTGGCGCGGAAGGCGGGCGGGCGCAGCACGGCTCCGGCCAGCATCCCTGGCCGGGTCAGGTCGGGCGTGTAGCGGTGGAGCCCGGTCACGAAGGCGCGCCCGTCCACTTTGGGCGCCGGGTGCCCGGCCACCGTCCACGCCGTGGCCGGGGTCAGCGGGGCGTCTTCGCGCCACGGCTCGGTCAGGCGCCGCCCGCCGGTCAGCGCGCCGTAGCTGAGCGCGCGTCCCGTCGGCGGGTGGGTCACCTGCCCCTCGGCGGCCACCAGGCCGGCGCGGTCCACCTGCCAGCGGGCGGCGGCCAGGTCCAGCAGGAGTTCGCGCACCGAAGCCGCCACCTGGCGCAATTGCGGCGCCATGTACGGCGTGGTGCGGCTGCCGAAGGTGCCGGCGTCGAAGGGGGTGCGCGCCGTGTCGCCCAGCACCATGCGCACCTGGGTCACGGGCACCCGCAACTCCTCGGCCACCACCTGGCTGAGCGAGGTGCGGGCGCCCTGGCCCACTTCGGCCTTGCCGCAATAGACCTCGACCACCTCGTCGGCGCCGATATGCAGCCAGTCGCCGATGGCCGGGGCATCGGGCTCGCCCCAGCCGGGACGGCGCGGGCCGCCGGATGGCGTCTGCCCCGGTGCGGGCGGGGGCGTTCCCACGGCGCTCATGGTACTGCCTCCCCCGCCCGCGCCGCCACGCGTTCCTCGGCGGCCTGCTGAATCGCGCGGATGATACGCCGGTAGGTGCCGCAACGGCAGATGTTGCCCTGCATCCCGGCCACGATCTCGGCCTCGGTCGGGTCGGGGCACGCGGTCAGCAGGCCCAGCCCGGCCATAATCATCCCCGGCGTGCAGTAGCCGCACTGGAACGCCTCGGTGTCGAGGAACGCCTGTTGCAGCGGGTGCAGCCGGCCATCCTGCGCCAGCCCCTCGATCGTCACGATGGGCCGATCGGCCACCGTGCCCACCGGCGTGATGCACGCGCGCACGGCCCGGTCGCCGGCCAGCACGGTGCAGGCCCCGCACTCGCCCTCGCCGCAGCCGATCTTGCTCCCGGTCAGCCCCAGGTCCTCGCGCAATACGCTCAACAACGGCGTAGCCGCATCCACATCCACGGCCACCGGCGCGCCGTTGACCGTCAATTCCGTCACTCTCGCCATGATGCCATGCTCCTCTACCCGGCGCTCTCCGGTGGGGACCATTCCCCGGTCCGGCACGGGCCGCGTGCGCCTGCGGGAAACCGATCAGGAATCGTGCCGCGATGAGGCGGCGCCGCGCGCCGGCAGCAGCAGGAAGGTGATCAGGGCCGACAGGCTCATCGCGGCGATGACCACGGCCATGGGCAGCGCGCTCAGCCGCGTGCTCAGCCCGGCCAGCGGCGCCGCGACGGCCCCGACGGCGTATTGCAGCACCCCCAGCAAGGCCGAGGCGCTGCCCGCCGTGCGCGGGTGCCCGGCCAGCGCCAGCGTCGTGGCGTTGGGGAACACGAAGCCCAGGCTGGCGACGACCAGGAACAGCGCGGGCAGGATACCCACCAGCCCGGCGCCGAGCAGAACGACCGCCAGCAAGGCCATCCCGCCGCTGGCCGTGCCGATCAGCCCCAGCGCCAGCAGCCGGCGCACCGGCACGCGCCCGACCAGCCGCCCGTTGATCTGCCCCGCCACCACCAGCCCCAGCGCGTTGGTGCCGAAAAAGATGCTGAACCCCTGGGGCGAGACGCCGTAGATCCCCTGCAACACGAACGGGGAACCGGAGATGTAGGAGAACATGCCGGCAAACGCCAGCCCGCCCGCCAGCGCGTAGCCGACGAAAGAGCGGTCGGTCAGCAGACGGCGAAAGGTGCTCAAGGTGGCGGGGATGCCGCCTGTCTGGCGCGATGCGGGCGGCAGCGTTTCGACGAGCCGGGTGGCCGCGAAGAACAGCAAGGCGCCGGCCACGCCCAGAGTGACGAACACGCCGCGCCAGGATGTGAAGTGCAACAGTTGCGCGCCGATCACCGGCGCGAGGATAGGCGCCAGCCCGTTCACCAGCATCAGCAGCGAGAAGAAGCGGGCCAGGGCCACCCCGGAATACAAGTCGCGCACGACGGCACGGGCGATGACGATGCCGACGGCCCCGGTGAAGCCTTGCACCACGCGCAGCCCCACCAGCGCGCCGATGGATGGGGCCACCACGCACAACAACGAGGCCAGGGCGTAGGCCGCCACGCCCAGCAGCAGCGGGCGGCGCCGGCCCAGCGCGTCGCTGATCGGCCCGCCGATCATCTGCCCCAGGGCCAGACCCACCAGGCACGCGCTCAGGGTCAGTTGGGTCTCCGACGCGCCCGCGCCGAAATCGCGCCCCAGCGCGGGCAACGCCGGCAGGTACATGTCGATGGACAGCGGGCCGAACGCGCTCAAGGCGCCCAGGATGATCACCAGCCGCGGCCCGCGCGGCATCCCCGCCGGGTGCTCCGGCTCTGGTGCGGGGCGTTCGAGTTCGGGCGGGGCGGGCAGCCGAGTGCTCATGACAGGGCGCCGGGCGCCTACTTCACCACCTGGATCGGCATGGTCGCCATGAGCAGCGCCTCGTCGTAGCCGGTGAGGGCGCCGCCGCTGTTCGCAACGGGCAGCACCTTGCCGTCCGCGGTGGGCACGCCGTTCAACGCCTCGCCCGCCAGTTTTACGGTCGTAGCGACCAGGGGCCGCGCGTCGGCGATAGTCGTGGCCTTGAGCATGGCCAGCGCCTGGTCGCGGATGGTCGTGACCCGCGCCTGGACGTTATCCGCCGTGGCGATTACCCCCGCCGCGTGCTGTTTGACATTCGCGGTCGCGTCGGGCGCAGTCGCCGACAGTTCGGCGTGGTCTTTGGCGTCCTGGATGTAGCCGGGCTGCGAGCCGCCCACCAGCAGACCAAAGCCGTCCCCGGCGTTGTCGACCTTGCCATCCTTGTTCAGATCGCCGAAGTCCGGCCCCTGGTTGCCTTCGATCAGGTTGGCGATCTGCTCGGCTTCCAGCTTTACTTTCGCCAGGCTGCCGGCCTTTTGCGCGTCGTCGAGCAACTGGGCGTGCTGGGCCAGGGCCGCCACCTGGGCGCGCAAGCCCACTTCGAGGCCCACCTGCTGGGGCGTGTCCGGGTAGGAGAACAATAGATGGCGGATATGGACGAGCGCCTGCACGGGCAACTGCCCGCGCAGCACCACTTCGCTGGACGGCGTGGTGGGATCCGTCTCCAGCGCCTCGTACGTCACCAGGAAGCCGTCGAAGCGCCCGCTCAGGTTGGCCTGTTCAGGGTCGTTATAGGCGAGGCTCCAGAGGCCGGCATCGTCCGGGACAACGCGGCCCAGGTTCACGGTCGTGCCGCTGGCGCTGTCTTGCATCCAGGCGAACAACCCCTTGCCCACCGGCCGCTCGGGCAGCGTGCTCAGCGTCGCCGTGATCTGCAATTGATCGACCACCTTCTGCCCGTCGGCGAAGCGCACCGCGCCGACGGCGCCCTGCTCGGTGGTCGCCAGGAGACCCACCGTGGTCGGCGTGGCGGGCGCCGCCGGGGTCGCCGTGGGCACCGCCGCGGTGGGGGCGGTGGTCGCCGGGGGCGATGCCGGCGGGACGACCACCGGGGCCGCGGAAAGCGTAGCCGCCGCGTCGGGCGTGGCGCCCGCGGTGGCCGGCGCCGGGGTCGGCGAGCCGCCACCCGTGCCGCCCGCGCGCGACGCGAACAGCCCCGGCCCAAAGAGCACGGCCAGGGCCAGCAGCAAGAGACCCGCGCCGGTGGCGACGAAGGGCCAGACGCTGCGCCGCGCGGGCGCCCGCTGCGTGTCTACCGGGCCCGCGACCCCGC
>DASSGZ010000195.1:0-13646 GCA_035693165.1 Chloroflexia bacterium | reverse complement strand
TTATGCTATACTGAGAATGGGTTCCGGCATCTGGAGTCGGTAGCGAAAGGAGTAAGTAGCACTCTAGGAGCGCGGGGCTGCATGGGTCCTTCACATCGCCTGACTCGATAGCCAAGGCATCTAAGAAGGAGACACCGCAATGCGTACTCTCATTCGCAACCTGACGTACACGGCGATCCTGACCCTGATTCTCAGCGTAATAAGTGTTGCCCCGGCGCGCGCCGCCGCCACCGTAGAGACCTATCGTTTCGACGAGCCTTTTCAAGGTGTGGTCGCCGGCTGCGGCGAGGACGTGGCCTTCAGCGGCACCTTGCATACCGTGATGCACGTCACATTTAGTGCCCACGGAGGCTATCTTTCTACCTATCAGCAGAACCTGCAAGATGTTTCGGGTATCGGGTTGCTGACCGGGGCGCGCTACCGGCTCATCGATTCGTACCATAGCGATATAAACTGGTCGTCGTTTTTCGACGCCGAACTCCGCGCCACCTACACCGATAATTTCCGGCTCGTCGGCCAGGGACCCGCGGCCAACACAATTGTAACCACGCTTTCCCACGTTACCATTACCAACAGCCAGGGAATCACGGCATTTGTGGACCATTTCACGGCGCAGTGCCATTGATCCCACAGCCGGTGCGTAGATCGGGACCCGCGATGAGCCGAGGATGGTTATCCGCTGCCCTGACTCATCGATGCCGTGCCCACCGAGTTCTGCAGTAAGGCTACGGTCATTCCTGTAACCACATGACTCGGTGCTGCACTGCGCCACAGCGCCCGGTGGCCACCGGCTACCGGGCCTTGCTGTGCCCCGCGTGGCCCCTTTCTTACCCGATTATTACCCGCGCCTAATCATCCTCTGCACATCGGCCCCTAGAATGAGGGAGACCGCACCGGCGGTGGCCCTGCCGGCCACGGGCGGCCCGGCGGATCATGCAGCGACGTATTTGCACCGCGAAGGCGCGAAGGACGCGAAGAGTCTTGCGGTAAGACGGATTCTTCGGACACTGCGCGCCTTCGCGGTATTTGCATAACCGGGAGTCAGGTGGATGGGAGGCGTAAGTAGAGGCATGAACTGGAAACGAGTGGGATCGGGTGTGGGCGCGGTGGTTGTCCTGGTGGTGGCCGCGCTCGCCGTGTACCTGTGGCAATTGACGGCGCCGGTGCAGGTGGCGCAAACGGCGCCGGTGGCGCCCACGCTGGCCGTGCCCGCCGCCACCCCCGCGGCGGACCAGGGCGCGCCGCCGCCCGCCGGCCAGGGCACACCCGCCGCGGGCGCCCAGGGCGGCGGGCCGCCCGGCGGCATGAACGGCTTCCCTCCGGGCACCCCCGGCCCCGCCGGCATGGGTGGGCCGGGCGGCTTCCCGCCGCCGATGGGCGGCGATGCGGCCCCGGTCAGCACCAGCCCTCCGGTGGCGCCGACCCTGGCCCCGGCGAGCGGCGCGGCGGCGGTCTACCGCATCGACCCGGCACAGTCCAGCGCGGCGTATAGCGTCAGCGAGACGTTCACCCAGGCGTTCGCCGGGATGCAACCGGGCAAGGTGACGACTGTGGGCACGACCAAAGCTGTCGCGGGCGACATCCTGCTCGACCCGACCAACCCGGCGGCTTCGCGCCTGGGCGAGATCGTGGTCGATATCAGCCAGTTCCAGTCGGACATCGGCATGCGCGACAACGCCATCCGGCGGCAATGGCTGGAGTCGGCCAGGTACCCGCTGGCGACGTTCCAGAACGCCACGCTGACGGGGCTGCCGGCCACCTGGCCGCAAGGCCAGCCGGTGACGTTCCAGATCGCGGGCGACCTGACCGTGCACGGCACCACGCAACACGTGGTCTGGAACACCACGGCCACGCTCGACGGCGGCACGCTGCGCGCCGAGGCGACCACCACGGTGAAGATGAGCGAGTTCGGCGTGCAGGCGCCCAGCATGCCGATGCTGAGCGTCGAAGACCCGGTCACGCTCACTCTGAAGCTGGTCGCGCCGCCCATTTCGTAGCGGGCGGACCGGCAGGTCCGCCCGGTTGCCGGGGGGCAGCGGGGGTGGTGCGGCGACCGGGCGGACACGTGGGTCCGCCCCTACGCCGGGGCGGCATCCCGGTAAGGAGGCAGGGCGGACACGTGGGTCCGCCCCTACGCCGGTGGGCGGCGGGCCGCGGCACCCCGCGCGCGTTATTGCGCGGTGTAGCCGCCGTCGATGACCAGTTCGCTGCCGGTGACGAATTTCGACTCGTCGGAGGCGAGATAGAGCACGCCGTAGGCGATGTCTTCCGGCTCGCCCAGATGTCCGATGGGGTGCAAGCTCACCAGGTAGTCGTACATGGCCTGGCCGTCGGGCGACGCGGCCAGCGCATTCTCGATCAGCGGCGTGTGGATGTAGCCCGGATGCACCGAGTTGACGCGGATGCCCAGCCCGCCCTTGGCGCAGTAGAGCGCCGCCGACTTGGTGAGCAAGCGCACGCCGCCCTTGCTGGCGTTGTACGCGGCGATGCTCGGGTCGCCAATGATGCCCTCAATCGAGGAGATGTTGACAATCGAGCCGCCGCCGTGGCCCTTCATCGCCTTGATGGCGTACTGCGTGCCCAGGAAGACGGCGTCCAGGTTGATGCTCATGAGGTGCCGCCAGCCGGCCAGCGTCTCTTCCTCGATATTGACCGAGGTGCCGATCCCGGCGTTATTAACCAGGATGTCGAGCCGGCCAAACGCCTCCAGTGTGGCGGCGATGACGGCCTGCCATTCGGCTTCCTGCGCCACATCCTGACGCACGAAGCGGGCCTGGCCCCCCGCGGCGGTGATTTCCTCGGCCAGGGCGCGGCCCTCGGCCTCTTTGATGTCGGTGATCACGACTTTGGCGCCTTCGCGCGCCAGCACCTGCGCGCACGCCTTGCCGATGCCCAGCGCGCCGCCGGTCACGATGGCGACTTTGCCTTCCACTCTGCCCATGGTCATACTCCTGTTCTACGATGCCGGGCCCGACCGCGAGGCCGGGCGCCGGTCCCCAATGCCCGCCGCCCCCGATTCGCCGGGCGCGACGGGCAGGCGGGAACTTCCCCGCCCTCAGTGACCAGTATACCCCCGCCGGGTGGCGGCGGCGGTAAACAGGCGTGGCAAGTTAGTGAACAATATCACAATTACTGTCACGCGGCGCCGCCCGCCCCGCGACAACCGAAGCCGGTTTCGCGTATACTAGGCGGAGACGATCCACCGGCGCGCACCGGGCCGCGCCGCCACGTACTGTGCTGGGAAGGAACCCATGAATTACCCCCTCACCCTGTCCTTTAAGATCCTGGCCCTGGCGCCGCAGATCCGCGTGACCGACGCCGCCGGGGAGACGGTGTTCTATGTGCGCCAGAAGCTGCTCGCGCTGAAGGAGGCCGTGACCGTCTTTGCCGACCCCGAGCAGCAGCGCCCGCTCTACACCATCCGCGCCGACCGCATCCTCGACTTCGGCGCGCGCTACGAGATCGCCGACATGGCCGGGCGGCCGCTGGGCGCGGTGCAGCAGCAGGGGCTGCGCACGCTCTGGTCGGCCCGCTATGACATCCACGATGGCGGCCCCGGCCTGCGCATTGAGGAGGAGAACCCCTGGGTCAAGGTGGCCGACCAGTTGCTGGGCGAGGTGCCGGTGCTGGGGCTGCTCAGCGGCTACCTGTTCCACCCGACGTATCGCGTGGTGCGCCCCGACGGGGCGGTGGTGTTGCGGCTGCGCAAGGAGCCGGCCCTGCTCGAAAGCCTCTTCCACATCGAGCAAGTGGAGCCGCTGCGCGCCGACGACGAAACCCGCGCCCTGCTCAGCCTGCTGATGATGGTGCTGCTGGAGCGCGGGCGGGGCTAACATCCGCCTCATCACTCTGATTGCACCGCGAAGGAACGAAGGACGCGTAGACGATTTAGATCAGTTTCTTTCTCCGCGTGTTTGGCGCCTTCGCGGTGGACCCCTCTAAAAATCTTCCGTCCTTCGTTCCCTCGCGGTGCAATAGGAAAGGGGGGCACGCGCTACTTTCCGCCTTTGGGCCGACCCCGGTTCCGCCTTGAGGCCGGGCCGGATCGCCCCGCCGTGCCGTTATAATTCGGCAGGACGGCGGCGCCGGAGGCCGCCCGTGCCCCCGCACAGAGGAGGAACCCCCGTGGCCCAACCCCGCGCGCAATATCGCTCGCTGCTCGCCACCTATCTCAAGCCGCAGGGCCGCCGCGTGACCGCGCTGGCCGGGCTGCTGCTGGGCAGCATCGCCCTGCAACTGATCAACCCGCAGATCCTGCGCGCGTTCATCGACGCCGTCACCAACCCGCACCCCAGCGGGCCGCTGACCGGCATCGCGCTGCTGTTCATCGCGCTGGCCATCGGCCAGCAGGCGCTGTCGGTGGCCGCGACCTATGTGGGCGAGCGCGTGGCCTGGACGGCGACGAACAACCTGCGCACCGACCTGACGCTGCACTGCCTGCGCCTGGACCTGTCGTTCCACAAGGCGCGCACGCCGGGCGAGCTGATCGAGCGCATCGACGGCGACGTGACGGCCATGGCCAACTTCTTCTCGCAGTTCGTGATCCAGATCCTGGGCAGCCTGGTGCTGCTGCTGGGCGTGCTGGTGGTGCTGTGGACCATCGATTGGCGGGTGGGGCTGGCGCTGACGGTGTTCGCGCTGATCACGCTGGTGCTGATGATGAGCATGCGCGCCATCGCCGTGCCCTTCTGGAAGGCGTCGCGCCAGGCCAGCGCCGACCTGTTCGGCTTCATCGAAGAGCGGCTGAACGGCGTCGTGGACATCCGCGCCAACGGGGCCGAGGCCTATACCATGCGCCAGCTCTATACTTACCTGCGCGAGCGGTTGCGCACGGCGCGGCGGGCGCGGCTGGTCAGCTCGCTGCCCTGGGGCGTGCCCAACATGGCCTTCGCGCTGGGCCAGGGGCTGGCCTTCGCCCTGGGCGCCATGCTGTTCAGCAGCGGCGACACCAGCCTGGGCACCGCGTTCGTCATCTACTACTACACGCAGTTGATCTTCCAGCCGCTGAACCTGATCTCCAACCAGTTGGACGACTTCCAGAAGGCCAGCGCGGGCATCGTGCGCGTGCAGGAGTTGTTCGACACGCAGAGCAGCCTGGCCGACGGGCCGGGCGTGCCGGTGCCGGATGGGCCGCTGGCCGTCGAGTTCGATCAGGTCGAGTTCGGCTACGAGGGCGACGCGGCGGTGGTGCACGACCTGTCGTTCCGCGTGGCGCCGGGCGAGGTACTGGGCCTGCTGGGGCGCACCGGCAGCGGCAAGACCACGCTGACCCGCCTGCTGCTGCGGCTCTACGACCCCACGGCGGGGGCCATCCGCCTGGGCGGCGTGGACCTGCGCGACGCCCACCGCGCCGACCTGCGCCGGCACATCGGCGTGGTCACACAGGATGTGCAACTGTTCGCCGCCAGCGTGCGCGACAACCTGGCCCTGTTCGACACGCGCATCGACGACGCCCGCATCCTGGCCGCGCTCGCCGAGTTAGGCCTGGGCGAATGGGCGCGCAAGCTGCCGGAGGGGCTGGACACGCCGCTGGCGGCGGGTGGCGGCGGGCTGTCGGCGGGCGAGGCGCAGTTGCTGGCGTTCACCCGCGTCTTCCTGAAGGACCCCGGCCTGGTCATCCTGGACGAAGCGTCGTCGCGGGTCGACCCGGCCACCGAGCGGCTGATCGAGCGGGCGGTGGGCAAGCTGCTGCAAAACCGCACCGGCATCATCATCGCCCACCGGCTGGGCACCGTCGAGCGGGCCGGCACGATCCTGATCCTGGACGAGGGGCGCATCGCCGAGCACGGTCCACGCGTGGCCCTGGCGACCGACTCCGGCTCGCGCTTCGCCGGGCTGCTTCGCACCGGAGCGGCGGAGGTACTGGTATGAACACGGCGCGGTTCCTGTGGCGGCTGGTCTGGTTCCGGCCCCTGTTCTTCTGGATCAACAGCGCGGCCATCACGACGCTGCTGATCATCGAGACGGTGCCCGGCCTGGTCGCCCGCGACTTCTTCAATAAGCTGGCCGCCACGCATGGCAATCTGGATCTGTGGTGGTACGTGGCGCTGCTGGTCATGGCCGCGCTGGGGCGCATCGTCTGCCTGGTCGGCTGCCAGCTCACCAATATCCCGTTCATGATCAGCACCGGCGCGCTGCTGCAAAAGAACATGTTCCGGCGCATCCTGGACCTGCCCGCGGCGCGCGCCCTGCCCGCCTCCACCGGCGAGGCGATCAGCCGCTTCCGCGACGACGTGGACGGCATCGGCGACGTGATGATCACCTTCAACGACCTGACGGCCACCCTGGTCTTCACCATCATCGGCCTGGTCGTGATGTTCAGCATCAACCCGTTGATCACGCTGGCCGTGGTGGTGCCGCTGGTGCTGGTGGTGGGCGTGGTCAACCTGGCGAGCCGGCGTATCGAGGTCTACCGCAAAGCCAGCCGCGAGGCGACCGGCGCCGTGACCGGCTTCCTGGGCGAGGTGTTCGGCGCGGTGCAGGCGGTGCAAATCGCGGGCGCCGACGAGCAGGTGGCGGGCTACTTCCGCAAGCTGAACGAGGCGCGCCTCAATGTGACCGTGCGCGACCGCACGTTCGACCAGATGTTGGAGTCGATCTTCTGGAACACGGTCAACGTCTGCACCGGGCTGATCCTGCTGTTCGCGGGGCCGGCGCTGGCGGGCGGCACGTTCACCATCGGCGATTTCGCGCTGTTCGTCTACTACCTGGGCATCATCAGCGACTTCACGGGGCTGTTCGGCATCGTGCTGGCGCGCTACAAGCAGGCGGGGGTCTACTTCGGGCGCATGGCGCGGCTGCTAGGCGGCGCGCCCGCCCCGTCACTGGTGGCCTATAGCCCCGTCTACCTGTCCGGCCCGCTGCCTGCGCTGCCCGGCCTGCCCGCTCGCCAGGCCGATCCCCTGCGCACGCTCGAAGTCCGCGACCTGACCTATCACTACGCCGACGGCGGGCGCGGCATCGCGGGCATCGACCTGCGCCTGGAGCGCGGCTCGTTCACGGTGATCACCGGGCGCATCGGCGCGGGCAAGACCACGCTGGTGCAGACGCTGCTCGGCCTGCTGCCCGCCGACCGGGGCACGATCCTCTGGAACGGCGCGCCGGTGGCCGACCCGGCGACCTTCTTCGTGCCGCCGCAGAGCGCCTATACGCCGCAGGTGCCGCGCCTGTTCAGCGAGACGTTGCGCGACAACATCCTGCTCGGCCTGCCCGAAACCGCGGTGGACCTGCCCGAGGCGCTGCACCTGGCCGTGCTCGAACCCGACCTGACCGACATGCCCGACGGGCTGGAGAGCAAGGTGGGCGCGCGGGGCGTGCGGCTCTCCGGCGGGCAGATCCAGCGCGCCGCCGCCGCGCGCATGTTCGTGCGCCCCGCCGACCTGCTGGTGTTCGACGACCTGTCGAGCGCGCTCGACGTGGAGACGGAGAATCTGCTCTGGGCGCGGGTCTTCGCCCGCCCCGACAGCACGGTACTGGCCGTGTCGCATCGCCGGGCTGCCCTGCGCCGCGCCGACCAGATCATCGTGCTGCACGAGGGCCGGGTCGCCGCCGTGGGCCGGCTGGACGACCTGCTGCTGACCAGCCCCGAAATGCGCCACCTCTGGCACGGCGAAGCGGATGCAGGGGCGGACGAGGCGGCGGCGGTGGCGTGACGAGTGCTGAGTGCTGTGGTGCTACGCGGGGGCGATCTCGCCTCCGCGTGTAGCCCCTCCGTGGGCGCCGCTGGATTTTGGAACGTGGGGATGGAGAGCCGGGTTAGCCTTCGTAGAGAATTTCGAGCCTGTTGCCGTCGGGATCACAAAAGTTGGTAATTGTCCCATAACTGGTCTGCGTGGAGCGGTCGTAGAGTGTGATCCCGTACGCCTCCAGATGCTGATTCATCGCTTCCAGATGTTCTTGGGATTCGGCTTTGAACTGTAAAAGAACGGGGTTCTCCGCGACCGTTTTCATGCGATCCTGCTTGACCCCGTTCCCTTCCAGACCCAGCCGGCCCGTGCCCGTATTAAACGAGTAGAAGTCGATCGTGTCAAGATCGGCATTCGGGGAGGTCGGCTCCAGGCCCAAAATGTCGCGGTAAAAGCGCACCGACTCACGTAAGTCGGAAGTGTAGAGGCAAATGTAGGCGATAGTGCGGAGCGCCGGCGTGTAGTTACCCATGGTAGAGAACCTCCCTCTGGCGGGCGGGCGCGCCTGGGGTCGATAGGCTATCCTACATCCTATCCGCCAGGGGCCTGCGCATAGCGCCAGTATACTCGCACTTCTGGATTGTATCCAGACCCCTCATGCGTGTGGATCGGAGGCGCGGCAATCCGAGCGGACGGGGATGGGACAGGGCGATACAATCACGCCGCGACTGCTCCCAATAAGAGTTGCTCTCAGCACATGAAAGGAAGCCTGATGCTCGATTACGATCCGCTGGAGGAGTTTCGCGACCCGCAGACCTATGACCTGGTCGTGGGCGACTACAATGACGACCGGCCCTGCATCGAGCAGTGGGCGCGGGCGCGGGGCGGGCCGCTGCTGGACCTGGCGTGCGGCACCGGGCGTATGGCGATCCAGATGGCCCAACTGGGCTACGAAGTCGTGGGCGTGGATCTGGTGCCGGAAATGATCGCCCTGGCCCGGCAGAAGGCGGATGCGGCGGGCGTGGCCGTCGAGTGGGTGGTGGCCGATGCGCGGGCCTTCCGGCTCGACCGGCAGTTTCCCTGCATCTTCATGCTGGAAAACGTGTTTCAATTCTTGCTCACCCGCCCCGACCAGGAGGCGCTGCTGGCGCGCGTGCGCGAGCATCTGCGCCCCGACGGCTGGTTCATCTTCGAGACGCGCAATCCCTCCCCCGCCAACCTCTACCAAGTCCGCCATCCGGAACCGGAGCACTTCACCACGCCGGACGGTCGCCACCTGGTGACCACCGACGCCCAGCACTACGACCCCCTGACCCAGATCCAGCACTACATCTGCCGGCACGCCTGGCGCTACCCGGACGGGCGGCACGAGGAAAAGGCGCTGCACACGGCGCTGCGTTATGTCTACCCGCGGGAGATGGAGGCGTTGCTCCACTACAACGGGTTCGAGATCGTCGCCTGCTACGGCGACTGGCAGCAAGCACCGCTGACGGCCACGTCGCCCGCGATGATCTACGTCTGCCGGCGGCGCCCGGAGGCGCAAGCCTCCGGCTAGCGGTGCAAAGGCCGCCTGCGCGGCCTAACGTCGCAGCCCGCGGGGTGGGCTGCGTTGTGCTAGCCCGCCCGTTGACGGGCGGGGCGGGACCGCCCAGCGCGCCGTTCCTAACGCACCGGGCAGCCGGGGAAGAAGCTGTTGGTGATGAACTTGGCCGTTTGCCCGCGCGTGACGTTGCTGCCCGGCAGGAAGTAGGGCCGGTTCTGCCCGTCGCAGGGCCCGCCCGGCGCGCTACCGCAGGTGTAGCCGCTGATCACGTCGTGCGCCTTCACCCGTTCGACGAATAACCAGAAGGGGTCCGCGGGCGGCACATCGGCGAACGACTGCCGGTCCGCTGGGATGGCGTCGGCGAACTGTGCGGCGTTGGCGACGAACTTGGACACCTGGCCGCGGGTGACGTTGGCCGTAGGGCGGAAGGTGCCGTCGCTGTAGCCCGCGATGACGCCGTGGACCGCCGCGCGCTCGATGAACAGCCAGAACGGGTCGGCGGGCGGCACATCGGCGAATGTCTGCTGCATGAGCGGAATATTATCCGTGAATCCGGCGGCGTTGCTGACGAACTTGGCGAGTTGTCCGCGCGTCACGTTGGCGCCGGGGCGGAAGGTGCCGTCGCTGTAGCCGCCGACAATGCCTCCGCAGGCCAGGCAGTGGATGTAGCTGTAGAAGGGCTGCGTATCCGGCACATCGGTGAAGGCGACCGCGCATACGGTGGGAGTCGCCTGGGGCATGCCGGCGGGCGACGGCGATTGCGCCGGCTCGGCGGTGGCCGTGGGTGGCAGCGGCGTCGGATCCGGTGTGTTGCCGGGCGTGGTCGTGGGCGGCGGCGTGGCGGTACCCGCGAGCGGCGTGGCGGTATCGGTAGCCGTGGGCGTGACCGTGCTCGTACTGCTCGGCGCCACTGTCGCCGTGGCGGCCGGCGACGGTGTAGCCGTGCCGGTCGGGGACGGCGGGACTGGCGTTGCGGTTGCCGTGGGCGACGGCGGGGGTACCGTGGCGGTCACGGTCGGGGTCGGCGCCGGGCAAAGTTCGCCGTAGCGCTCGATCAGGGTAAGCTCACGCCCGTCTGCGCCGATGTAGGACCCGACGGCCCAGGGCGTCGCGCCCGCGACCGCCACAGCCTGGAGACTGCTCCGCCGGGTGGCATCGGCGGCGTTGGGCACAATGTGCCAGACCGTGCCATCCCAATGCGCCACCAGCGCCTGGCTCGGGCCATACACCGGAGTCATGCCGACCGCCCACACATCGTCCGCAGCGCGCGCCGTCACGCCCGTGAGCCAGACCTCTAGCCCGGCGAGCTCGCCGGGCGGTACGAGAGTCCAGGCCGTGCCGTCCCAATGCGCGATCAGTGCGGTCTGCCCGCTGTCTGCCTGCCCGACGGCCCAGACATCAGTGGCCGACCGGGCAGAGACGGCATAAAAGACGTTGCCGCCCGATCCCTGGTGAGGACTGGGGACGACGCTCCACTGGCTACCGTCCCAGTGTTCAATGAGGCTAGAGCCACGCTGGCTGTCTCTGTAACTGCCGACCGCCCACACATCCGAGGGGCCGGTGGCCGACACAGCCCACAAGAGGCTGTCTACCCAATTGCCGTTTGCGCCGGGTACGACCGCCCAGGCCGTGCCGTCCCAATGTACGATGAGGCCCTGCTCCGGTCCATCGTAGTATCTTTGCTCACCGACTGCCCACACGTCATCACGGGCGATGGGCGCCACCCCGGTCAGATAGCTACCATACCCCGGTCTGGATGGCTCTGGTACGACGCTCCAAACCTGCCCGTCCCAGTGCTCAATCAGGGACCCGCGATAGGTGTCATACGCGAACTGCCCCACTGCCCACACATCATCCGTCGTTAAACCGCCCGCGCCAAGAAGCCAGTTCTTGGGGGCGGGCGTAACTGCGCCGGGAACAATCGTCCAGGCCGCACCATCCCAATGCTCGATAAGCGTGTTCCAGGTGGCGCGATCCTGTGTGGAATAGCCCGTGGCCCAGATGTCATCCGGGCCAATCGCCGCGATTCCGCGCACCGCGCTGACCGTCGTATCCGGGGGGTTGGGGCTGGTGACCATGGGCCAGCCGGGCGGGCAAGGGGTCGCGGATGCCGCCGGCGCCAGGGGTGCCGCCACACCGGCACGGGACCCTGCCGGGTGTGCCGGGTGTCCCGCGCCGGACACCAGGGGCAGAGTTACGATCAGTCCGAGAAGCAACGCGCCGAACATCAGGAGGCGCCGCCGGGAGGCGAGGCGGGCCGCGGGCATAAGCATGGACAGGTATTCCTTATGGTGCTATAGGATACTGCGGAGGGATGGCTATGAGCGCACGACGAGCTTGGCCCGGTCAGCGCGGTCTCCAGCGGTAGTATAAAGTAGCGAATCCGCCCTGTCTATAGCCCAATAGTCCTATTCAGCCCTGGCCCGGCGGCTTGCGCCTCCGGCTAGCGGTGCCAAGGCCGCCTGCGCGGCCTAACGTCGCAGCCCGCGGCGGGCGGGCTTCGTTGTGCTAGCCCGCCCGTTGACGGGCCGGGCGACGCCGCTACCGCCCGTTGACGGGCCGGGCACCCCGCCCTACCCCGATCTCCGGTTAAGCGGATCAGGCGCCAACCGGGCCGCGTGTGCTGCTGAGCATCCAGCGGTGGCCGAAGGGGTCGATCAGCTTGCCGTTGCGTAGCGCGCCGTCGAACTCGTCGGCCAGGGGCCGGTCCACGGTGGCCCCGGCGGCGATAGCCTGGGCGAACAGGGCGTCCACGTCGGGCACGTCGAGCACGATGAGCACGGGCGAACCGCCGAGGGTCTGCGGGCTGCGCACGTCGATGGCCGGGTATTCGTCGGAGAGGTAGAACTCCGCGTCGCCGACCTGGAGCGTGGCGTGCGACACTCGCCCCTGCGCGTCGGGCAGCAGCAACGTCACCTCCGCGCCGAAGGCTTGCCGGTAAAACTCGATGGCCGCCATGGCGTCCGTGGCGCACAGATAGGGCGTCACGGTCGTGCGATAGCGGGCCGGGCCCGCGGAAGTGGTCTCTGTCATCGCTGTGCCTCCTATCGCTGGGCTGGCTCACGCAAAGGTACTACCGGCACAATAGCACAAAGGTTCTACCCCGTCAAGTTAAGCCCACAAGTTGACCGCAGAGGCAAAGAGGACGCAGAGATCGCTTATATTAATTGTCTTCTTCGCGCTCTTCGCGTCTTCGCGGTGAAATAAAAACAGCGCGAAATTGGTCGCTCCAGGGGCTTGACTCTGACGTTACGTCAGGGTTTATACTGAGGGGCGAAAGGAGGTCATAGCTTGGATCGAGGCTTTTATCCCGCCGGGCAGTTCGCGCGGAAGGCTGCGGTGTCCATCCGTACGTTGCGCTACTACGACCAGGAGGGCTTGCTGCCCCCCTCGCGCGTGACCGCGGCGGGCTACCGCCTGTATACCGACGCCGACCTGATGAACCTGCAACAGATCCTGGCCTTGAAGTTCCTCGGCTTTTCACTGGAGGAGATCAAGGCGCTGCTGCGCGCCGAACCGCACAGCCTGGCCGATGTGCTGGCCCAGCAGAAGGCGATGATGCGCGCCAAGCGGACGCAACTCGACGGCATTATCCAGGCCATCGAGCAGACCGAGCAGTTGTTGCAGACCGGCACCTGTGATTGGGATAGCCTTGTCAATGTGATCCAGGTGATACAAATGGACCAGAACAAAGAATGGGTCAGCAAGTACCTGACTCCGGAACAACAACAGCAGATGCAGCGCCTGTCGGAGCAGTCCTACTCGGAAGCGGACCGCGAAAAGCTGGCGGCGCGCGCCCAGGCCTGGACCGAGGCCGACCAGCAGCAGATCTCCGCGCAGTGGGCGGCGATCTGGGACACGGCGAAGCGGCTCACCGCCGCGGGCGCCGACCCCGCGGGGCCGGAGGCCCAGGCGCTGGCCCAGCAGCACAACGACCTGATCGCCGCCTTCACCGGGGGCGACCCCGACATCCGCAGCGGGCTGCAGCGCTGGTGGCAGAACCACGACGCGCTGCCCGCCCAGCAGCGCCCGTTCCAGGCCCCGCTGACCGCGACGGAACAGGCGTTTCTCGACCAGGCCCTGGCTGCCTACCGGCAGCGCCAGGGGTAAGCCCCCGGCAGCCCGGTGGGGGACCAACCTAACCCCCTGCCCCCTTCCCGCGGCGGGAAGGGGGGAATCACCGGCACGAGGGAAACTCACAACCCTCCGTAACGCGGACGGGGCGGACCGCGGTGTCCGCCCCGCCTCTTTGCTGCCCCACCACCCCACCACCGATTCGGAGCGGCGCGATTGATCGCGCCTGCCGCCCCACCGGGATGCCGGGGACCACACCGCGCCGCCCCGCCGGGGCAAGCATCCGGGACCCGCGGCAGGGCGGACCCGCCGGTTCGCCCCTACGCCCGGTGCGAGATGGGGCGGGCACGGCGGCAGGGCGGACCCGCCGGTCTACCCCTACGCCCACGGGGGCATTGCGGTAG
>DASSGZ010000194.1:0-4766 GCA_035693165.1 Chloroflexia bacterium | reverse complement strand
GACCCGGCCAACCCGCGCATCCGCGTCTTCATCGCCGATCCTGACGGCAGCCGGCGGGCGCTGACCGATCTCGCCGGGGCGCCGGAGAGCACCGGGCTGGAGATCTCCGGCAGCTACAGCCCCGATGGGCGCTACATCGTGCTCAACCTCGTCCGCTACATCCGCCGGGAGTCGGCCATCCCGGAGCGCCACAAAACGGTGCTGCTGGTCGCCGCGGACGGCAAGACGCCCGCGCACACCCTGGCCGACGTGCTGCTCGACCGCGCGCATCCCGATACCGACCTGGGCGCCGGGGCCGTCTTTATCCAGACGGGTCCGGAGGCCGGGCGCATCTTGCTGCTGATGAATGAGGCGCCGCACGCGCACGCCTGGCTGCTCGATCCCGCCCAGCCCACGCTTGCCGCGCCCCGCCTGACGCTGGAGCGCATCAACGCCGCTGTGGTGGCGGTCTCCCCCGACCCCTACAGCGCGACGATTCTGCTCAGTTGGCTGCCCCCCGGCGCCGACCACCCGGCGACACTTGCGCTGCTCGATCCGGTGGGCACGGCGCGCGTGGTTCACACGCCGCTCGATCGCGGGTTCTACGGCACGGTGCTGGCGGTGCGCGCCGGGCGCCTGATCTGGGCGGCAGCGAGCGGCAGCGGGGCGCCGTACCAGGTGCGCAGCCTGCCGCTGGCCGGCCTGCCCGATCCGTTACCGGCGTCCCCGGCGGTCTACACCAGCAGCGCCCGGCCCGATATGGGTAGCATCCCCGACGCGGGCCGGCGGCTGGGCGCCGGGTTGCTGGCCTACGTGACCCCGGCCCACGAACTCCACGTGCGGACCTATGACGGCGCCACCGACCTGCTGCTGGAGCCCGGCGTGACCGCGCTGTACAGCGCCGATCCCGCCGAGGATCTCTATCTCCTGCATTAGCGTCCGGTCCCGCGGGGGCGGGGTTGCCCGGCCCGTCAACGGGCGGGCAACGTGTGCGAAGCCCGCCTGGGCGGGCTAGGCAAGGAGGCCGCGCAGGCGGCCCTGGTAGGGGTAGCCGGCGGCTTGAGCTGCCCGGTGCGTCTTGCCCCCGCGCGCCGCGCTGTGGTACACTCCTGAAGGTCGATGAGTGGGACGCCGGCGGGAACACCGGCGATGAGGAGTTGGCATGTTTGGGGGGATGAGCCCCGCGCGGGCGCGGCGGCAGGCGCGCGGTTGGGGCGCGCGGGTCGCGGAGAACCGGCACTGGCAGACGTTGCGCGTCGATTTGCTGCTCATGCTGGTCGCGCTGATCTGGGGTAGCACCTTCATCGTGGTGCAAGACAGCGTGCGCCTGACCGGGCCGTTCACCTTCCTGACCCTGCGCTTCGGTATCGCGGCGCTGGCGCTGGCGATCATGTTCCGCCGCCGCCTGGTCCGGCTCACCCGCGGCGAGATCACCAGCGGCGCCGTCATCGGCGTGTTCCTGTTTGCCGGGTACGCGCTGCAAACGCTCAGCCTGCAACTGACCACCAGCTCCAAGGTCGGGTTCCTGACCGGGCTTTATGTGGTGATGGTGCCGCCGCTGGCGCTGGTCGTGCTGGGCCAGCGGCCGGGCCGCCGCGCGGTGATCGGCGTGGTCCTCGCCACGCTGGGGCTGGCGCTGCTCTCGCTGCGCGACAACCTGGACCTGGCGTTCGGGTGGGGCGAGGCGCTGGCGCTCGGCGGGGCGGCGGGCTTCGCCGCGCACATCGTGGCGATCTCGAAGTTCGCGCCGCGGGCCGACCCCATCAACCTGGCGCTGGTGCAGATCGCGGTGACGGCGGGGCTGAGCGCGGGGGTGGCGCCCCTGGTGGGCGAGCCGCTGGTGGGGCCGCCCGCGGCGGTCTGGGGCGCGGCGCTGTTCCTGGGTCTGGTCGCCACGGCCTTCGCCCTGGTGGTGATGAACCGCGTGCAGCAGTTCACGAGCAGCACCCGCGCGACGCTGATCTATGCCCTGGAGCCGGTCTTCGCCGGCATCTTCGGCTACCTGGCCGGCGAAACCCTCAGCCTGCCGGCCTGGATCGGCTGCGGCCTCATCCTGGCGGGCATGGTCAGCGCCGAAGTGCACCCGCGCGCCGCCTGGCGCCGCTATCGCGAACGGCGCAACCCGCGCCCCGCCGCCTAGCGCGGCTCCTCGACCAGGGCGCAGAAGGCCGGGTCGGCGCGCAGGCCGCCGAAGTCGGGGTCGGCGGCGGCCATGCGGCGGAAGGCGGGGTTGCCGCGCACCGCCGCCCGCAGCACGGTCAGCGCGGCCAGCGCGTCGCCCTGCAGGCTGTGGAAGCAGGCCAGGTTATAGAGCACCGCCGGGTCGTCGGGGGCCAGCGCGAGCGCCTGGCGGTAGTCGGCCAGCGCCTCGGCATTGCGCCCCAGCCGCTGATAGGTGATGCCGCGGTTGATCAGCGTCGGGATATGGCCGGGCCGCGCGGCGAGGCTGGCCGTGAAGTCGGCCAGGGCCGCCTCGGGGTGGTGCAGCGCGCTGTGGACGTTGCCCCGGTGCGAGAGCAGCAGCGGGTCGGCGGGCCGGCGGGCCAGTTCGGCGGTCAGGTCGGCCAGCGCCTCGGCGTGATAGCCCAACTGGTGATAGGTGATGCCGCGGTTGGTGCGCGCCTGGTGCTGGGGGGCGCGGGCCAGGACGGCGCTGTAGTCGGCCACGGCGGCGGCCAGCCGGCCCAGGGCATTGTAGGCGTTGCCCCGGCTATAGAGCAGGTCCGGGTCGCCGGGCCGCGCGGCGAGCGCCCGCGTGAAATCGGCCAGCGCCTCGGCGTAGCGCTCCTGCCGGTAGTAGGTGAGGCCGCGGTTGTAGCGGATGTCCGGGTGATCAGGCTGCCGCTGCACGGCCCGATCCAGGTCGGCCAGCGCTTCGGCGTAGCGCCCGAGCATCGCGTAGGTGCGGCCCCGGTCGCTGAGGGCGCCGGCATGGTCGGGGCGCAGGGCCAGGCTGCGGGTGAAATCGGCCAGCGCTTCGGCATAGCGCCCAAGCTCGTAGTAGGTGTTGCCGCGCCGGTGCCACGTGGCCGGGTGGTCGGGGCGCAGGACCAGCGCCCGCGTGAAGTCGGCCAGCGCCTCGGCATAGCGCCCCAGTTGGTAGTAGGTGCGCCCGCGGGCGTAGAGCGCGCCCGGATCGGGGTTGTCCGAGTCCAGGGCGCGGATAAAGGCGTCGAGCATGGCCGGATCACGCTCGGCGGGCGCCGCCGCGCCGTGGGTTTGTTTGCGCGCCTTGATGCGATCCTTGAGGATGGCGAGGTATGAGTCCTCGCCGTCGGGGGCCGGGGTCTCGGCGCCGGGTGCGGACGGTATGTCGTTGTCCCAGTCACTGCTCATGGTCTAAGTATAGGGGCTGAGGGCGGGTCACGCAAGCGGGCATAGGAATGGCCGGTGCCCCGGCATCCGTTGCCAAGCGCCAATTACTCACTGCCAAGGCGCGAAGAGCGCGAAGAATACGATTAATATAAATCGTCTTCGCGGCCTTCGCGCCTTCGCGGTGAACTTCTGAGTGCGGGAGGGGCTATGAACATCGTCAACGTGGGCTATCGCTCGACCAACTATTATGTGCTGGCCGGCAGCGCGCCGCGCCTGCTGGTCGATGCCGGGTGGCCGGGCACGCTGGGGACGCTGCAACATACCTGCCGGCGCATGGACATCGACCTGGCCGCCATCCCCTACCAGCTCGCCACGCACTACCATCCCGATCACGCGGGCCTGGTGCAGAACCTGAAAAGCCTGGGCGTGCGGCTCATCGTCCTGGACACCCAGCTTGCCGGCATCCCCCTGCTCCGCACATATGTCAAACCGCAGGATCAGTACCAGGACATCGTGCTGGGCGACAACATCGTACTGACGGCGGCAGAAAGCCGGGCGTTTCTTGCACGCATCGGTATCCAGGGCCAGATTATCAGCACGCCGGGGCACTCGGACGACAGCGTGACGCTGATCCTGGACGACGGGCCGGCCTTCACTGGCGACCTCACCGTGCCCGAAGCGGGCCGCCTAGAGGCGATGGACCTGGTCCGCGCCAGTTGGGATCGCATCCGCGCCGCCGGAGGCCGCACCATCTACCCCGGCCACGGGCCGGTCGGACCGCTTGGAGCAGGCCGCGGGGCTTAGGTTTGCGCTGTAGGGGCCGGTTTCAAACCGGCCCGCCGCGCCGCAACATCTGCCGGGGGCAGGAATGTGGCCGCTGTAGGTGCGCAGCCTGATCGACGGCCCGACGCCGCTGCACCTGGCAACATCTGCCGGGGGCAGGAATGTGGCCGCTGTAGGGGCCGGTTTGAAACCGACCCGCCGCCCGCCAGAATCCGAGTGCGGGACGGCTACGGCCGCCGGGTGAGGCGCCGCCGCCAGAGGTGCGGCGCCAGCGAGTCGCTGAGACCCACCCCGGCGGCCAGCGCCCCGCCGAGAAACACCGCGTGGACCAGCAGCAACAGCCCCTGCAGGCTCTGGTTGGTCGCCAGTTCGAGCATGCCGTTGTAGATGGTCACGCCGGGCAGCAGCGGCAGGATGCCCGGCAGGATGAAGAGCGAGACGGGCGCGTGCTGGCCGCGGGCGAAGCCCCAGCTTAGCACGCCGACCACAAACGCCGCCAGGAACGTGGCGGCCAGCGGGCTGTCTTTCACCTGCAACACGAGCAGGTAGGCCAGCCAGCCCACGGCCCCGGCCACGCCCGCCGTGCCCAGGGCGACGCGCGGCACGTGGTTCAGGACGGCGTAGCAGGCCGACGCGGCAAACGCGGCCACCACCTGGATCGGCATCTGCCAGACCTGCCCGGCGCTGCT
>DASSGZ010000193.1:0-2361 GCA_035693165.1 Chloroflexia bacterium | reverse complement strand
CCACCCGGATCGTCACCTGGTCGGGCAGGGTCGTCTCGACCGTGGCGTCCTTCACGAACGGCGACTGGCGCATCCGCGCCGCCACCTGGGCCGGGTCCACCATGAAGATATTGGTGCCCAGGATGCCGGTCAGGTGCGCCGCCTGCTCGCCGGTGATCGCCTTCGAGTTGACCACCGTCACCTGCTGCACCTCGTAGTCCGGCGAGGTCGCGATACTGACCGCAATCGCCACGATCAGGGCCAGCCCGGCCAGGTCGATGATCCGTCCCCGGCGCACATCGTCGCGGAACAGGCCCCAGCCCACCCGCTCGGTGGCTTTCGCCTGCCGCCGGGCCGCGCGGATCTGTTCGCCCAGCGACTGCAACGCCTGGCGCGCGGTCGGCTGCGGCGGCGGGGCGGGCGCCTTCTTGCGCCGCTTCGGGGCGGCAGCCGGCGCGTCCGCCGCGGGCGACGCCGCGGGAGCGCGTTTCGGTATGGCTTTGATCGTGTCGTCTGCGCTCATCGCTTACACCGGCAGGTTCTGCCCCTCGATTGTGCGGTCTTCATCGTCGTCGTCCAGCGCCGACGGCGGGCGGCGGCGGTCGGCGTGGCGCGCCAGCGCCAGCTCGATCAACCGCGCCACCAGCGCCGGATACGACAGCCCGCTGGCCTCCCACAGCTTCGGGTACATGCTGATCGCCGTGAAGCCGGGGATCGTGTTGATCTCGTTCAGGAACACGGCATTGTCGCCCCGGCGGACAAAGAAGTCCACCCGCGCCAGGCCCGCCGCATCTACCGCCTGAAACGCGGCGACCGCGAAGGCACGCACGCGCTCGCTCACGTCAGGCGGCAGATCAGCGGGGATGATGAGATCGGAACTATCATCCAGGTACTTGGCGCGAAAATCGTAGAACTCGCGGCGCGGCCGGATCTCGCCGCAGACCGAGGCGCGCGGCTCGTCGTTGCCCAGCACGCTGCACTCGATCTCGCGGCCCTCCAGCCCCTGCTCGATCAGGATGCGCCGGTCGAAGCGCGCCGCGCGGTTCACGGCGCGGGCGAACTCCTCGGGCCCGTGGATCTTGCTGATGCCCACGCTCGATCCCATGTTGGCCGGTTTGGCGAACATCGGGTAAGTCAGCGCCATTTCGGCGCGCCCCTGCACGGCGGCGGGGGCGCGCTCCCACTCGTGGCGGCTCACGGCAATATATGGCCCGACCGGCAGCCCGTAGCTCTCGAACACGGCCTTCATGGCGATCTTGTCCATACCCAGCGCCGAGCCGAGCACGCCCGACCCCACATAGGGAATCCCGGCCAGTTCCAGCATCCCCTGGATGGTGCCGTCCTCGCCGAACGGGCCGTGCAGCACCGGGAAGACGACATCGACCGTGCCCAGCGCATGCCCGGCCACCTCGACGCTGTTGCTGCCGGGCGCGGCCTGGGTCGCCAGGGCCATGCTCTCCTCCACGCTCTCGCTCTCCGGGCTACCGCCGCGCAGTTGGCGCATGGGGTCGCCCGCGGCCAGCCAGCGCCCCTCGCGCGTGATGCCCACCGGCACCACATCGTACTTGGCCGGGTCGAGCGCGCGCATCACCGACGTGGCCGACGCCAGCGACACCGCGTGCTCCTGCGACTGCCCGCCGAACAACACGGCCACGCGGATGCGGCGGGGCGGCGTCGCCTCGGGCGCGGGTTGCGTCTTCGCTTGTGTCGTCTCGTCGTCCAAAGTGTCCCCTATCGAGTGGTCAGTGGTCAGCAGTCAGTAACGCTCTACCGCATCCCTGTCATTCTGAGCGCAGCGAAGAATCTCGTCTCCTGCCGCGCCCTTGTCATTCTGAGCGCAGCGAAGAATCTCGTCTCCCGCCACGTCCTTGTCATTCTGAGCGCAGCGAAGAATCTCGTCTCCTGCCGCGCCGTTGTCATTCTGAGCGCAGCGAAGAATCTCCGTCTTGTTCCCTAATGAGGCGAGACTCTTCGCTGCGCTCAGAGTGACAAACCCACCACATAAATGCATACCCTGATTTCTACCTCTCGCAAGCCTTGTCTTTACTGATCACTGACCATTGACCACTCGTCACTCGCCGATGATCTCGATCTCTGTCTCCAGCGCGATGCCGGTCTGGGCCAGGACCCGCGTGCGGGCCAGTTCCAGCAGGGCCAGCACCTCGGCGGCGGTGGCGCCGCCCAGGTTCATCATAAAGTTGGCGTGGACCGGCGAAAACTGCGCCTGGCCCTGGCGATAGCCTTTCAGCCCCACCAGTTCGATCAACCGGCCCGCCGCGTCGCCGGGCGGATTCTTGAAGGTCGAACCCGCGCTCTTGCCCTGCGGCTGGGTGCGCTGGCGCTGCTCCAGATACTCGCGCATCCGCGCCTCGCCTGCCTCGC
>DASSGZ010000192.1:0-5280 GCA_035693165.1 Chloroflexia bacterium | reverse complement strand
GCCCCGGCAAGATCCTGCGCTGGCACGTCCCGGCCCGCCGCGGCCACGACGACCTGCTGCTCAGCGCCGCCCTCATCGCCGCCCTCGACGACCGCGACTGGCGCCCCCGCGCCGCCCACAGCCGCACCCGCGCCGACTGGTGACGAGTGGCCAGTGGTCAGCGCCCGCCCGCGTAGGGGCGGACCGATGTGTTCGCCCGGCCGCCCGACCAGGATGCCGCCCGCCCGCGTAGGGGCGGACCGATGTGTCCGCCCGGCCGCCTTACCGGGATGCCTGCCCGTCAGGCGCGCGCTGCCCCGGCGGATCACGGGTCGGCGGCAGGCACGCGGGCGGCGGGATGGCGCGCATCCGGGTCCAGCACGGCGCGGGGTCGCGCACGGGGGCGAAGATCGGCGTGCGGCGGCAGGGCGGACCGATGTGTCCGCCCCTACGAATGAAAGGAGAACACATGCAACCTACCCCCCTGGACGGCCCGCCCGACGCCGACAGCGCCGCCTGGGACGCCACTGGCGAGCCGCCCGCGGGCAGCGCCCACAGCCAGGGCCGCCGGGCGCGCTACACCGAGTATGCCGCGTTCTATCGCGGCGACCAGTGGCCCGACCTGCCCGCGCCCGGCGAGCGCCGGCTCACCTTCAACTACGCCCGCGTCTTCGTCAACAAGGCCGCCAGCTACCTGCTGGGCAAGCCCGTCGGCTATGACGCCACCGCGCTCGCGCCGGGCGAACCGGGCGCCGGGGGCCGCGCCGCCACCACGCCGCGCCGGGGCCGGCGGGCCGGCGGCGACGCCCGCGCCGTGGAAGCGTACCTGGAGGCCGTGGCCGCCTTCAACCACCTGGCCGCGCTCGACCTCGACACGGCCATCAGCACCGGCACCCTGGGCGACGGCGCCTGGACCGTGCGCTGGGACGCCGCCGCCGGGCTGCCCCGCGTCACCGCCGTCGACCCCACCGGCCTCGACGCCCGCTGGCGCGCCGACGACCTGACCACGCTGCTCTGGGTGCGCCAGCAGTACTGGACCAGCCGCGCCGAACTCACGGCGGCCCAGCGCGCCCGGCTCGCCGCCGGCACGCCCGCCGACCCCTACCACCCGCTGCGCGCCCGCGAAACCTGGACCCCGCGCCACTGGCGGCTCGAAGTGGGCGACACCGTCGTCGACGGCGGCCCCAACCCCTACGGGCAGATCCCCTACGTGATCTTCCCGAACCTGCGCGTGCCGGGCGAGTTCTGGGGCGAGAGCGACCTGGTGGACCTGCTGCGGCTGCAACGCGAACTCAACGCCCGCCTGAGCATCTTCTCGCGCATCCTCGAAGTGGCCGGCAACCCGGTGGCCGTGGTCATCGGGGCCGACGCCGACAGCACCGACAGCCTGAAGCTGGGGCCGAACCAGCTCTGGACTTTGCCGGAAGGCGCCAGCGCGGACGTGCTCGACCTGCTCAAGGCCGGCGGCGCGGAGGCCCATCTGCGCTACATCGACACGATCTACCGCGCCATGCACGACATCAGCGAGATGCCGCGCACCAGCTTCGGCGACAGCGGCGGCGCCTCGGCGGCCCGCTCCGGCGTCGCGCTGGAGATCGAGTTGCAGCCCTTGCTCCATAAGCTGGCGCGCAAGCGGGCCATCTGGAGTACCGCCCTGCAACGCCGCGCGCACCTGATCTTGCGCGTGGCCCGGCTGCACGGCGCCGACCTGCCGCCCGCCGTGGTCGCGGTCACGTGGCCGCCCGTGTTGCCGCAGGACCGCGCCGCGCTGGTGGCCCAGGAGACGGCCCTGGTCCACGCCGGCATCCACCCGCCCACGCGGGCCATGGCCCTGCTCAACGACCCCGACCCCGACGCTCTGCTCGGCCAGGTGCTCGACCAGGCCGCCCGGCTGCACGGCGCCGGCTTCCGGCTCGGCGGCGGCCCGGCCCCCAAAGCGGCCCCGCCGCCCGATGCCGCCGCGTCCCCCGCCGTGTCTGGAGGCAGCATATGAGCATCACCCGCACCGCCCTGCGCACCATGCTGCGCGCCGCGCTGCTGGACACCAACGCCCCGCTGCTCTGGACCGACACGGCGCTGGACGGGGCCATTGACGAAGCCGTGACCGCGCACAGCTACCAGTTCCCCTGCCCGGTCGCCGCCCGCTACTCGCTCGGCGCCGGCCAGCAGGTCGTCTACATCGTGCCCACCGACCCCGCTCTGCCGGAGGACGTGCCCGTGCCGTCGGGCACCATCAATTGCGACGTGATCGGCGTGCAGCGGGCCGAGTTGCCGGTGGGCACGCCCCTGCCGCTCGACCCCGGCCAGAGCACCGACCCCGCGGCCAGCGGCAGCGCGCGCTACCGCCAGGGCTACCGCTGGCGCGGCCACACCCTGGTCCTGCGCAACCCGGCGAATGGCGACGAAGTGGGCGCCTACACCCTGCGCGTGGAGTATCTCCAGACCTACAATATCCCGCTGGACACGCCGCTCGTCGTCCCGTGGAACGGCCCGGACTCGGACATCCCGCTGCTGCTCTTGCTCGCCAAGCGCGCCGCCTACCAGCTCCTGGCCGAATGGCAGGTCCGCACCCAGGGCGCCACCCCGCCCACGCTCGCCGGCGGCAGCAGCCTGGCCCACATCGCCGTCCCGCCCATCCTGGCCGCGCTCGAAGTCGAGATCGCCCGCGCCCTGGCCTTCCGCCGCCTGCGCAGCCTCCGCAGCCGCGCCCTGGACATCTAACGCGCTCGTAGCGGCGCGATTTATCGCGCCCGTCGCCCGCCGTGGCGCGCGAGCAACCTAACCCCCCAACCCCCCTTCCCGCCGCGGGAAGGGGGGCGACGCCGAGGACGTACCGGCGCATGGGCCGGCGATTCTCCCCTCCCCGCGGCGGGGAGGGGCCGGGGGAGAGGTTGCTCGCGCACCACGGCGGCATCCGGGCGGGGGCACCAACCTAACCCCCCAACCCCCCTTCCCGCCGCGGGAAGGGGGGCGACGAACGGCGTAACCCGCAATCTCCCCTCGCCGCGGCGGAGAGGGGCCGGGGGAGAGGTTGGTCAGGCGCAATCTCCCCTCCCCGCGGCGGGGAGGGGCCGGGGGAGAGGTTGGCCCCCCACCCGGATGCAACACGACAAGCCGGCATTATATAGGAAGGAGCCCCAATGGACGAACCCGAACCGGCAGAAAGCCCCCCGGTAGAAAGCCCGCCCCCGGCAGAGGGCGCCCCGGCGGACAGCCCGCCGCCCGACCCCGAAGCCGCGGCGGCAGCGCAATTGGCCGGGGTCTACCGCGCGCTGCCCGGCGTCGTGCCCGCCCTCATCGGCGGCACCACCCTGGCCGCCGTGCAGGCCAGCCTCACCGCCGCCCAGGCCGAATACGCCGCGGTGCGCGCCGCGCTGCTGCGCGAGCAGGCCGCCGCCATCCCCCCGGCCCACGCCGGCCCCGGCGCCGCTCCCGCCCCCGCCGACCCGTTCGAGCTCATCCGCGCCGGCGTCCGCAGCCTGCGCCCCGAGTGAGCCGAGAGAAGGCACCGCAGAGACGCAGAGAGCGCCGAGAATATCACGAAAATGATTTCCGCACCCTCTGTTCCTCTGCGGTAACAATCCGTTGCCCTGTGGAGACGCAGCCGGCGCAGAGAACATGACTAACATAAATAATCTTTGCGTCCTCTGCGTCTCTGCGGTGAAACATCCGTCGTACTGACGAAAGGAGCCGAACATGGCATTTCTACTGGCCGACGCCGCCAAGCTCACCCAGGACCTGCTGGTGCGCGGCGTCATCGAAACCCTCATCACCGAGAGCGCCGTGCTGCGCTACCTGCCCTTCCTCACCGTCAACGGCAGCGGCGTCACCTACAACCAGGAACTCACCCTGCCCGGCGCCACCTTCCACGGCGTCAACGGCGCCTGGACCACCAGCGAGCCCACCTACCAGCAGGCCCAGGCCACCCTCAAGATCCTCGGCGGCGATGCCGACGTGGACGCCTTCCTGCAGCAGACCTACAGCAACCGCCAGGACATCACCGCCCTGGTGGTCCAGGCCAAGGCCAAAGCCGTCGCCTACAGCTTCAACCAGGCCTTCTTCTACGGCGACAGCGGCGTCGACCCCAACGCCTTCGACGGCCTCGCCACCCAGGCTGGCACCGTGCAGACCAGCTACACCGGCCTCGACGCCACCAACCGCGCCTTCAGCAACGGCGCCAACGGCGCCTCGCTCGACCTGGCCACCATGGATCAGCTCGTCGACGCCATCAAGCCCGGCAAGCCCGACGCCCTGTTCATGAGCAAGCGCAGCCGGCGCAAGCTCTCGGCCCTGCGCCGCTCGGCGGGCACCCTGCTGGAGACCGGCGTGGACGCCTTTGGCCGCCGCGCCCTCTACTACGACGGCATCCCGGTGGAGGTGGACGAGAACATCCCCGACACCGAGACCCAGGGCACCAGCACCGGCGTCTGCTCGTCGATCTACGCCGTCAAGTTCGGCTACCAGGTCGGCATCTGCGGCCTGCAAAACGGCGGCATCAGCGTCGTCCCCGTCGGCAACCTGGAGACCAAGGACGCCGTCCGCACCCGCATCAAGTGGTACGTCGGCCTCGCCGTCTTCCGCCCCATCGCCTACGCCCGCCTGGCCGGCGTCAAAGACTAACCGGCGCAAGCAGCATCCCGGTGGGCGACCAACCTAACCCCCTAACCCCCTTCCCGCCGCGGGAAGGGGGAATCAGGTCACAGGAAATCAGCGAACTCCCCTCTCCGCGGCGGAGAGGGGCCGGGGGAGAGGTTAGTCGCCTACCGGGATGCCTAATCTCGCCGCCCACGTTGCAAAGGTCGCCGGCTAACCACCGCCCACTCGAAAGGAGGCCGCCATGCCCCTCATCCCCGCCCCCCTCTGGGACGCCCTGCGCGACGCCTGGCTGCTGCTGCTCACCGCCGGCTGGGCCGCGTGCACGTGGCGGCTGGGCCGCCTCGAACGCGAGCAGCACGCCCACGAGCACATCCTCGCCGCCATCCGCCAGGACCTCGGCGCCCTGCGCGCCGACCTGCGCGACGTGGCCCGCAGCCGCCAGATCGACGACCTGCGCCGCGCCCTCGTCGCCGACCTGCGCCCCCTCGTCGCCGACGCCGTGGACCTGCGCCTCGCCGGCTGGCCGGGCCGCGTCCCCGCCCCCACCACCGTCGGCAGCATCATCACCAGCGGCGGCGCCGCCGCCGCGGGCGGCCACGTCGTAGACGAGCGGGGGGAGGGGTAGGGGTGATCAAGGTTCCCTGGTGTCCGCGTGCCCCGCCCCAGGAAGCTCTATCCCGGCCGCCGGCGGGGCGATCAGATACG
>DASSGZ010000191.1:0-2301 GCA_035693165.1 Chloroflexia bacterium | reverse complement strand
GGTGCTGGGCGTGACCGTGACCGCGGTGCCGTGCGGCGGCACCAGGCGCACGCGCACATTGCTCAGCGCCCGCGTCACGGTGAACGTAGCGGTGACATCGCGGCTCGTGCCGGGGGCAAGCGTCGCCGTGACCACGCGCGGCGCCCAGACCACCCGCGTGCCGGTCGACGCGCCGGGTGCGTCGTTATCGCGCCCCGCCTGGCCGTTACCCTGGCCGTTGCCGTGCCCGTTGGCCTGGCCGGGCGGCGTGCCGCCGGGGTGCCCGTTGCCGTTGCCGTTGCCGTGGCCGGGCTTGGCCGCCGCCGGCCCCGCACCGAGGACGATGCCCGCCAGCAGCAGGACGCCGAGCACCGCCAGAAATTGATAGAGCCGCACAGGTCGGTATCGCATCGTATTTGCCCTTCCATCGGAACCGGATTGTCGGAGTCAGGGGGCCGCCACCGATGGCGGAATTGCTTACTGCTACTCATAACGCCGCCGGCCCCGCGGGGATAGTCCTGCCGGCGGGGGTACATTGGTACTATTTGCCGGGTTTGCATCCGGGCGCGCGAGCTGCTGCGCATCTCCCCCGGCCCCGCCGCGGGGCGGGAAGTCACTTTTCATCGCGCCAGCGATTCCCCCCTTCCCGCGGCGGGACCGGGGGCAGGGGGTTAGGTTGGTCGCGCCCGGATGCCGCCGCGTATCCGCAGCCGGGCCTGAGCATATTTGGGCCAGATCGGGTACAATCTATAGGCTGCCCACCACGGCAGCCGGATTGGACGGTAGAAATCAAAGCGCGCAGATGGCGCGCCGGATGTGAGGAGAAACGAGAACGGAATGGCATCTGATGCTTTGGCGGCGCTGACCCCCGCCGAACGCGCCGCGCTGCGCGGGCAGCTCACGGCCCTGCTGGCGGGCGACGGCACCCCCGCCGACCCGGCCACCCTGGCCGACGCGGTGGGCGATATGGTCGCGGCGATCCTGGCCGAGCGCCCGGCCCCCGTGCCCGGCACCAACGCGGACCAGTACCTGGGCCTGGAAACCGACCCGGCCCGTCGCGTAGTGATCACCGGCATGGGCGTGATCACGGCGGTTGGCCTGAATGTGGACACCTTGTGGGACAGCCTGCTGGCCGGGCGCTCGGGCGTCGGCCCGATCACGCGGTTCGACCCGGCGGCCTACCCGTCGCGCATTGCCGCGCAGATCAACGACTTCGACCCCGGCCAGTGGATCGACCGCAAGGAGGCCCGGCGCATGAGCCGGCCCACGCAGATCATCGTCGCGGCGGCCCGCCAGGCGCTCGACGACTCCGGCCTGCCCATCCCCGCCGAGGGCGCCGACGACGTGGGCGTGTTCATCGGCTCAGGCACCACGTCGCTGCCGGAGACCGAGGATGCGGTGCGCTCGATCGTGAAGGGCGGCGGGCCGCGGCTCAGCCCCCTGTTTGTCGGCATGGTGCTGCCGAATATGCCGGGCGGGCAACTGGGCATCCAGTTCCGCCTGCGCGGGCCGAACGCCACGGTGTCTAGCGCCTGCGCGGCCAGCAGCACGGCCATCGGCGAGGCCGCCGCCATGATCCGGCGGGGCGCGGCCCGCGCCATGCTGGCGGGCGGCGTCGAAGCGCCCATCTGCGAACTCGGCCTGGCCGCCTTCTCGGCCACCCGCGCCATGAGCACGCGCAACGACGACCCGGCGCACGCCTGCCGCCCCTTCGCCGGGGATCGCGACGGCATGGTGGCGGGCGAGGGCGGCGCCATCCTGGTGCTCGAACGGCTCGACCTGGCCCTGGCCCGCGGCGCGCAGATCCACGCCGAGGTCATCGGCTTCGGTGGCTCGTGCGACGCCTATCACATCGTCGCCCCCGACAGCACGGGCCGCGGCGCCGCCCTGGCGATTGGCCGCGCCGTCGCCAGCACCGGCCTGGGGCCGGAGGCCATCGACTACATCAATGCCCACGGCACGGCCACCGACCTGAACGACGCGATGGAAACCCGCGCCGTCAAGCAGGTCTTCGGCGACCGCGCCTACCGCATCCCCCTGAGCGGCATCAAGCCCCAGGTGGGCCACCTGCTGGCGGGCTGCGGCGCGGTCGAGGCCGTCGCCACGATCAAGTCGCTGCAAACCGGCATCCTCCCGCCGACGATCAACCACCACGTGCCCGACCCGGAGTGCGACCTGGACTACGTGCCGAACGAGGCGCGCGCCGTGCCCATCCGCATCGCCCTCAGCCAGACTTTCGGCTTCGGCGGCCAGAACGCGGCGGTGGTGTTCCGCCGGTGGGACGGGTAGCGGTCAGACGCCAGAAGACGTAGGGGCGGACCG
>DASSGZ010000190.1:0-8506 GCA_035693165.1 Chloroflexia bacterium | reverse complement strand
CGCCGAACACCAGCCAGCTCCGCTGCTGCGCGGCGCCGATTTCGCTCTCCAGGTCGTCCACCGAGTAATAGACCTCGGCCACCGCGATGACATCCTCGGCGCCGGCCCGGCGCACGGGGGTATACATCTCCAGCAGCCGGCGCTGCGTGGCCCGCTCCAGCACATTCTCCGCATTGCTGAGGTTGCTGATCTCGGCGGTGACCCGGCCCGCGACGGCGCCGGCGAGGCCCCCTTGCACCGGGAATTGCTGTCCCACCAGCGCGGCTTCCGGGCTATAGACGATGCGCCCCTGTTTTGTCCAGACCTTGAACGCGGCCACCCGCTGTCCGAACGCTGTCTGCTGGAGCAACTGAGTCAGGTGGGCCGCGTGCTGGGGGCTGAGCGTATCGTGGTCGGCCAGTTCCTGCAGGTCGGGGCTGATGAAGCTGTCCACGTAGAGGGCGGTGGTGGCCGCGGTGCGATGGACCACGCCGTCCTCGATCTGCTGGCCCACCCATTCGCCGATGAGGAACATGCCGGCGGCCAGGATGATCAGGCTGGCCAGCATAAACCGCCCGGCCAGGCTCAAGCTATTCAAGCGCGTGCGTAGTCGATGCCACATAGGGGTGGTGATCCTTCTCTCGATACTATAACGGGGCGAGCAGGGGTCGCGCATCGGACTTTAGTCCAATGGACCGGCGACCAAGGTGAGCCGAAGTCCGCGACGGGGGTCCGTTTTGCGGCGCCCGCGCCGGGGCTATGATAGGTAGTGTTGGCGCGCAGTGTTTACCAAGATTGACCAGGGCCGGGCGCGGCCCTCTGAAGCGGAGAGAACATGTTTCTGAATGCCACGTTGTCTGTCCCGTCGCCCCCGGCCGGAACTTTGCCGGAGGATGCCGCGCTGGTCGCCGGCCTGCACGCGGGCGACCCGCGGGCCGTGGAGCAAATGGTCGCGCAGTATGGCCCGGCGTTGTATCGCTTTGCGTATTACCAGCTGCAAGACGCGATGCTGGCTGAGGATCTGGTGGCCGAGGTCTTTGCGCGGGTGATCGAGAAAGTGGGCGGCTATGTGCAGGACAGCACCCCTTTCCAGGCCTGGCTCTTCCGCATCGCCCGCAACCTGGTCACGGATCACTACCGCAGCGTGAAGCGGCGCCCGCAGACATCGTTCGAGCAATGGCTGGCGGCCGAACCGGCGGCTGAGCCGGGCGGCTACGACAGCGCCATTGACGGCCTGCCCCTGCGCGAGGAATTGCTGGCCGGCCTGCGGCTGCTGACCGAGGAACAACGGCAGGTAATTATCCTGCATGTGCTCGAAGGCTGGGAGATGCCCCAGGTGGCCCAGATCCTGGGCCGCAGCCTGCCGTCAGTCAAGAGCCTGTATTACCGGGGCATGGACTCGCTGCGCCGTGTGCTGACGGCCCCACCCGCGAAGGCCCCGCGCCCGGCCACGTCTGCGCCCGCCCCGCGCCGGGTGCGGGGGTCAGTGGGCGGGCTGCTGGTCTCCGGCGCCACCTGATTCTTACCAATTTCTGTCGGGGCTTTGTAGATTTTCTGCGCCTGGCGCGGGATAATGATTGGCAAGGGAACGACGCTTCATCAAGGTTACTCCTCCTTCCTGAAGAACGACAATCGCCGCGCGGTGGGCCAGCGCGGCGATTGTTGTCTTTCTGCCGGGCCTCACCCGGCGGCTTGTATTTCCCGCCCGAATTAGCGGCTCGCGGGCACCGCCGGTTCGCTCGGCTGGGGCGCGCGGATCTCCTGCCGCACCTGCGGGGCGATTTCCTCCCACTCGATGCTCGTCTGCCGCCCGTTGTCGAACTCGGCGCTCATCCAGGCATAGACTCGCTGCAACCCCGGATCGTCCTTGGGCAGATCCCAGCCCAGGTGCTGGCGGATGAGGAAGATCAGGCCCGCCAGCCCGCTGTCCTTGGTCAGCGAGACTTCGAGCGGGCGGCCCAGCAGCGCAGGCACGTTGAACGGGGCATACATCCACCAGAACTTGTTCAAGCCGTCAGCGTGGACCCCGGCCCGTGTGCGATGGGCGTCGCGCCCGTAGAGCGGGTATTTCGGCGGCAGGGGATCGCCCAGCGCGGCATAGTAGTCGCTCAATTCGTTGAGCGCGGTGAAGTCGGGTTGGCGCCCGGCGAAATAGCCCATGCCGCAGAGGTGCAGCAGGACGGCTTCGAGCGGCGCGTTGCCGGTGCGCTCGCCCTTGCCCAGGCTGGTGCCGTTGACGACCGCGCAGCCCGCGCGCACCGCCGCCAGGCAGTTGGCGACGACCAGCCAGGTGTCGTTGTGGGGGTGGAACTCCAGGTCTTCGGGCTGCAAGCCCATGCCGCGCAGGGTCTGGAAGATGCGCGGCACGCTGCGAGGCAGCGCCACGTCGTCATAGGGCAGGCCCACGCCCATGGTGTCGCAGACGCGGAACTTGGGGCGCAGGTCGGGGCCGTAGGGCGCGGTGATTTCCTGCACCGCCTCGATGAACGGCTGCATGAACTCCATCGGGGCGCGGGTGGCGTCCTCCAGGTGCAGGCGGGGCCGGATGCCGGCGTCCACGGCGATCTGCACGGCTTCCAGGTAGGTGCGCGCCGCCTGGTTGCGCCCGCCAGGGTGGAACTTGTGGAAAGTGTGGTAATCGGAGGCGGAGGCCAGCATCCCCGTTTCGCGCACACCCAGTTGGCGGATCAGGGCGACATCCTTGGCCGTGGCCCGGATCCAGGTCGTCGGCTCGATGGGCGCGCCGCCCCGGTGGCGTTCCAGTGCGCCCTCCAGGGCCTGCCGATCCGAGGCCCGGTAGACGAAGAACTCGGCCTGGCGGACGGCGCCGGAGTCGCCGGTGAAGCGGCAGAGGATGTCGTAGATGCGCAGGCTCTGCTCGGTGGTCAGCGGCAGGCCGCCTTGCTGGCCGTCGCGGTGGGTGGTCTCGGTGCTCCAGGCGGCGGGCGGCAGGGTGGCCGGTGGCGCGTCCGCCCAGACATAGCGCGGGAATGCGTCGCGCGGGAAGCTGTCCAGGTAATACTCCGGTGCGGGTGGTTCCTTCATCTTCATGTTTGTGCCCTCCCATGGCTTGGTGATGACTCATTATAGGCGCGGCCTAAATATATTGTCAATCTTGACGAGAGAATCAATATATGATATGCTGCGTGTGCCTTCAAGCGTTGCTTGTCACTCTGAGCGCAGCGAAGAGTCTCGTCCTGACCGCAAAGGAGACGAGATTCTTCGCTGCGCTCAGAATGACAGGGACAACGAGATACGCTAGTTCGATTGTCACTCTGAGCGCAGCGAAGCGTCTCGGCTTGCACCCGAACGAGACGAGATTCTTCGCTGCGCTCAGAACGACAGGGGTAGCGGGGCGCTCTGGTGAGATCGGCACCGGCAGGTGAGGAAAGGGGACAGGGCATGGCGGAACCACGTTATCTGACGGCGCAGGAGGCCGGCGCGCGGCTGGGAGTGAGTGCGGCCACACTGTACGCCTATGTGAGCCGGGGGCTGATCCGGTCGGAGGCGGTGGAGAGCGATAGCCGGGCGCACCGCTATCATGCCGAGGATGTGCGCAAGCTGGTGGAGCGCAAGGAGCAGCGGCGCAATCCGGCGGGTGTGGCGCGCGCCGCGCTGCATTGGGGTGCGCCCGTGCTGGAGTCGGCGCTGACGCTGATCACCGAGGACGGCCTGTACTACCACGGCCACGACGTATTGCACCTCAGCACGACGCGGAGCTTCGAGGAGGTCGCGACCCTGCTGTGGACCGGGCGTCTGGACGCGGCATCGGACCTGTTCGCGGCAGCGTCTGCGGCACCGGCGGCGCTGCGCGGCCTGGCGCACCTGGACGCCGAGATGGAGCCGTTGCAGCGCTGCGTCGTCGCCCTGACGCTGGCCGAGGCGGGGGACCCGGCGGCCTACACCCTCCAGCCGGAGGCCGGGACGGCGGCGGGCACGCGCATCCTGCGCCTGATGGCGGCAGGGCTGAGCGGGGCGACGGTGGACGATCCTATCGCCCCGGCCCTGGCGGCGCAATGGGCGGGCGGGCAGTCCGGCGCGGCGGATCTGCTCAACGCCGCGCTGATCCTGTGCGCCGACCACGAACTCAATGCTTCGTCGTTTGCGGCGCGGGTGGTGGCCTCGGCCGACGTGCCACTCTACAGCGTGGTGATCGCCGGGCTGTCGGCGCTGCAAGGGGCCGCGCACCGCGGGCTCGCGGCGCGCATCGCGGCGCTGCTACGCGAGGTCGAGGAGCCGGCGCAGGCGGCGCACGGCGTGGCGGCGTGGCTGCGACGTGGGGAACGCATCCCCGGCTTCGGCCACAAACTCTATCCGCAGGGCGACCCGCGCGCCCGGCAACTCCTGGCGCTGATCGCCGCCGCCTATCCCGACGCGCAGGCGGTACACCTCGCGGCGGCCATCAGCCGGGCGGCGGAGGACCTGATCCGGCGGCAGCCGAATATCGACTTTGCGCTGGCGGTGCTGGCCGAGGTGCTGGGCCTGCCGCCGAGCGCATCGCTGTCGCTGTTCGCGCTGGGCCGGACGGCGGGGTGGATCGCGCACGCGCTGGAGCAGTACGCGCAGGGCGCCCTGATCCGCCCGCGCGCCGCCTATGTGGGCGCGCCGATTATCCCCGCCGGGCGGGAGTAGCCGGGCGGCCTGCCGGCGGGACAGTTCGCGGTTCGCGCATCCGGTTGGGGGAAGGACCACGCCGGCGGTAAACGAGTACGGCAATGAATCACGCTGCTACGAGCAATCGAGAGAGCGAGACATATCCCTTAATTATATACCAGCACAAAAACGGTAGGAGCAACCCGCCGCCTACGCCGTCACCGACCATCCCGCCACGAGTGCTCGGAGCGCGCTCCGCCACGTTTGCTCTGCTTCGTCCGGGCGCAGGAAGTGGCGACCTTCCAGGGCGGCGAGACCTTCACAGAGGGCGTGAAACTCCGTGGCCGCCTGCGGTTCGCTGCGCGTACCGATCTGGTCTGCCTTCTTCAGCCGTCCGATTCTGGCGTGCAGACGAGCGAGCGCATCTTCCTGAGCCTCGCAGTATTGGCGGGCGATTTCGGGGGGCACGCCAGTGCGCAGAAAGCCAATCGTGAATAGCGCTGGATGACTGAGTGTAAAGCGGCGAAAGACGACTACGCCTGCCTCAACTAAATCCCCAGCAGGGTCGTCGGTAGTGGGCAAAGCGTCCATCTCGTCTCGAAGCACGTTGAACGCCCGCGTGCCCAGCGCGATAACCAGCCCATCCTTTGAACCGAAGAGGCTGTACACCGCTTGAACCGTGGCGCCGATTGCGCTGGCCGAGCGCCGCACAGAGAGCGCCTCCAAACCACCCTCGGCAACGAGTTGCTCCGCAGCGTCGAGCAGTTGCTCTGCTGTGCGATCGTCATACTCCCTAGGTCTTCCCATATTGACATTATATCATAACTGTGTTATATTACATTGTAATGAAACTCGCAGAGGAGTCGGTTCGCGTGGTTTGCGGTAGCCGGGCAACTTTCGTGGAGGCAACAAAGCGATGGAAAGCGTAAGCGAGTTACAGGTGAGCGGGATGCCAACTAATTCGGGTTATGTTGAAGCTGAGGCTCGTGTCTTCGGCGGTTACGCGCTGGTCCCAGCGGCCCAGGTGCTCTCGCTCGCGCGGCCGCGTCTGCGACTGCGGGCAGTGGAGGTCGGCACCGGGGAACCGGTGCTGTTTCTGCATGGCTGGGGCCTCTGCACCGCGCACTGGGCGCCGCTCGTGAGCCGGCTCGCCGGCGTACACAGCCTCATGCTGGACGCGCCCGGTCACGGCGTGGCAGACGCGGTCGACTTCCGCGGCGTCGACCTGCGCGCGTGGTACAAGGAGATGCTGACCGGCTGCCTCGATGCGCTGGGGCTCGCGCAGGTGCGCCTCATCGGGCACTCGCAGGGCGCGATGCAAGCCCTCTGGCTGGCGCTTGACGCGCCGACCCGGGTGCGCTCGGTGATCGCTATCGGCACCCCCGCCGTCGCCTTCGGCGCGCCGGTCGCCGCCCTGCGCGTCCTGGCACGCCCTGGTCTCGGGCGAGTGCTCCTTTCGCTGCCGGTGCCGCCGCCTGCGTATCGGAACCTCCTAGCGGGGAATATGGGGCCGGCGGCGGTGCGCGCCTATCCGGAACTGGTGCGCGCCACGTACCTGGCCACCCACCGATCGGGGTTCGCGAGGACGGTCTCAAGCTATCTATCGGAGATGTTCCGCGGGGCGGACGCCGAACCGCCCCGCTACGTGCTCTCGGATGCCGAACTGCGGCGCATCTCCCAGCCGGTGCTCGTGCTTTGGGGCAAGGAAGACACACGGTTCCAGCCGATCGAGGATGCGAAAGCCAGGGCGGCGCTGCTGCCGCACGGTCGCTTTGAGGTCGTCTCGGGCGATCACGAGCCCTGGCTCAATGACCTCGAAGCCTGCACCAGTCTCATCGCTGCCTTCCATTCGGGCCAGCGCATTCCGGCGTAAGGGCCGGAGCCGGCCCAGCCGGTTAACGGCGCCATGCGGAGACCGGCATCCCCGCGCCAACGCCGCCCAGCCTTCGCCAGGGACCAGCGTTTCACGGGCCTCCGCCGCCCACCGACCCAGGACCAAGGCCATCCCCCGCGTTTCTGGGAAGCCAATCGCGGCCGCCGCAAGGTCGCCGTAGGGGATCGCGGCATCCCTAGCGCGTTCCCCGTCTGCTTCTGGCCCTACCGGGCGGGGCTATTGCGCCCCGCCGGCCTCGGGCACCGCCTGGAGGGCGACGGCGACCGGGTGCCCGGCGGCGAGGCCCGCGGCGTCCACGGCCATTTGCAGGTCGGTCAGGCTGTGCGGGCCGCCGAAGCGGATGTCGTCGCTGGACAGCAGCACCTGCCAGCGATAGCCGGTGGGCGGGGTGGTCAACGTGTCTTCGTTCAGCGTGACGTGCAGCGCGTCCTTGAGGTTGACCACCAGCAGCAGGTCATCCTGGCCCGTGGGCGACGAGTAGCGCAGGGCGACGGTGTTATCGTCCAGGGCGGTGCTGTCCCAGTGGGCGCGGGTGCGGTCGCGGAAGGCGGGCAGACTCTGGCGCAAGGACAGCAGTTCGCGGTAGAGATCGAGCGTTTGCGTGTGCGGCAGGTCCTCGATCTCGTCCCAGCGCAGCTTGGACGCCTCGAAGCTGCTGGACGCCTGCGGATCGGGGATCTCCGGTCCCTGGAAGGCGACGAAATGAGCGAATTCCTTACGCCGGCCCGTGGTCACGAGTTCGCCCAGCGCGGGCTCGTGGTCGGTGAAAAACAGGAAGGGCGTTTCGGCGGCCCATTCCTGGCCCTGGAAGAGCAGGGGCGTGTAGGGGCTGAGCAAGAGCAGGCAGGAGACGGCGCGGTAGGTGGCCCGGCCCACATAGGCGCTCAGGCGCTCGCCGAAAGCGCGATTGCCGATCTGGTCGTGGTTCTGGATGCTGTAGATGAAGTGCGGCGGATCGAAGGCGCTCGGATCGGTGCCGCGGTTGCGCCCGCGGAACTCGGACCGTTGCCCGGTGTAGAACCAGCCCTGGCGCAGCGTGGCGGCCACGTCGGCGGCGCTACCGGTGTAATCGACGAAATAGCCCTCGTTGTCGCCGGCCACGGCCACCTGGATTTCGTGGTGGAAGTCGTCGGCCCAGATGGCGTCCATGCCCGCGCCGCCCCTGGCGCTGGGGGTGATCAGCCAGGTGTCGTTGCGGTCGTCCTCGGCACAGAGCACGAAGTTCCGCCCGGCGGGCAGGTTCGCCCGCACCTGCTCGGTTAGCTCGCGCAGCATTTGCTTGCGGCCCGCTTCGAGCAGGGCGTGCGTGGCGTCGAGGCGCAAGCCGTCCACGTGGTACTCGTGCGCCCAGTAGAGGGCGTTGGCGATGACGAAGGCGCGCACCTCGGGCCGGGTAAAGTCGATGGCCTCGCCCCAGGGCGTTTGCTCGCCGGACGTAAAGTAGTGCGGGCTGAAGTCGCGCAGGTAGTTGCCGTCGGGCCCCAGGTGGTTGTAGACCACATCCTGGAAGACGGCCAGGCCCTGGGAGTGGGCGGCGTCGACCAGGCGTTTCAGGCCGTCGGGCCCGCCATAGGCGCGAGCGGGGGCGAAGAGGCTGACGCCGTCGTAGCCCCAGTTGCGCGTGCCGGGGAAGTCGGCCACGGGCATGATCTCGATGGTGGTCACGCCGAGCGACTGGAGATAGGGCAGGCGCTCGATGAAGGACTCGAACGTCCCGTCGGGCGTGGCCGTGCCGATATGGACCTCGTAAAGGATGATCTCTTCCAGCGGGCGCCCCTGCCAGCCCTGGTCGGTCCAGGCGAAGCTGGGGTCCACGACCGCGCTGGGGCCATGGACGCCCTCCGGCTGGTAACGGCTGGCGGGATCGGGGCGCCGGACCTCGCCGTCCAGGACGTAGAGGTAGCGGCTCCCGGCCCCCAGGCCCGGAACGGCGCCCGCGAAATAGCCGTCGGCGGCGCGGGTCAGGGGATGGCGGCCCACTTCGTGGTCATGGTCGTCCAGGACGGCGACCTCGACTTGCCGGCGATCCGGCGCCCAGAC
>DASSGZ010000189.1:0-15711 GCA_035693165.1 Chloroflexia bacterium | reverse complement strand
CGCCACGCCCCGTCGAACCGCCGCCCCCGCCGCAGCCGTAGCTACACCGCGCGCCGGCGCTTGCAGGCGCGCCCCCATACTCACGGGCAGCCGCGCCCCATCCGCCCGGCCACAAGCAATCCGTGGCCGGGATTCTGCAGGACTATCAGGGCGGCGCTGTGCGCCGCCCTGTCTACACCTGTCGTTTGAAGGGACCACTATATGAGCAATGCTGAGCCTGCACGTTTGCTGTTCGCCAATGCCCAACTGTTCGGGCCGGTGCATGTCTGGAACCCCGGCTGGCTGCTGACCGAAGGCCGCCGGATCCGGCTGATGGGGCCGGGGCAGGCGCCCGCGTTCCCACCCGGCTACGTCACGCGGCACGTCGATTGCGCCGGGGCGGCCTTGCTGCCGGGCTTTATCGATCTGCATTTCCACGGCGCGCTCGGCGTCGAGGCCATGGACGCCACCCCCGAGGCGTTGCACACCATGGCCCGGTTCGCCGCGCAGCACGGCGTCACGGCCTTCCTGCCCTCTAGCTGGACGGCCTCCCGCGAGGCAACGAACGCCATGCTGGCTGCGGTGGTCGCGCAGATGGGCCCGCAGCCCGAGGGCGCCACCATCGTCGGCGCCCACCTGGAAGGTCCGTACCTGAACCCGGCCAAGTGCGGTGCCCAGGACCCGCGGTTCATCCGGCGCGCTGATCGCGACGAAGCCGGGGAGTGGCTCGCCAGCGGCGTGGTGCGCTTGCTGGCGATTGCGCCCGAATATCCGGAGAATGCCTGGCTGATCGAGGAGTGCGTGCGCCGCGGGGTGACGGTCACGGCGGCGCATACCGCCGCGACCTACGAGCAGATGGTGCGCGCCGTCGCGCTGGGCGTGCAGCAGGCCACGCACAGCTACAACGCCATGCTGCCCCTGGGCCACCGCGAGCCGGGCACCGTCGGCGCCATCCTGACGCTGCCGGAGATCAACTGCGAGCTGATCGCCGACAACATCCACGTCCACCCGGCGGCGATGCAGGTGCTGGCAGCGGCGAAGGGCCCGGCGGGTGTGATCCTGGTCACGGACGCCGTGCGGCCCGCCGGCCTACCCGATGGGGAGTATCCCTTCTCGGGGCGGATCATCCACGTGCGCGAGGGCGCGGTGCGCTTGCCCGACGGCACGCTGGCGGGCAGCACGCTGACCCTGGACCGCGCCCTGCGCAACATCGTGGCCGCCACCGGGTGGCCGCTGCGCGAGGCGTGGCCCATGAGCAGCCTCAACGCCGCACGAGCCATCGGCCTGGCGGCGATCAAGGGCAGCCTGGAAGTGGGCAAGGATGCCGACCTGGTGCTGCTGGATGCCGGCCTGCAGGTGCGGCTGACGGTGGCCGAGGGCACCGTCGTATACGAGAGCCCACCGCCATCGCAGCAAGAGTAAGCCTGATTCCTGGGGCGGTGGGCGCCGTCTATGCCAGGATATGTCAAACAGCAGCCCTGGCCCCCTGGGGCGGCCCTGGCTGCTGCCAGAAAGCGGGGCGTATGGTTCTCTCCCACTTGCAGGGGCTGATCTTCGATTGGGACGGCACGATCGTCGACTCGGCGCAGGCCATGTTCTTGTCGTACCGCCATGCCTATAAGCAACACCTGGGCATCACGTTTCCGCGTGACGACGCCGACTTCCGGCGGCTCGTGCCGATGCGGCTGGCCGAAAGCTCGGCCCGCTATGGCGGCACGCGAGCGGCGGCAGTGGCGGCCGGCTACAGCCGGTACTACGAGCAAGAAGGCTACAAGACGGGCCGCGTGTACGCGGGCGTGCGCGAGATGCTGAGCGAGTTGCGGCGACGCGGGTATGGGCTGGGCGTCGCCAGCAACAAGGGCCGGGGCCGCATTGGCGTCGACATCGCGTTTCTTGGCCTCGACGGCTGCTTCGACGTGCTGGTGACGTCCGAAGATACGGCGGAGCGCAAGCCGCACCCGGCGCCCTTGCTGAAGGCCGCGCAGCAGTTAGGGCTACCGCCCGCGGCCCTGGCCTATGCCGGCGACTATCGCGGCGACATCCTCGCGGCGCACGCGGCGGGTATGTTTGCCATTGCCGTGGGCTGGGGCGGCATCTTCCCGCTCGATAGCTTGCAGGCCGCCGGGCCGGACCTCATGGTTCCCGATCCCGCCGCCCTGCTCGCCCTCTGCCCGGCCCGCGCTCACGTCGCCCCGGTAGCCGGGCATGGTGATGACGCGGTGTAGGGGCCGGTTTGCAACCGGCCCGCGCGCTCACGACCTGCCCGTAGCCAATCAAGATGAGGTCGCGGTGTAGGGGCCGGTTTGCAACCGGCCCGCCGCCCATCAGGTGCCCGCTTCCGTGGCTGCACTGAACAGGAGAATACACATGAAAGCCGTCATGAAAACCGCGCCCGGCGTGGGCAACATCGAAGTCCGCGAGATTCGCGAACCCGATCCGCCGCCCGGCCATGTCAAGATCGCCGTCCAGGCGGCGGGCATCTGTGGCACCGATATCCATATCTACTATGATGAGTTCCGCACCCGCCCGCCGGTGGTGCTCGGCCATGAAATCGCCGGGCAGGTGGTGGAGGTGGGCGCGGGCGTCACGAGCGTGCAGCCGGGCGCCCGCGTGACCACCGAAACCTACTTCTCGACGTGCGGCACCTGCCTGTTCTGCCGCAGCGGGCGGGCCAATCTCTGCCCGGATCGCCGGTCCATCGGCTCGGCGGTGGACGGCGGCTTCACCCGCTACGTCATCGTGCCCGCGCGCAATGTCCATCTGCTGCCCGACAACGTCGATTACCAGGCCGGAGCGCTGACCGAGCCGCTCGCCTGCGTGGTGCATGGCGCGCTGGAACTGCCCCGCCTTACGCCGGGCGCCCTCGCCGTGATCACCGGGCCGGGGGCCATCGGCCTGCTGACGTTGCAGGTGGTGAAGGCAGCGGGCGCCACCGCCGTGCTGCTGGGCACGGACGCCGACGACGCCCGGCTGGCGCTGGGCCGCGAACTTGGCGCCGACTACGCGCTGAATATCCAGCGCGAGGACGCCGGGGCGCAGATCGCCGCGCTCAGCGAGGGGCTGGGCGCCGATATTGTCTACGAGTGTTCGGGCGCGGGACCCGCGGCACAAACCCTGCTCGAATTTGTTCGCCGGGGCGGCCAGTACGCCCAGATCGGACTCTTCGGTAAGCCCGTCGCCTGGGCGCTCGACCAGGTGTGCTACAAGGAACTGACCGTCACCGGGTCGAACGCCAGCGTGCCCAGCGCCTGGCGCACGGCGCTGCGCCTGCTGGCCGCGGGCCAGGTCCGCACGGCGCCGCTGGTGTCGGGGGTCTACCCGCTAACCGAGTGGCGGACGGCGTTCGACGTATTCGAGCAGCGCACCGGCATCAAGACGCTGCTCAGCCCGGTGGAATGAACCCGGATTCGCCGGCGCCTGGGGCGCACACCGCGTCCAGGGCCGGCCCACTGCATGCGAAGGAGCATTTATGACGCAACACACCGGCACCCCGGCGGCCCCCGCCGCCGCGCCCGACATACCCGAATTGAAACGTATCGCTGCCCAGGTGCGCGGCGACGTGCTGCGCGCGGTCGCCAACGCCGGCGGCGGGCACATCGGCGGACCTTTCTCGGCGGCGGATATTCTGGTCGCCCTCTACTTTCGCATCATGCGCGTCCGCCCGGACGATCCCACCTGGGCGGATCGCGACCGCTTTGTGCTCTCCAAGGGCCACTCCAGCATCGGCCTCTATGCCACGCTGGCGGCGCGGGGCTATTTCCCTCGCGCGGAGTTGATGACCTTCGACAAAATCGATTCGCGCCTGCAGGGCCACCCCGATATGACCCGGTTGCCGGGGCTGGACATGTCCACCGGCTCGCTCGGCATCGGCATCTCCACCGCCGTCGGCATGGCGCTCGGCGCCAAGCGGCGCGGCAAGGACCTCTTCGTCTACTGCATGATCGGCGACGGCGAGTGCCAGGAGGGCGAGGTCTGGGAAGCGGCCATGATCGGCGGGCGCTACAAACTGGACAACCTGATCGGGATTCTCGACTTCAACGGCTTGCAGCAATACGGCTGGCCGGGCGCCACCCTCGCCCAGCGGCTGGCACCGTGGGGCCGGGAAGAGTTGCCGGCGCTCTGGCGAGCCTGGGGCTGGCGCGTGCTCGAAATGGACGGCCACGACATGCAGGCCATCCTCGACACGCTGGCCGAGGCCCAGGGCGGGCGGGGCAGCGGGCAGCCGACCATGATCGTCGCCCACACGGTGAAAGGCCAGGGCGTGTCCTATACCCGTGGCGCTTACGAGTGGCACGCCAAGGTGCCGACCGCCGACGAACTGGCGCGCGGCCTGGCCGAACTGGAAGCGGCAGGAGAAATCGACCATGACTGAGCAAAAGAGCTTGCGCGAGGCGTTTGGCGAGATCCTCTCCGACCTGGGGGCCGCGAACCCCGATGTGCTCGTGCTGGACGGCGACCTGGCGAACAGCACCCGCGCCGACATCTTCGCCGAGCGAGTCCCCGGCCAGTTTCTGGAGATGGGTATCGCCGAGCAGAATATGATGGGCGTCGCGGCGGGCCTGGCGACGATGGGCTTTATCCCGTTTATCAGCACCTTCGCCTGTTTCGCCGTCAAGCGCGCGCTCGACCAGGTGCGCGTGGTGATCGCCCAGCCGAGCCTGAACGTCAAGATCACCGGCGGCTACAGCGGCATCCTGACCGGCAAGACGGGCAAGACGCACCAGGCGGTGGAAGACATCAGCGTGATGCGCGCCATGCCGCACATGACCACGCTGGTGCCCGCCGACGCCGTTGAGTTGCGCGGCATGTTGCGGGCGGCGGTGGACACGCCCGGCCCGATGTATATTCGCCTGACGCGCGACCCCAGCCCGATCATCTTCGACAGCAGCTACCGGTTCGCCATCGGCAAGGCGGTGGTGCTGCGCGAAGGCCAGGACGTGGCGCTGATCAGCACCGGGGTGCAGACCACACGCGCGCTCGCCGCCGCGGATCTGCTGGCGGCAGACGGCGTCAGCGTCCATGTACTCCACGTGCCGACGATCAAGCCGCTGGACGAGGCCGCCATCATCGACGCAGCGCGGCGCACGGGCCGCGTGGTCACGGCGGAGGACCACACGATCCTGGGCGGACTCGGCGGCGCCGTAGCCGAAACGCTGAGCGAGCATTACCCGACCCGCATGAAGCGCATCGGCCTGCAAGACACCTTCGGCGAGTCCGGCCCCGACGAGGCGCTGCTCGAAAAGTACGGCCTCACGCCGCACCACATCGCGGACGCGGCGCGGGAACTGCTACGCAAGTAGCAGGCGCACGGCAAGCGCGAGGCGGAAAGCGCACAGGGCCACGCGGCGTGGATGCCGCGTGGCCCCGGCTATTTGTAGGCGTCAACGGAGAGCGTCCGTTGTAGGGGCCGGTTTCAAACCGGCCTGCCGCCCTAATCGCTTTGTAGGGACCGGTTTGAAACCCACCTGCCGGCTTGTAGTTCCTACGGCAGCGATGGATTGGCGTGGCGCGCCAGTTCGAGCGCCATGTCCGGGAACCACTGCCCGGCGGCCGGGTCCGCGATCCCGCGCACCGGGTCGAGCGGGCCGCTCGTCCAGCGATAGCACTGGCCGTCGGACTCGCCGGGGATCTTCACCCACAGGTACGCATCGAGCAGCGGCACCCCCGTGTCGGCGGTGGGGCGGTAGCCCAGGCCGCGGTCGGGCGGGTTGCACCAGTCCTGCGCGTCGCCCGGCGGGTGGGGCGGCGGCACCCATGGCCCCTGGCCGTTGCGGCTCGTGTCGATGACGAAGTGCACCGTCGGGACGGCGGTACCCATGTTGGCGGCGTACCACTCGTCGCTGTAGTGCCAGGTGCTGATGTCGTTAGGATCGACCGTGCCGAAAGGCGAGAAATACTGGCTGGCGCACCAGTCGTAGTGCCCCAACCGCCAGCCGCCCTCCTCCGGGTCGTTGGCGAAAGCGATGCACTGCGAGATCCAGGTGCCGAAGTGAGTCTCGTAATCCGTCCAGCGGTAGTTGGAGACGTTCAGGAAGAAGCCCTGCACGTCGAGCACGCCGCCCGCAACGAGGCGCGCCGCCATATCGCCCACGGCGTGCCAGGCGCTATGCCCGGCGTCGAGATAGACTAGCGCATTGGGATCACGCAGCAGGGCGTGGGCCGCGTAGTTGATCAGGCTGACCCGGTCGTAGGTGTCGGGCTGGCCGCAATCCGTGGGCAGCAGTGCCAGGCCATCGGGTTCAAGGATGACGATCACCGGATGATTGTCCAGGCCCGCGGCGAACCCGTCGATCCAGGCTTTGTAGGCGTCGCCCGTGGGCGCCCCGCCCGCCGAGTACTGCGCACAGTCGCGACCGGGGACGTTATAGGCGACCAGGACAGGGACGGTGCCCTTGCCCGCCGCTTGCTGGACGATCTGCTTGACGCTTTGCTGGACGCCGTGGGGCGTGCCGCTGGTGAACCAGACCGCCTGCGGGGTGGCGATCATTTCGCGGATCAGATTGGCGTCAGCCCGTTGCTGGTGGGAGGTGAGATAGGCGATCTGCTCAATCGCGCCGTGGTTCGGTTGCGGGACGTAGAACCGGGTGTTCGGGTCGAGATTCGCGCCGGCTGCCGCCACCCCCGACGCGGCGAACAGCGGGGCGATTGCGGTCAGCGCGGTTGCCAAGGCGCTGACCAGGGCCAATAAACGTCTGAAACTCCTCCGGCGTGCCATCTGCTCTCCTTTCGTCGATCCCGCTGTCCGCCGGGGGCCCGGCGGCGGGGCGGTCTCGATCCCCTGGTGAGTGGTTCGCCGCGACTCGCGGCGGGAGCCAACGACCTGCGCGCTCCTGGTCTTCGCGCCGGCCTTTCCGAAGCGCCCCCTGATAGCGATCTTAGCACCGAATCGGCCTGGAGTCAAAGGGCAATCGCGCGCCGGCACGGGATGCAAAACAGGGGCACCGCCGGGGCGCCCCTGTTGTCTCTATCTGTGTATGCCCTGAGCTTCGCTGGCTAGCGGTACCAGCCCTCCAGCACCGGCACCCCGGTACTGCTGCCCTGCTCGGTATCGGTGATACGAATCCCGGCCATCTGATTGGGATCGGCGGGCGTATTGACGACAGCCCAGGCCACCCCCGCGCCGTCGCAGACAAGATGCCCGGCCAGCACCGGCGCGGTATTGCCGTGCTTGAGCAGCCAGACCTGGTAGGTGCCGCCGGTCGTCGGCAAGTGGGCGGCCATGATGCCGAGCCGGTTGTGGCCGGGCGCCATGATGGCCTGGCCGCTGGCCGCACTGTCGGGGTTGGTGGCCTTCAGCATCGCCATCTGGGAGTTCGGCTGCTGCAGGAGATCGCGCAGTTCCTGTTGCTGGGCCAGGGTGTCGTTCATCATTTCGACCCGCTGGGTCATGATGCCGATCCAGATGCCGGAAGCGACCAGCAAGAGCAGGCACGCGGCCAGGGCGGCGGGCGCGAACCGGCGGTAGGCCGCGCCGAAGCGGCCCGGCGCGCGCGGTTGGCGGGGGCGGGCGGCGGCAGCCAGGGGCACGGGCCGGAATCCCCGCGCGGGCTGCGCCGTGACGGCGATGGCCTGCAACACTTTCGCGCGCAACGCCTGGGGCGGGTCCACCTGGGGCACCGCAAACGCCAGTTGCTCGACCGTGTCCTGGAAGTCGTGTAGCTGCTTCACACAGGGCGGGCAAATCGCCAGGTGATCGCGCACCGTCTCTTCTTCATCGACATCCAGCGCCCCGGCTGCCGTAGCCGGGAGCAGGAGTTCTACTTCGCGACAGGTAACGTGTTTCATGATCCTTCCGGCCCGCACGAGTCACAACTGCTTAGGGGTGACGTATAATTTGAATGCTCGCTCGTCCGATAGTGCCCAGAACGGCCCATCGGCGTCTCCACCCTTTATACGGAAAGGCCCGAAATTTGGACGTACCCGGCAGCGCCGTCGCCGCCGAGTTGGCTACATTTCGCTGGCTTGCACCTCAGCGGCCAGTAAATTACGCAGTTTTTGCAGCCCCAGCCGCAGGCGCGTCTTGACGGTGCCCAGCGGTTCTTGCAGGCGTTCGGCGATCTCGCGATGGGTGAAGCCTCCGTAATAGGCCAGCGCAATGACGCGGCTTTGCTCAGGGGGGAGCTGGCGCAGGGCTTCCTGGATGCGCACCCGGCGCATGCCGCCGAGCGCGGCTTCCTGGGGGTCGACGGCCTCGTCTGCCGTCGCCCCGCCCAGGCTGGAGCGAAATGCCTGCTCCAGTTCGCCGGGGGTCGCCAGGTCGTAAGACGTGGTCACTTTGGCGCCGCGCGCCCGGCGGCTGCGCAATTCGTCGATGGCGCGGTTATGAGCAATCGCCAGCAGCCAGGAGGAGACCCGGCCCCGGCCCACCTGGAACTTGCCCGCGGCGTCCCAGGCGCGCAGGAACACATCCTGCGTCACCTCTTCGGCGGAGGCCGCATCGTTGAGAATGTGGAAGACAAAGGAAAAGACGAGCCGGTCATACTGATCGTACAACGCGGCCAGCGCCGTGGGATCGCGAGCGGCCATGCGCGCAATCAAATCTTCGTCTTCAGCGTTTCGCTGCTGCTGCTGCTGATCCAAGCCTTGTTCCTTTGCAATCTCACGCAATGCGGATTATATCATCCCTGGGGTTATTGAACAACCACGCGACATGTATTATACTGGCCGTGCATTCGCGCCCCAGGGCGCCACGGCAGGATCCCCCCAGCCAGTAGGAGGACAGCGTGAGCACGATCAAAGCGAGCGAACTCAAAGGCCGCGCGGTGGTCAGCTTGAGCCAGGCCGAAAAAATCGGCAGCGTGGTCAGCGTGATCCTGGATCCCGCGGCGAGCCGGGTCGCTGGGCTGACGGTCCGCACCGGCATCCTGGGCGGCCCGAAGCTCCTGCGGGCCAGCGACATCCGCAGCCTGGGCATCGACGCCGTGACCATTCACGACAGCAGCCTGCTGCATGACGACACCGGCGAAGTCCCGGAACTGAAAGACCTGCCCACGCTGGACGACATGATCGAAATGAAGATTATCAGCGAGAGCGGCCAATTGCTGGGCACCCTGGGCAATGTCGAAATCGACCCGGATCAATACCAGATTACGCACTACGAACTGAGCGGCACCTTGTGGGATCAGTTGACGCATAGCAACCGCACTTTCGACGCGGCGCCGGGGCTGCGCTTCGGCAAGCAATTGCTGATCGTTCCGGACGCGATTGGCGCGGCCTTGCAGCGTCCGAGCACCGCGCCCGATGCCGGGGCCGAACCCCTGCTGCCGGCGGCCCCACCGCCCGGCGCGGCGGCACCTGCGCTGCCTGCGGCCGGCAGCGCGACGTTTACGCCCGCCCCGCCCCCGGCGGACCCCGGCGCCCCGCCGCCCGCCCCCTCCCACGCGCGGGTGATCCTCAGCGACACCGAGAAGGACGGCAAAGCTCCGGACGCGACACCGTCCTGAATCCGGGCGGCGGGTGCATGGCCGCTTTCTATATATATCCAATCTCGATAGACACACTCGGAAGCCCTTCGACCAGGAAGGGCTTTCGTATTTCCACGGCCATCTCTGAGCAAGGGCCGTGCCGGGGCGCCCCGCATCTGGCATGATCGTTGCTTCTGTGTCCCCGTGCAAGGATCGCGGCTGCCGGTTGCGCGCGGCCCGATCCGCGCGGGCGCGGCCTTGTTCGACGGTCCCAGCGACCGGCAGCAATGACGTTACAGCCTACATCGACGAGCAAAAGGAGACCCTACGCCATGCGCACGACTCGACAATTGGCCGGAGTAAGCTTGCTTACCCTGGCGGCGTTGTTGTTCGTATCAGGTTTGACCAGTGCCACCGCCGTGGCTCAACCACTACCCCAGGCCACGAGCGGGCAACCCATCACCATCGCCGCCAGGCAGAGCGCAACGCTTCAAGTGCGCGGCTTTTGCCTGGACTTCGGCAAACTCTTCCCCAGCCAGAGCAATGTCCCCACCGGCCTGGCGCCCGATCAGGCCCGTGCTGCGCTGAACTATGCCGTGAGTAAGGGCTACGACACCAGCGACCCCCGCCAGGTGCAGGAGGCGATCTAGTTCCTGGTGAGTGGCGAGTGGCACCGCGACGATCATGCCCTCGGACAGGAAATCGTCGACGCGGCCAAGAACGGCAACATGCCGGCGACCCCCGGCGGCACGTCCCTGATCGACGCGCTGCAAGCCAATAACCTGACCGCGACGATCACCTTCACGCCGGGCGGCGGCTTGACCGGCAGCGATGCCTTCTATGGCGACGGCACGCTGACGATCACGAACAACGGCACCCAGGACGCCCAGGTCTATCTGCCCTTCGGCAGCATCTTCCCGCCCGCCAATAGCGCCGAGCAGCGGCTGATCGGCTATGCCCTGGCGGCGGCCCAGCCTGCGGCCACCACCACCGTGGAAGCCACCGGCACCGTCGAGCCGTCCGCCACGGCGGAGGCCACCAGTACCGTAGCGGCGACCACCGCGCCCACGGCAACTACGATGCCGACCGAGACGGCGGCACCGACGCAGACTGCCGCGCCCACGATGACGCCGGCCACTCCCGGCCTGCCGCGCACCGGCGCGGGTGCCGCGGGGTTGCCCGGCTGGCTGGTGCTGTTCGGCGCCGCACTGGTCTGCCTGGTGGCCGGCCTGGCCCTCTTGCGCCGGAGCGCCCCGCCGGCATAACCGGTACAGGGCACGCGAATAGCGAGATGTGTAGGCCGCTGCGCCCTAACCGCGACGCAGCGGCCTTCCGTTTACTGCATGCTAGCGGGACCGGATGCCGGACGGCAGCCCGCAAAAAGATCAACCCGCCGGGTGTCTTACCGGCGGGTTGGCGGTTGGCGGCGGAAAGGCGCGGGGCTTTACGGACCGACGGCGGGCGCCGGCGCGCTGCCCCACACGCTGCTCACCAGCGAGATGAGCACAAACACGACGCCGACCCCAATCGTGAATTGGTAGAGCCGCTTTTCCAGCCCGCGACGCGTGCGGTAGATGCTGCTGTCGGTCCCGCCAAACACCGATCCGATGCTGGAGCCTTTGGACTGCAACAGCACCAGGACGATCAAGAGGATCGAGATAATCAACTGGATAATATTCAGCGCAGTGCGCAGGTCCACAAGTACACTCCTTGATATATATCGAGCCGTGTTAGATCCGGCGGAACACAACCCAGGTCACGGAGCCCTCGCGGAAGAGGGTCCTGCCGATTATACCATCTTTTCGCCGGCCACGCAAACGGCCGCAACGCCGGAACCGCGGCTTGCCGCCGGGGCAGGCGCAGCTTATAATGAAGCCGCACGCGGCGTCATGTAAGAGAAGGGGCAATCCACCGGATGCGTCGTAGAGTCGGCCTGGGGCTACTGGGAATCGTCGTGCTGGTGATATGCGGGGGTATGATGGCCCGGTTCGCGGCGGGGCAGCCGCAAGCTCCACCCACCCGTTCGCTGGACGACACCTTCCCCACCCCGCTCGATCCGGCGACCGCTCCGGCGCAGCGGGCAGGCGACACGCCGCTGCCCGCCCTGCCCGCCATCACGCCCACCCCGCCGGCCCCACCTACGGCCACTCCCGCGCCCGCCCCGCCGCTTGTGGCATCCACCACCCCGGCTGTGCCCGCCAAACCGCCCGGCGCCGTCGCGCCCACCGATCCCGCCCCGGCGGCGATGGCGCGGGTGGCCGATCCACAGCTACCAGGCGTGCTCTGGTTCAGCCAGACCGGCCACACGCTACGGGGCGGATTCCGCGCCTACTGGGAACAGCACGGCGGCCTCGCCCAGTTCGGCTATCCGCTCAGCGAAGAGTTTCAGGAGTACGTGCCGCAAACCGGCCACGCCTATACCGTGCAGTATTTCGAGCGCAACCGGTTCGAGTGGCACCCGGAGAACGCCGGGCAGGGCAACGAGTTTCTGCTGGGCTTGCTCGGCCTGGACGTGACCCAGGGCGCCGTGTTCCCCACCAGCGCGCCCGTCGACTCGACCGCCACCACGCGCTATTTCCCCGAGACGCGGCACAGCCTGGGCGGGGAGTTCCTCGCCTACTGGCAGCAGCACGGCGGCCTCGCCCAGTTCGGCTACCCCGTCAGCGAGGAAGTGCTGGAGCAGTCGCCCGCCGGCGGGCGCGTCTACCTGGTGCAATATTTCGAGCGCAACCGCTTCGAGCTACACCCGGAACATCGCGGCACGGCGGACGAGGTGCAACTGGGCCTGCTGGGCGTGGACGTGCTGCGCCGGCGCGGCTGGCTGCCATAGCGCCGCCCCCGGTGCGCGGCTTTGCAGTGCGCCGCCGGGCATGGTATAACTAGGAGGATGCGCGGTGCCGGATCGCGGGTAGGTCTCTTTATTAATATCGCGCCTCGCAATGACACTATTACTGCTACCCTACCGGTAGCTGGAGGAGTACAAGTCATGGATATGACCAACAACGGGGTTGGTTCGCCCACGCCAGGAGCCGATGTCGCCGTGGTCGATAATCAGGCCGAGGATGTTTATGATGTGACCATCATCGGCGCAGGCCCCACGGGACTCTTCGGCGCCTTTTATTCGGGCATGCGTGAGATGCGGACCAAGATCATCGATGCGTTGTCGGAACCGGGCGGCCAACTGATCGCGCTCTACCCGGAAAAGCACATTTTCGATGCCCCCGGCTACCCCGATATTCTCGCCAAGGATCTGGTGGCGCAGTTGGTGGCCCAGGCTATGCGCTGGAACCCGACGATGGTGCTGGGCGAGCGCGTGCTGCAACTGACCCACCGCGAGGACGGAATCATCGTCCTGGGCACCGACAAGGGCACGCACCTGACGCGCACCGTGGTCATCGCCGCCGGGGTGGGCGCGTTCGAGCCGACCCGCCTTAAGGCGCCCGGCGTGGACGACCTGGAAGGCACCGGCGTCCACTACTTCGTCAAGCAAAAGGCGGTGTTCAAGGACAAGAACCTGCTGATCGTCGGCGGCGGCGACTCGGCGGTGGACTGGGCGCTCAACCTGCAGGACACCGCCCGCCACATCACGCTGATCCACCGGCGCAACGAGTTCCGCGCCCATGAGAGCACCGTCAACGAGATGATGGCGTCGCCGGCGGACAAGCTGGAGGTGCTCACGCCCTGGGAGGTGCGCTCGGTGCAGGGCGGCCGCCAGGTCGAGCAGGTCGTGATCTTCCACAACGGCACCCAGGAAGAGCGCAGCATCCCGGTGGACGCCGTGCTGCTCAATCTGGGCTTCAAGGCCGATATCGGCCCGATCAAGGAATGGGGTCTGAAGCTCGACAAGCGCACCATCGTGATCAACGAGCGCACCGAGACCAACCTGCCCGGCGTCTACGCAGCCGGCGACATCGCGGCGGAGGCGGTGAAGATGAACCTCATCGCCACCTGCTACGGCCAGGCGGCCCTCGCCGTGAACGTGGCGAAGAATTACATCGACCCGCGCGCCAGCATCTTCCCCGGCCACAGCAGCGAGAAGATGGGCCAGTAGGCGCCCAACCCGCTAAGGGGTGCGTCCGCTCATAGGATCAAAGCGCGCAGGTCGAATTCGCCTGCGCGCTTTGATTCTACCGGCCCGCCCTGCTACAAGGGGTCCCCTGCCGGGTAATCACAGCCCATACCGGGTATAATACACCTGCAAACGCCGTTCGCCGATCACGACCCACCGACGACAGACCACGCCTATGCGCCGCCCAACTCTTCGTGACCTGATCCTGATCGCGCTGGCCGGACTCTGGCTGCTGGTCCTGGGCGTGCTCGTGCTGCGACCGGCGGCGCCGCCACAGATGGCGCGCCCCACGCCGGCCTCCGCAACCGCCACCCCGACGGCCACGCCCGGCCCGCAGATCGCGCCGCTGCCGCGCGGCTATGGCGTGGCGGTGTTCGGCGATAGGGGCAGCCGCGCCGACCTCGATCTGCTGGGACCGGTCTGGTACTACGACTACCACGCCGAGGGGGCCGATTGGGGATCGCATCCGCGCATCCTGATGGTGCGCCCCGCCGACAAGCTCTCGGATGCTGACCTACGGCACCTGGCCGCCATTCATCCCGGCCACTGGTGGATGCTGGGCAACGAGCCGAACGACCCGGCCCAGGACAACCAGCCACCAGCCACCTACGCCCGCTTCTATGCCCACACCGCCGCCGTGATCCGCGCCGCCGACCCCACGGCAGGCATCATGCCGGCGGGAATCGCCAATGCCGACGCGCAGTGGGCCGCGGCTTTCCGCACCCAGTACGAGCAGATGACCGGCGCCGCGCCGCAGGTCGATGCCTGGAATATCCACAACTACCTGCTCGACACGGCGGACCCCTATGACCTCGGCGAGTTCCAGCGGCGCATCGGCCATTTTCGCGCCTGGATGGCGGCGGTGGGCGACGGCGACCGGCCCCTGGTGCTCAGCGAGTTCGGCGTGCGCTACGGCGCGGGGTGCTGCAACCGCCCGCTCGACGTGCTGGGCGACGGCCTCGTATTCATGCGCCGGGCGATTACCTGGCTGGAGGAGAGCGGGCAGGTCGACTCGTGGGCCTGGTTCACCCTCGATAGCGGCGACCTGGACTACGACGGCAACCTGCTGCGCCCCGCCGTCCCCGGCACGCTCTCGCCCTATGGCCGGCTCTACGGCGACCACGCGCGCATGTTTGCCCTGCCGAAGTAGCGGCGGGCCGGGCCGCGCTAGGCGGGCCCGCCATCCCCGGCGATGTCCAGCCCGTAATGGGCCGCGCCCAGCAAGGCGGCCCGCGAACAGATGACCCGCACCGGCATGCCGGCCAGCAGTTCCGACAGGCGGCCCTTGCGCAGGAACGCTTGCATGAAGCGCCCGTTCTGCAGCAGCGGCAAGATGCGCGGCGGGATCCCGCCCGCCAGATAGACCCCGCCGGTCGAGAGCATCTTGAGGGCCAGGTTGCCCGCCTCCGCGCCCAGGATCGCGATGAAGATGTCCAGGGTGGCGACACAGAGCGAGCAGGAGCGCGAGGAGTCCAGCGCGTTTTTCACGATCACCGGCGTCCGATCCGGCGCCTCGGCCAGTTGCCGGGCGACCTCCGGGGTTTCCTGGGCCGGGTCGCGGTCGCGCAGATAATCGTAGATGTTAGGCAGCCCGCGCCCGGAGCAGACCCGCTCAACGCTGACATGCCCGAACCGCGGCTGCAAATACTGGAGCAAGCCGATCTCGGTCGCGTTGCCGGGCGCAAAATCGGAGTGCCCGCCCTCGGACGCCAGCGCCTGGTAACGGGTGCCGTTCCAGACCAGGAAGGCTTCGCCCATGCCGGTGCCCGGCGCGATCACCGCGATGGTGCCGTGCGGCTGGGCCACGCCCTCGTTGAGGGTAACGAGCTCGTCCGGCGTCAAGATCGGTACGGCCAGGGCGATAGCCTGGAGATCGTTCATCAGCGTGACGTTGGGCAGGTTCAGCGCCTCTTGCAGATGCGCCAGGTCCACCCGCCAGTCCAGGTTGGTGACGCGGGACTGCCCGGCGATCACCGGCCCGGCCACGGCGAAAACCGCCCGGTCGATGGGCTGATCCACGCCGGCGAGAAACTCCTGCACGATCGCTTCCAGCGAGGGATAGCGACCACTGGGGAACTCGGCCCGTTTGAGCGGCTCGCGTGGCCCCGACTCGGGCGCGAAGAGCGCCAGCTCCGTCTTTGTCCCGCCGATATCCCCTGCCAACAACATCATACATTCTCCTGAGTTCACTGCCCGGCCCTGCCATCCGGCGGAGTGCGGGTCGTGTGTTAATAGCCGGCGGCGGCGCCATCGGCGCGC
>DASSGZ010000188.1:0-19411 GCA_035693165.1 Chloroflexia bacterium | reverse complement strand
TGCTTCCGGATTCTCACCTGCGCCGGATCTCTGGGCGCTCGCTGCGGCGGGTACTAGTGCTGTTCGCTGTCTTTTTGGGTTATGTGCTTTGTCTACAAAAACTATAGCAGCTTTCCCGGCACGTGTCAAGGCGACATTTGTCCCGATCCAGGAGCGGCGTCCGTACCGTCCCCGGATCGGGCGGGCCGAAATAAGTTGCGCCACGATGCTTTCTAGCGTATAATGCACCCAACAAGGCGGGTTCCTATCCGCCCGCCCGTTTATTCACCCGCCTATAGAGGAGTTTTGATCATGGCCTACGTGATCACGGAGCCTTGCATTGGAACGAAGGACGCGTCCTGTGTCGACGTATGTCCTGTCGACTGCATCCACCCGCGCAAAGACGAAGCCGACTTCGATCCGGTGCCCCAGCTCTATATCGATCCGGATGAGTGCATCGACTGTGGCGCCTGCGAACCGGAGTGCCCGGTCAACGCCATCTTCCCGCAAGATGATGTGCCGGAAGAGTGGATGAGCTACGTGGCGATCAACGCCGACTATTACAAGAAGTAGTCCGCGCGGGTAGCCGGCATTGCGAAGGAGAGGTCAGCCGCGCCGCGGGATGACCTCTCCTTGTTTATGATTCTGTCACGTGCCAGGCCGGTTTGAAACCGGCCCCTACAACGCAAAATCACAGTGACCGGCTACGGAATGGAGATTCTTCGCTCCGCTCAGAATGACAACAAGGACAGGCGCCGATGGCTGAAATCCAGGTGAAATTATTCGCCACGCTGGCCCGCTACCGGCCCGGCACGCAGCATGGGCAGCCGTTTGCCCTGCCGCTGGGCGAGGGCCAGGATCTGCGCGCCGCCGTGGCGAAGCTGGGCCTGCCCGACGAGGCCGTGCGCCATGTGTTCGTCAATGGGCGGCGCGTGGCGCTCGACTATGTGCCGCGCCCCGGCGACGAGGTGGCGATCTTCCCGCCGTTGGCCGGTGGCTGACATGCCGATGACCATCGACGAGGCCGCCCAGGCGTTCAAGGACGAGTTGCTGGCGAAATCGCCGCGCACGCTCAAGACTTATAGCGCCGCGTTGCGCGCTTTCCGCCTCTTCCTGCTCTCGCTGAAGTTCGACCCGGCCACCGCCCCGGTGAGCGACCTGCGCGAAGACCACGTGCGCCAGTTCCTGCTCAGCCTCTACCGCGAACCCGCGCGCTACCGCGAGCCGAGCAAGGCCGAGAAAGCCCACCCCGGCGCCGCCCGCCGCAGCGCTGAGCCGTTCGCCGAGCGCACCGTGCGCACCTACGTCACGGCCATCAACCGCTTCTATAGCTTCATGGCCCGCGAGTCGTATGCCGCGCCCAATCTGGAGATCGTGCGCGAAAAGCTGCGCGCCACCCGGCGGCGCTACTCGCCGTCCATCCCCTTCGTCGGCACCGACACGATTGAGACGATTATCAACCATGTCAAGAGCCGCCCGGTGCAGACCGACCCGGTGCTGGAGGTCAAGCGCCGCCGCGACATCGCCCTGGTCGTGCTGCTGGCGCGAACGGGCCTGCGCCTGAGCGAGATCTGCAATTTGCAGCGCCGCGACATCCGGCCCAACGACGGGCTGTTGCTGGTGCGCGGCGGCAAAGGCGGCAAGGACCGCGTGGTGGACATCAACGCCGAGGTGCTCAAGGTGCTGCGCCACTACTGGCAGTTTGCCGACAGCCGGCGCGCGCCCCACGACACCCGTCCCCTGGCCGATCTGCCTGCCGTCGCCGGGCACGACAAGCGCTCGCCCCTGCTGCAACCGATCTCGCCCAAGACCGTTGAACGGATTGTCGAGGGCTATGTCAAGGAGTTGCAGATCGGCGAACACGTGACGCCGCACTCCTTCCGCCACGGCTTCGCCACGGTGCTGGTGGAGAACGACGTGAACCTGCGGCTGGTGCAGGAACTGCTCGGCCACGCCAACCTGAGCACCACCCAGGTCTACGCCCATATCAGCGACCGGGACCGGCGCGACGCCTACCAGCGTATCTTCGGCCAGTGGGGCAACACCGCAGCGGACACCGCGGACACGGACGGCGATGGAGCAACAACAGAGTCTGCTGAGCCGGCGGAAAATAACAAATAGAGCAATTTCAGAGCGAAAATAGAGAATCCTATTGACAAGCCCGGCAATAACTGCTATTATAACGTCAGCGCAGGTTTAGCCAACGAAACCTTCGCGTTTAGAGGCCACTCCAGCCAAGGGAGTGGCCTAGCTTTTTGTCCAAAAACTGTCCGCTGCTGGTTAGGAAACGGTAAGGTTCTCTATTATCCCTCTGCTAATCCCCTCACCCAACTGAGTTTGGCGCTCTATTCTCGGTCTGCCGGGCATTTCTGTTATAATGCTATGTGGATTTATGCCCGAACACTTTATGTAAGTTAGCCGGCATAGCACGTCAAGACCTGACGGCTGACGGCTGACAGCTTCCAAAGAGGGAATCGCATGACTGAGAAGCCGACGCCGGAGCGGTATGATCCGGCAACCATTGAGGCCAAGTGGCAAGCGCGCTGGGCCGCCGACCATATCGACGCCATCGATCTCCACGAGGAGAGCCGGCCCCACTACTACTTCCTGACGATGTTGCCCTACCCCAGCGGCGACCTCCATATCGGCCACTGGTTCACCATGGCGCCGAGCGACACTCGCGCCCGCTACCTGCGCATGCGCGGCTACGCCGTGTTCTACCCCATCGGCTTCGACGCCTTCGGCCTCCCGGCGGAGAACGCCGCGATCAAGCGCAACATCCACCCCAAGCAGTGGACCTACGCCAACATCGAGAACATGCGCAAGCAGTTGCGCACTATGGGTGCCATCTTCCCCTGGGATCACGAGGTCGTGACCTGCGACCCGGAGTTTTACCGCTGGAACCAGTGGTTTTTCATCCAGTTCTTCAAGCGCGGACTGGCCTATCGCAAGTTCGCGCCGGTCGATTGGTGCCCGTCGTGCAACACCACGCTGGCCCGTGAGCAGGTGGTCGGCGAGGACCGGCGCTGCGAGCGCTGCGAGACCCCGGTGATCAAGAAAGACCTGTTCCAATGGCTGTTCAAGATCACCGACTACGCCGAGGAGTTGCTGGACTTCAGCGAGTTGCAGTGGCCGGAGCGCGTGCAGACGCTGCAGCGCAACTGGATCGGGCGCAGCGAGGGCGCCGAGGTGGTGTTCGAGGCCCAGCCCGCCGGCCCTGCGGCCCCGCCCGCGCCGATCACCGTGTTCACCACGCGGCCCGACACGCTCTGGGGCGCGACCTTCATGGTGCTGGCGCCGGAGCACCCGCTGGTCCCGGCGCTGACCACGCCCGAACAGCGCGAAGCGGTCGAAGCCTACGTCGCCCAGGCCGGGCGGCAAAGCGAGATCGACCGGCTGGCCGAGGACAAGGAGAAAACCGGGGTGCCCACGGGCAGCTATGCCGTCAACCCGGTCAACGGCGCGCGCATCCCGATCTGGATCGCCGATTACGTGCTGATGGGCTACGGCACCGGCGCGATCATGGCCGTGCCCGCGCACGACGCCCGCGACTTCGCCTTCGCCCTCAAGTACAACCTGCCCATCGTACCAGTGATCGCCCCCGCGCCCGGCGAGCCCGCGCCCGATCCGGCGGAGATGACCTCTGCCTACACCGGCGACGGCGGCGTCATGGTCAACTCCGGGCCGATCGACGGCACGCGCGTGGGCCACGGCCCCGGCGAGAGCGTGGCCGCGGCGATTGTCTGGCTGGAGGCCAACGGCCGGGGCAAGGGCGCCGTGACCTACCGCCTGCGCGACTGGTTGATCAGCCGCCAGCGCTACTGGGGCACGCCGATCCCTATCGTCTATTGCGAGAAGTGCGGCGAGGTGCCCGTGCCCGAGGATCAGTTGCCCGTCGAGTTGCCGGAGGATGTCGATTTCCGGCCCACCGGCGAAAGCCCGCTCAAGCTGCACCCCACCTGGCGGTTCACCACCTGCCCGCAATGCGGCGGCCCCGCCGAGCGCGATACCGATACCATGGACACGTTTGTCGATAGCTCGTGGTACCAGTACCGCTACCTCAGCCCGCACTACGACCAGGGGCCGTTCGACCCGCAGTTCCGCGACTGGCTGCCGGTCACCCAGTACACCGGCGGCATCGAGCACGCCGTCATGCACCTACTCTACACGCGCTTCTGGACCAAGGCCATGCGCGACCTGGGCCTGGTACAGTTCGACGAGCCGATGGTGCGCCTGTTCAACCAGGGCATCATCCTGGGGCCGGACGGCCTGCGCATGAGCAAGAGCCGCGGCAACGTGGTCGATCCCGACGACCTGGTGCACAGCTACGGCGCGGATGCCGTGCGCTGCTTCCTGATGTTCATCGGCCCGTGGGACCAGGGCGGCCCGTGGAATACGCGCGGCATGGAGGGCATCACCCGCTGGCTGGGTCGCGTCTGGGCCGTCGCCACTGAGCCGGGGCGCCCGAACGCCGCAGGCAACGAGGCAGTGGCGACCGATCTGCGCCGCCGCCTGCACCAGACTATCCGCGCCGTGGGCGAGGACACCGACAACTTCCGCTTCAACACGGCCATCTCGGCGATGATGGAGTTGACCAACGCCCTGATGAAGGCCCGCGAGGACCTGGCGGGCAGCCCTGCCTGGGACGAGACGGTGCGCACGTTCCTGCTGCTGCTGGCGCCCTACGCGCCCCACCTGGCCGAGGAACTCTGGCACCGCCGCGGCTACGCGGGCAGCGTCCACCAGCAAGCCTGGCCCACCTGGGACCCGGCCCTGGCCGCCGAGGAAACCATCGAGGTGGTCATCCAACTCAACGGCAAGGTGCGCGACAAGCTGACCGTCCCGGCGGATTCCGACGGCAAGGCGTTGGAGCAAGCGGCGCTGACCAGCAGCCGGGTGCAAGACCTGATCGGCGGCAAGTCCGTGCGCCGGGTCATCGTCGTGCCGGGGAAACTGGTCAACATCCTGGTCTAGCAGCCGCCCGGCGACATTGCAATTATAGGGGCCGGGTGCAAACCGGACTGTCGCTCACAAAATCGCGCATTGTAGGGGCCGGTTTGAAACCGGCCTGCCACCGTAGCAGAATCACGTTTTGTAGGGGCCGGTTTGAAACCGGCCCGCCGCCTGGAGCCGCACGGTCCCCAGGCGGCAGAGGAGTCCTATCGCATGGCCGATCTCGGCATACTGGCATCGTACGCCCACCCCGACGACGAGCAAGGGGTCACGGGCACGCTCGCACTCTACGCGCAACAGGGGGTGCGCACCGGCCTGATCTGCGCCACCCGCGGCGAACTGGGCGAAATCTCCGACCCTGCGCTGGCGACGCCCGAAACCCTGGGCGCCGTGCGCGAGCAGGAAATGCGCACGGCCGCCGCCATCGCGCAGATCCAACACGTCTGGTTCCTCGACTACCGCGACTCGGGCTTTGTCAACAGCCCGCGCAACCAGGACCCCGAGGCGTTCGCCAACGCCGACCCGGAGGAAGTGGTCGGGCGTATCGTGCGCATCATCCGCATGTTCAAGCCGCAGGTGATCGTCACGTTCGACCCGACCGGCGGCTACGGCCATGCGGACCACATCGCCATCAGCCGCTGGACCACGGATGCCTTCCACGCGGCGGGCGATGCGACGCGCTTCCCCGAAGCGGGCCCCGCCTGGGCGCCCGCCCGGCTCTACTATGCCGCGCTGCCGCGCAGCTTCAGCCGCCGGTTGAACGCCTTCATCCGCAAACACATCCCGGAGAGTTCCTTCGCGGGCCTCGACCTTGACCAGATGGGCCTGCCCGACGAAGAGGTCACGAATGTGGTCGACGTGTCCAACTTCGTCGCGCTCACGCGGGACTCGGTGCGTGCCCACGCCACGCAGTGGAACCCCGCCGGCCCCTTTGCCCGCGTCTCGGAGGAAATGACCAACCAGTGGCGCGGCAAAGAGTCGTTCAAGCTGGCGGCGGGCCCGCCGCCCCCGCCCGGCGCCGATTCGGGCGACCTGTTCGCCGGGCTGCGCTAGCCGCGAACAGATGCAACAGGCGTCGGGATAGTCCGGCGCCCCTTTTTGCATCCCCGCGAACCTGTCACTCTGATTCCGATCTCCACAAACTTGTCACTCTGAGCGCAGCGAAGAGTCTCGTCTCGGTTGGCGACAAGACGAGATGCTTCACTCATTCAGCATGACAAGGGTAGACGTGTGACTCTAAGCGCAGCGAAGAGCCTCGTCTCGGTTGGCGACAAGACGAGATGCTTCACTCCGTTCAGCATGATAACGGCGCAGGAAAGCGGTAGCCGCCCAGCCCTATTTCCGCGCGATGAACGCGCCCGCCGTCTTGCCCATGCGGAAGACCCCTTCGCGAGCGATGACGGCACCGGCGCGCGCCGCCACCCATTCGGCCAGGGCGTTCCAGCCGCCGGGCGGCACGCGGGGGTCGGCGGGACCGCTGGCGCCGGTGTAAATCCAGGCGGAGAGATAGAAGCGCATGAACGCCTCGACGGTCGGGATGAGCAAGGCGTCTTCACGCTTGCGCAACTCCACTTCCGGGAAGTAGGGCGCGATATAGTCGCGCCCGTTCTCCAGGTTGAAGCGCGTGATCACGCTGTCGTCCTGCCCCGGATCCAGGGGCAAACCCACGGCGCGGACGCCCTCGGAATGCAGCGCCAGCATCTCGGCGTAGTCGTCGCGGCTGCCGGTCGTGGCGACGAAGAGGCCGCCGGGGCGCAGGACGCGGCGCAATTCGGCCACGGCGCGGGGAATGTCGGGCACGTGGTAGAGCATATGGTTCGCCATCGCCAGGCCGAAGGCGTCATCGGCGAACGGCAGCGCCTCGATGGTGCCGTTGACGAACGCTGTAGCTGCCAGCCCGGCGTCCGCGGCGCGCGCCCGGCAGGCGGCGAGCATACCCGGCGAGAGATCGAAGGCCACCGCCCGCCCGCCGCTCTGGAGGCGCGGTGCCACGGCCAGGAAGATCGCCCCGTTGCCCGCCCCGGCATCGAGCAGCGGCCCGGCGAGCGGCTGCGGCAGTTGGTTCGCCACCCAGGCGGGCCAGGGTTCGCGCAGTTCCGAGTAGCGCTCGTGCGTCTCGATGCGCGCCCGCAGCCGCTCGTCGGTGCTGTACTGCTCCTGCCACCGCCATTCGCTCAGGCGCACGTCTTGCTGCGTCAAAATCGATTCTCCTCCACATCATGGCCGCATAAACCCACCGGGGCGCAGGCGGGTTTGAAACCCGCCCCTACACCGCCATCAGGGCGCCCGCGCGGGCGGGTTTGAAACCCGCCCCTACACCGTAACCAGCGCACCCGCGCAGGCGGGTTTGAAACCCGCCCCTACACCGTGATCAGGCTGCGGGATGCTACATCCAGCCGAGGACCGAGCCGCCGGCGCTGAAGGCTTCGACACAGGCCGGGCTGCAGAACGGCTTGCGGAAGATGCCCAGCCGGGACTTCTGGATCACGCAGCGGCTACAGATGCGCTTGCCGCAGGCTGCGCAGGCAGTCATCTGCGACACCGGCAGCAGCCGCCCGCAGCCGGGGCAAAACGCCCGCCCGACCAGATCGCCGCCGACTACCCAGAGTGGCGGCCCGGCGCTATCGGGGGCGGCCTGGTAGGCTTGCAGGTCGTAGCTCTGGCCGCGCACGGTGATGCGCAACGACCAGCAGGGATGGTGAAACAGGATCGGCGCGCCGCCGTCGAAGGTAATGCCTTTGCGCGCCGGCTTGCACTCGCGCGTGTAGGTGCGCCCGTTATTGCCTCGGTAGCTCACCGGGCGGGTGTAGTTCAGGATAAGGGTGCTGATCAGCATCTCGCGCAACTGGCGTGCGTCCAGGCGGAACGCCCCGATCTGCACGTCGGGCGCGGGCGCCGCGAACGAGGTCAGGGCGCCGCGCATCCCGGCCAGGAACTGCGCCAGCGGCGGATCGAGCGGGCGGGCCGTGGCGCCGTCGAGCACGGCCACGCCGCGCTCGTCCAGCGAGTGGATGACCCGGCCGTCGGGTGCCTCGTAGCGGGCGCTGGCATGGTAGGCGCCCAGAGCCAGCGGCACCAGATCGGCGCGCGCCGACTCCACCCGCACCGGTTCCCGCGCCGGGAAGCCTTCGACCTGGGCGCGCAGCCAGCCGGCCACCGCCGCCGCCAGCCGGGCGCGGTCGAGCAACGGCACGGACAGCACCGCCGGCTCGGGCGGCGGCGCCGCGGGCCGTCGCGCCGGGCGCGAGGTGACACGGCTGCGGCCCGGCTTCAACAGCCCGCTCAAGGTGGCGCTCACCTCGGCGGCGGGCGGGCGGGCGGCGGGTTCGGGCGCGAGCATGGCCGTAAGCAGGCTGTCGAGCGCGGGTGTCACGTCGCCCCGCAGGGCGCGCAGTGGCGGGAACACGGTGAGGCGGCGGATCAGGTCCAGGTTCAACTCGCCCTGGCCCTCGAAGACGGTGCGCGGGTCGCGGCCCGTCAGCAGGTGGTGCAGCGTCGCGCCCAGGGCGTAGACATCGGAGCGCGCCTCGGCGGCCAGCGCCCATTGCTCCAGCGGCGTATAGCCCGCCGTGCCCGCCGCGCTGGTCTGGCCCGCGGTCCCGGCGCGCAGGGCGCTGGTGGTCGAGAGCAGCGCCTTCGCCAGCCCGAAATCGACCAGCTTGACCCGCCCCTGGGCGTCCACGATGATGTTGGCCGGCTTCACGTCGCGGTGGACCACCGGCTCGGGTTGCTGGGCGTGCAGGAAGGCCAGCACCTCGGCGATGGCTGCGCCGTGGCCCACAGCCTCAGCCTCGGCCAGCGGCCCGCCGGTGCGCAGGCGGCTCTCCAGATCCAGCCCGGCCACGTATTGCATCACCAGGTAGTGGCGGCCCTGCTCGTTGAAGAAGTCATAGGTTTGGGGCAGGCCGGGGTGCTCGGTGCTGAGCCGGGCCAGGATGAGCGCTTCGCGGTGGAAATCGGCCTCGGCGCGGCGCTGCTCGGCGGTGCTCAGGAAGCCGGGTTGCAGTTCCTTGACCACGCAGGCCCGGCGCAGCCGCGTATCCTCGGCCTGGTAGACCGCACCGTTGCCGCCCCGGCCCATGAGCCGCATGACCGTATAGCGCCCGGCTTGCAGGGCCGTGCCGACCGGCAGCACGCCCGCGCCCGCGGCCAGCAGCGAACCGCACCCGGCACAGAACCGGGCGCCGGGCCGGGCCGGGTGGCCGCAGTGGGGGCAAAAGGCGCCACGCATGCGGGCGCTCCTCTCCAGCAGGGGAAGTTCTCCGGCGCCCGACCCCTGGTGTCACCGCCGGGCCGCCGTTCGCTCCATTATAGCATGGAAGGCGGGCGCTAAACCAGCCGTAATCCCTGCCGCCGAAAGCGCAGCAGGCCGGACCCATGAGTCCGGCCTGCCGGTGAGTGGGCCGGGCGAGCGTGTGCCCGCCCGGCCTCGCGGCGTCGTTACGGGTGCGGCTGATCGAGCGACGGCACGGCGAACGCCTGATGCAGCAGCTTAGTCAGTTGCGCGCGGGTGGCGGGTACGTCGGGCCGGTAGTAGAAGCCTGGGCAGGCTTCGCCCGCCGCGCCGCAGTCGTAGCCGCCCACGATCTGGTGCGCGGCGGCCGTCTCGACGTAACGGTAGGCCCAGGAGTCGCGTGGCACGTCCTGGAACCGGGCGACCGGCGGATCGACCAGGCTTAGCCCGCGCGCCTGGACGATCATCTTCGCCAGTTGCGCGCGCGTTACCGGGGCCGCCGGCTGGAACGTCCCGTCTTCGTACCCGGTGATGATGTTGTGGCTCCAGGCCACTTCGATGTAGCGGTAGAACGGCTGGCCCGGCGGCACGTCGCTGAAGTGCGGCGCCCCGCTGGGCAGCACCAGCGGCAACCCGGCCGCGAGAACCACCATCTTGGCAAGCTGGCCGCGGGTCGTGTTGGCCTCGGGCCGGAACGTCCCGTCGCTATAGCCGCTGATGATGCCCTGGCAGTAGGTCCACTTGATGTAGCCGAAGGCCCAGTATTCCTCCTGCACATCGCTGAACGACAACGCGCAAATCGGGGTGGCCGTCGCCGTCGCGGGGATGGCCGTCGCCGTCCCGGTGGCCGCGGGTTGCGTGGTCTGCGTCGGCGTGCTCGTGCCCGTGGCGCTTGCGGTGCCCGTGGCCGTACTCACCGGCGTGGTGGTGGCCGTGCTGTTCGGCACGGTGGTAGCCGTCGGTGTAGCCGTGCCCGTGCTGACCGGCGTATCAGTGGGTGTGCTCGTCGGCACGACCGGCGTAGCGGTCGGCGTATTCGTCGGCGTGCTCGTCGGCGGCACCGCCGTGTTCGTCGGCGTGTTCGTCGGCGTGCTCGTCGGCGGCATTGGCGTATTGGTCGGGGTATTCGTCGGCGTGTTGGTCGGCGTGTTGGTCGGCGTCGCCGTGGGCGTGGCCGTGTTGGTCGGCGTATTGGTCGCGGTCGCCGTATACGTCGGCGTGTTGGTCGCCGTCGCTGTCGGCGGCACGGCGGTATTCGTCGGCGTGTTGGTCGGCGTCGGGGTCGCCGTCGCATTACCCGTGGTCGGGGTGTAGGTCAGCGGCGTGGCGGTCCGCGTCGGCGTAGCCGTCGGCGGCACCGGGGTATTGGTTGGCGTGTTCGTCGCCGTACTCGTCGGCGGTACCGGGGTATTGGTTGGCGTGTTCGTGGGCGTGCTGGTTGCCGGCACGGCCGTGTTCGTGGGCGTATTTGTCGCCGTAGCCGTCGGCGGCACGGCCGTGTTCGTGGGCGTATTTGTCGCCGTAGCCGTCAGCGGAACCGGCGTGTCCGTCGGCGTATCGGTTGGCGTATCCGTCGGCGTGTTCGTCGGCGTCGCGGTAAACGTCGGCGTACGAGTCGGGGTGGCCGTGAACGTCGGAGTATCGGTCGGCGTCGCCGTGTTCGTGGGCGTGTCCGTGGGGGTGCTGGTGGCCGTCGCCGTGAACGTCGGCGTATTCGTCGGCGTGTTGGTGGCCGTCGCCGTGTAAGTCGGCGTATTCGTGGGTGTATTCGTAGCCGTCGCCGTGTTCGTGGGCGTGTCGGTCGCGGTCGCCGTAAACGTTGGCGTGTCGGTCGGCGTATTCGTCGGAGTGGCGGTATCGGCCGGCGTCGCGGTGTACGTCGGGGTATCCGTCGGCGTCGCCGTGTTGGTCGGGGTATCGGTTGGAGTCGGCGTATTCGTCGCCGTGTTCGTCGGCGTCGCCGTATTCGTCGGCGTATCCGTCGGCGTAGGTGTGTCCGTCGGGGTTGCCGTGTTGGTTGGTGTATTGGTCGCCGTGGGCGTGTCCGTCGGCGTATCCGTCGGGGTTGGCGTATTGGTCGGCGTGGCCGTCGGCGTGGCCGTATTGGTCGGCGTGCTCGTCGGTGTATCGGTTGGTGTGTTCGTCGGCGTGTTTGTAGGCGTGTCTGTCGGCGTACTCGTCGGAGTGTTGGTCGGCGTATCGGTTGGCGTCGCCGTGTTGGTCGGCGTGTTGGTTGCCGTCGCCGTGTTTGTGGGTGTGTCCGTCGGTGTCGCCGTGTTTGTGGGTGTGCTGGTCGCCGTGGCCGTATTCGTCGGCGTATCGGTCGGTGTGGCCGTCGCCGTGTTGGTCGGCGTGCTGGTCGCCGTGAACGTCGGCGTGGCCGTAGCGCAGGTGAGGGGGAGGTAACGCTGGTTGAAGTTCGTGCCGTTGAAGCTGCCGTCATCGCTCCCACCGACGGCATAGAAGGCGGTGCCCACCGTCGCGCCCGCCAGCCGATAGACCGCTTGCGGCATCGCGGGCAGGGTCGTCCATGCGCCCGTGGGGTTAGTCATATCGAGCGCAATAACGCTATTGGAAATGACGCCGCTCACAGCGCCGCCGGCCAGGATCCACTGCCCATTGTAAATGTCGGAGGCGGCGCCGAAGCGCGTGGCGGGCAAATCAGTAATGGCGACATCGTTCCAGCTATTGACAACAGGGTCGTAGCGGTAGGTCTTCAGCGAGGCAGACGCCGCCGTGCCCCCGGCGGTGTAGATGTAGCCGTTGTAGCCAGCGGCGGCAACGAACGCTAACGAAGCGGGCAGGTTCGCGGCAGTAGCCCAGGTGTTGGTGCTGATCGTGTAGACCTCAACGGCATTCGTCCGCCCGCTATTGGCAGTACCGCCGATCTTGTAGATCTTGCCGTTAAGATAAGCGACAGCCGGCGCCCAGACACCGGTGTTGAACGAGGCCATCGAGCTGTAGGTGTTGGCCGCCGGATCATAGCGGTACAGCGTTGTTGGGTAGGTGTTCGATCCGGTAACCCCACCGAGGATATAGACATAGGTACCGTCGCTAACGGCAGCCGGCCCTTCAACCCGAAGCGGGTAATTAGCGATGGCCGTCCAGGTGTCGGTGCCTGGGTCATACTTGCGCGCGCTGTTTATGTATGCGCTGCCGCTGATGCCGCTGAAAACGTAGAGCTGGCCGCCCTGGCTTGCAACGGCCTGGTCCATGACGCCCATCGGGTAGGGGGTCTGCGTCGACCAGGCGGGGGGCGCGCAGGGCGTCGGCGTGGCCGTATGGGTCGGCGTGGCGGTCGGCAGGGTGCCGGTGGGGGTGGGCGTGGCCGTGGGGCTAGCGCATGAGGGGAAGCGGAACGAGCCGATGCGCGTTTGCCAGTTGAACGCGCCGGTCGTGCTGATATATTCGGTGGTGAACCAGAAGGTGCAGTCGTCGGTGGGGTCGACGGTCATGGCGCTGTAGTCGCCCCAGCGATTGCCGGTGCCGGTTTGCGAGCCGCTGCCGGCCTGGAGCACCGTCTCGGCCTGCGGCAGGGTGTTGAGCGGGTCGGTCACCAGGCGCCCGGCATAACGGATGCCGGGAGAGACGGTGCTGCTGGAGGCGTTGTAGCCCACGGCCAGGTTGCCGCTGGCGTCCATGGCGGCGCTGCCCAGCCAGCGACTCGTGGTATCCGGGGCGTAGCTGCCCTGCTGGTAGATACTCGCGGTGCCCAGCGGATCGCGGATCTCATACCAGCGCACGCCCGCCCGCCCGCTGCCGGCATCCACGGTATGGTTCGCCACGAGGGCCTGGTGGTCGCCGAAGTTGCGGTAGGGCAGCCGGTGCATCAGCCGGTCGCCGATGCCGTCGAGTCCGGCGGCGGTGCCCGGTTGCGGCACGCAACTGCGGGTAGCGGTACAGAGCATGGTAAACCCGGCAGTGGCGAGGCTGGCCGAGTTGGTGAAGGTGCTGTTGGCCGGGGTGGCCCAGTCGGTGTGGAACTTGTAGAGGAGCAGCGGGTTGCCGAACTCGGCAAATACGTTGGACGCCCCGGCGGGCGGCAGCAGGCCGCCGTCGAGATCCGACGGCAGCATGGGGGCGCGGGTGCTGCCGCGCGGCCCGAAGTTCTGGTAGGTCGCGGGCTGGTTTTGCAGCATTTTCGCGCGGTCGAAGACGACCGGCGCCGGTCCCTGGTACTGGCTCGCGCTCGGCAGGCTGATGTCGAAGACATTGGCCGTCATGTAATAGCCGTCGGGCCAGACGCCCAGGTGCGGGTAGTCGTAGAAGACGGTGGTGGTGCTAAACTGGAACGCGTAGCGGTACCAGGAACCGGTGGGGTCGCCGGACGAAGAGATGGCGATACACTCGTCATACGGCGCCGCGGAAGTGAACTGGCTGATCAGCCAGCGGTCGGCCAGTTGGTCGTAGAGCACCACCGGGTCGCCGTCGTTGCGCGTCTCGCAGGGGCCGCCGAAGCCCTGCCAGAGCGTGTTGAGGTTGGCCGGGCCGTAGAGCGAGACGCCGCTCTTGTTCCAGATCTGGAAAGCCGTGTTGACCGTCTGGATATAGTGATTGGGCCCCACGTCGCCGTTGGTGTCGGGCGGCGCCACGTTGCTGCCCGCCGTCGTGATGCTCATGCCTTCCCAGTTGGTGGCCGGGGCGGGCATATTGGCGCCGGTCCCCGCCGGCCCGCCGAAGGCGCGCTGCACCACCGGGTCGAGCGCGTCTTTGAAGCCGGCCAGGGGAATGGGCGCGTTGTCGCGCTCAGCGCCGGGGCGACCCGTCCGGGCGTTCAGTTGCGGCTTGAGGGTGCGCAGCGGCGGAGTCTCGTCGTTCTTATAGGAATGCCCGACGACCACGCCGTTGGGATACTTGACGGGGGCAGCCGGCTGGGCGGCGGGGCCGTCACCGGGCAGGGCGGGGCGTAGCCCCCCGGCGGCATAGTCGCCGGTGCTCTGCGCCGCCGAGACGGGGCGGCCCTTGTCCAGGCCGAGCAGCCCGGCAAACCCCGCCAGCGCCAGTGCGATCAGGATAAACCCGAGGTACGGACGAAAGCGCATAAAAGAGTCCTTTCGCCAGGCCAACCCCGCCCCAGGCCCAGGGCGGCGGGCGGCGACCACGCCCGGCTCTAAGAGAAGAAGTGAATGATGCAACTGTGGAAAGAAACACCCTGGAGAATACCCCGCGCCAGGACAGCAAACGCGCGGGGGAGGTGGTTGTGCGCCTGTCCCTGGGCCAGGATAGACACACCACTGTGCCAGCAGTATAGCAGAAGCCGCTTACCGCGAACCTTACCAGGCGGATAAATGAAACCTATTTCAGTAGTACTTTTAGGTGGTTCGCGCTAGTATGTTTAGCGTCAATATGTCGTGTTGCGAAGCACTACAAGTGTTGACAAGCCTGGAGGCCGGTGCTATACTGCTGCCACGCAAACGCGCTCCCGGCGCCCACATGTAACCAACCACACCGATTCAAAGGAGGAACAGGTATGCGGCGACGGATTCTCGTCCTTCCCTTAATCGTGGCGATGTTCCTGACAGGGTGCGGCGGAGACACGGGCACGTCTCCGACCAATACGCCCGTATCATCGGCGGCGGCGCCCACCGCGACGACCGCATCGGGCGGAGCGGCGGCAGCCACCGACACCCCCGCCGCCATGGCCGGCGCGACCGATACGCCCGCGGCCTCGTCCGGCGGCGGCGCGGCCAGTGGCGGCACGCCGATCCCCATCGGCATCGCGGTGGCCCAGACAAGCAACGTGGCCCTGCTCGGTCAGGAAGAGGTGATCGGCGCCAAGCTCGCCGAGACGTTCTTCAACCAGCGCGGCGGCGTCAACGGCACGCCGATCAAGCTCGTCTTCCAGGATACCGGCGGTGATGAGGCGGGCGCCATCAACGCCTTCCAGACGCTGATCAACAAGGACAACGTGGTGGGCATCGTCGGCCCGACGCTGTCGCAGCAAGCCTTCAGCGCCGACCCGATCGCCGACCGCGCGAAGGTGCCGGTGCTGGGGCCGTCGAACACGGCCAAGGGCATCCCGCAGATCGGCGACTACGTCGCGCGCGTGTCGGCCCCGGTCGCGGTGGTTGCGCCCAATGCGGTGGACGCCGCGCTCAAGATCGATCCCAACATCAAGAAGGTGGCCGTGTTCTACGCGCAGAACGACGCCTTCAGCGTGTCGGAGACCGGGACCTTCCAGGATACCGCCAAGGCGAAGGGCCTGGAAGTGGTCACGGTGCAGAAGTTCCAGACCACCGACACCGACTTCCAGACGCAGGCCACCGCGGCGCTGAACCTCAAGCCGGATCTCGCGATTGTGTCGGGCCTGGCCGCGGACGGCGGCAACCTGGTCAAGCAGTTGCGCGACCTGGGCTTCAAGGGACAGATCATCGGCGGCAACGGCCTGAACACAACCAATATCTTCCCCGTCTGCAAGGCCGCCTGCGACGGCATCCTGATCGCCCAGGCCTACAGCCCGGAGGCCGACACCGAGATCAACAAAGCCTTTGTCGCCGCGTACCAGGCGCAGCAGAAGAAGGCCCCGCCGCAGTTCAGCGCACAGACCTTCACCGGCGTGCAGGTGTTCGTGGACGCGCTGGCCGCGCTCGACAAGAAGAGCAAGATCAGCGGCATGCAACTGGCCGACCTGCGCACCGCCCTGAACCAGGAGGTGCTGGCCGATAAGTACGATACCCCACTCGGCCCGATCTCCTTCGACAAGGAAGGCGAAGTGAACCAGACCCAGTTCTACGTGGCCCAGATCAAGATGAACCCGGACGGCACCACCGGCCAGTTCACCTATCTCAAGTAGCCCCACTCCCGGCGGAACCCGCCGGCCTCGGGTCTGCCCGGCAAGCGACGAGTGGGGGGAGGCGGTCCTCCCCCCACTTTTGGTATAGGGACGGAGCATGGATTTCACCATCTTCCTGCAGCAAGTCCTCAACGGGTTATCCATCGGCAGCGTCTACGCGATCTTCGCGCTGGGCTACACGCTCGTCTTCTCGATCCTGGGCATCATCAACTTCGCGCACGCCGCCGTGTTCACGCTCGGCGCCTACTTCACCTACACGCTGGCCGGGGGCGTGTTCGGCTTCAACGGGTTGCTGGCGAACGCCTCGCTCGGCACGGATCTGCCCTTCGCGATTGCGATGATCCTGGGCGCGGTGCTGGCCGGGCTGGTCGGGGTGATCCTGGAGCGGATGGCGTTCCGCCCGTTGCGCCTGCGCGGCGCCGACCCGCTGCTGACGCTCGTGTCGAGCCTGGGCGCCGCAGTGATGATCACCAACCTGATCCAGTACCTGGTCGGGGCCGAAATCTACACGTTCCCGGCCAATATCTACGGCGACCTGCCGCCGTCGATCAACTTCGGCACGGCGGCCAACCCCATCCCGATCCGCAGCGTCCAGGTGGTCATCTTCGGCGTCTCGGCGCTGATCCTGGTGCTGCTCACTTACCTGATCAACTACACGCGCTTCGGCAAAGCCTTGAAGGCCGTGGCCGAGGATGCCACGACGGCCAGCCTGCTGGGCATCAACACCGATCGCTTCATCCTGATCACGTTTTTCCTGAGCGGCTTCCTGGGCGGCATCGCGGGCACGCTGGTCGGCACCAGCGTCAGCATCGCCGGTCCCTACTTCGGCATTTCGTTCGGCCTGAAAGGGCTGGCGGTTATCGTGCTGGGCGGGCTGGGCAACATCCCCGGCGCGGTGGTGGGCGGCTTGATCATCGGCCTGGCCGAGGCCCTGGTGCCCGCCGAGTATTCGGGCTATAAGGATGCGGTCGCCTTCGCCATCCTCTTTATCGTGCTGCTGGTGCGCCCGCAAGGGCTGCTGGGCCGCACACTCATCCAGAAGGTGTAACAGGGCAGAGCCATGGCAGACTTCTTCGCCACCTATGGATTCCTGATCGTCTCGATGCTGCTGGCGGCTATGCTGGGGCTGTCGCTCTATCTGCCGCTGATGGCCGGGCAACTGTCGCTGGCGAGTCCCGGCTTTTACGCGCTAGGCGGCTATATCGCGGCGGTGATGTCGACCAAGGTCTTCACCTACCAGGGCGACCTCTTTCCGATCCCCGACCTGCTGCTGGAGATGCTCATCGCCGGGGTGGCGTCGGCGGGCCTGGCGATCATCGTCGGCGTGCCGGCGTTGCGCCTGCGGGGCATCTACCTGGCGCTGGCGACCATCGCCTTTGTCGAGGTGCTGCGCGTGCTGTCGCTGAACCTCGACATCACGGGCGGTGCGGTGGGCATCTTCGGCGTGCCGCAGCCGTTCAAGACACAGATCGAGTACCTGTGGATCGTGTTGCCGATGTTGGTGATCAGCATGTTCTTCGTCGCCCGGTTGGAGCGCATCCGGGTGGGCCGCGCCTTCACCGCCATCCGCGAGGACGAACTGGCGGCGAGCGCGATGGGCGTCAACCCCACGTTCAACAAGGTACTGGCCTTCACCATGGGCGCCGTGCTGGCCGGGGTGGTGGGCGCCGTCAGCGCGCACTTCCTCAACACCTGGAACGCGCGCCAGGGCACCTTCGACGCAAGCATCAGCTATCTGGCCTTCGTGCTGATCGGCGGGTCGCGCACGTTCCTGGGGCCGGTGCTGGGCGGCATGGCGCTGACTGCGCTGCCGGAGGTGTTGCGCATCCTGTCGGATACCGGCGGGCTGCCGCCCTGGCTGGGCGGCTTCATGAAGGACGGGCGCCTGATCATCTTCGGCTTCTTGCTCATCATCGGCACGGTGTTCCTGCCGCGCGGCTTCGTCACGCCCGCGCTGTTTGAGCGCCGCCGCAAGCCTGCGCCCCCGCCCACCCCGACGCCCGAGGCCGCCGCATGATCGAACCAAGTGTCTCGCCGGCCCCCGCCCCGGCCACCGGCGACATGCCGATGATCGAGGTGCGCGGCATCAGCCGCCGCTTCGGCGGGCTGCTCGCCGTCCACAACGTGAGTTTCAGCGTGCAAAAGGGCGAGATCTTCGGCCTGATCGGCCCCAACGGCGCGGGCAAGACAACCCTGTTCAACGTGATGACCGGGCTGATCCCGGCCACGGCGGGCCGGCTGATCTACCAGGGCGCGGACATCACCCGCCTGCCGCCGCACCGCATCGCGGCGCGCGGCATCGGGCGCACCTTCCAGAACATCCGCCTGTTCGGGAACCTGTCAGCGCTGGATAACGTGCGCATCGCCCAGCACATCCATACCCGCAGCGGCGTGATCACCGGGGTGCTGGGCCTGCCGCCCGCGCCCGCCGAGGAACAGCGCACGCGCGAGAAAGCCATGGCCTTGCTGGAACTGGTGGGCCTGAACCGGCGCGCCTACGAAACGGCGAAGAACTTCCCCTACGGCGACCAGCGCCGCCTGGAGATCGCCCGCGCCCTGGCCCTGGAGCCGGCGCTGCTGCTGCTCGACGAACCCGCCGCCGGCATGAACACCAACGAGAAACACGACCTCAGCGCCTTCATCCGCCGCATCTGCGAGCAGTTCCACCTGACGGTCGTGATCATCGAACACCATGTGCCGCTGGTGATGGGCCTGTGCGACCGCATCGCCGTCCTGAACTTCGGCCAACTGATCGCCCTGGGCGTGCCGGAGAAGGTGAAGAACGATCCCGCCGTCATCGAAGCCTACCTGGGAGCCGAGTGATGAGCCGCCCTGCTGTGGGTGGCGCCGCCGAGCCGCAAGCCGCCCCGCCCAAACCGCTGCTCGAAATCCGCAACCTGTCGGTGAATTACGGCGGCATCCAGGCGCTGCAAGACGTCAGCATGACGATTAACGCCGGCGAGGTGGTCACGTTGATCGGGGCCAACGGCGCGGGCAAGAGCACCACCCTGCGCGCCATTTCGCGGCTGGTGCGCCCGCGCAGCGGGCACATCGTCTACGACGGGCGCGACATCACGCGCTGCCGCCCGGACGAGGTGGTGCAGATGGGCATCGCGCAAAGCCCGGAGGGCCGCCGCGTGCTGGCCCGCCAGACCGTGTACGACAACCTGCTGCTGGGCGCGTACACCCGGCAGGACCGCGCCGCCGTCGCCGCCGACATCGACCGGCAGTTCACCATCTTCCCGGTGCTGGCCCAGCGCCGCAACCAGCCCGCGGGCACGCTGTCGGGCGGCGAACAGCAGATGCTGGCGATTGCCCGCGCGGTAATGAGCCGGCCCCGCCTGCTGCTGCTGGACGAGCCCAGCCTGGGCCTGGCCCCACTGATCGTGCGCGAGATCTTCACGATTATCCGTAACCTGCACTCCACGGGTGTGACCATCCTGCTGGTGGAG
>DASSGZ010000187.1:0-18735 GCA_035693165.1 Chloroflexia bacterium | reverse complement strand
AGCGCGTGACCACGCAGAACCCGGAAGCGACCTACGAAGCGCTGAAAAAATATGGCCGCGACCTGACCGAACTGGCCGAGCGCGGCAAACTCGACCCGGTGATCGGGCGCGACGAGGAAATCCGCCGCGTCATCCAGGTGCTCTCGCGGCGCACCAAGAACAACCCCGTGCTGATCGGCGAGCCGGGCGTCGGCAAGACGGCCATCGTCGAGGGCCTGGCCCAGCGCATCGTGCGCGGCGACGTGCCCGAGGGCTTGAAGAACAAGAAGCTGATCGCGCTGGACCTGGGCGCCATGGTGGCCGGGGCCAAGTTCCGCGGCGAGTTCGAGGAGCGCCTGAAGGCGGTGCTCAAGGAGATTTCCGAGAGCGAGGGCGAGATCATCGTCTTCATCGACGAGTTGCACACCGTCGTCGGGGCGGGCGCGGCGGAAGGCGCAATGGACGCCTCCAACATGCTCAAGCCGATGCTGGCGCGCGGCGAGTTGCACATGGTCGGCGCGACCACGCTGGACGAGTATCGCAAGCATATCGAGAAGGACGCGGCCCTGGAGCGGCGCTTCCAGCCGGTCTTCGTCGGCGAGCCGACGGTCGAAGACACGATTTCGATCTTGCGCGGCCTGCGCGAACGCTATGAGGTCCACCACGGCGTGCGCATCACCGACAGCGCGCTGGTCTCAGCGGCGGTGCTGTCGAACCGCTATATCACCGACCGCTTCCTGCCCGACAAGGCCATCGACCTGGTGGACGAGGCGGCGTCGCGGCTGCGCATGGAAAACGAGAGCATGCCGGTCGAGTTGGACCAGGTGAAGCGCCGCGTGATGCAGTTGGAGATCGAGCGCCAGGCGCTGAGCAAGGAGAAGGACGAAGCCAGCAAGGACCGGCTGCAAAAGATCGAGAGCACGCTGGCGAACCTGAAGGAAGAAGAGCGCCGGCTGACGGCGCAACTGCAGAGCGAGCGCCAGGGCCAGCAGGCCGTGCGCGGGCTGAAGGAGCAGATCGAGCAGGCCAACGCCGAACTCGAAGCCGCCCAGCGCAACTACGACCTGAACAAGGCCGCCGAGATCCAGTACGGCCGGCTGCCGGAGCTACAGCGCCAGTTGGACGCAGCGCAGAAGGTGGAGAGCGGCCCGCGCAAGGGCGGCACCCTGCTGCGTGAGGAAGTGACCGAGGACGACATCGCCGCGGTGGTCAGCAAGTGGACCGGCATCCCGGTGACTCGGATGCTGGAAGGCGAACTGGCGAAGCTACTGCGCATGGAAGAGCGGCTGCACCTGCGCGTCGTGGGCCAGGACGAGGCGATTGCCGCCGTGGCGAACGCGGTGCGCCGCGCCCGCGCCGGGCTACAGGACCCGAACCGCCCGCTGGGGTCGTTCCTGTTCCTCGGGCCGACGGGCGTCGGGAAGACCGAACTGGCCCGCGCGCTGGCCGAGTTCCTGTTCGACGACGAGAACGCCATCGTGCGCATCGACATGAGCGAGTATACCGAGAAGTTCGCGGTGTCGCGGCTCATGGGAGCGCCGCCCGGCTATGTCGGCTACGAAGAGGGCGGCCAGTTGACCGAGGCGGTCCGTCGCCGGCCCTATTCGGTGGTCCTGTTTGACGAGATCGAGAAGGCGCATCCCGAGGTGTTCAATGTCTTCTTGCAGATCCTGGACGACGGGCGGCTGACCGACAGCCAGGGCCGCGTGGTCGACTTCAAGAACACGGTCATCATCATGACCAGCAACGTGGGCAGCCAGTGGATCAGCGAACTGGGCATGGCAAACGCCGATGCGATCCGCGAGCGGGTGCAGGAAGCCCTGCGCCAGCAGTTCCGGCCCGAGTTCTTGAACCGCGTCGACGAGACGGTCATCTTCCACCAGTTGACCCGCGACCAGTTGACGCGCATCGTCGATATCCAGTTGGAGCGTGTGCGGCGGCGGCTGGCCGAGCGCAAGATCACGCTCGATCTGACCGAGAAGGCCAAGGAGTTCCTCGGCAACGAGGGCTTCGACCCGGTGTACGGCGCCCGCCCGCTGAAGCGGGCCATCCAGCGCCGCATCCTGGACCCGCTCTCGCTGGAGTTGCTGGAAGGCCACTTCCGCGACGGCGACACGATCCTGGCCGATGCGCAGGACGGGCGGGTCGTCTTCAGCAAGACGACCGCCCCCGCGGACGCGGTCGCGGCCACGGCCTAACTGTAATAGCGAACCGTAAATGGCAGAGCCGCATGAGCAATCGTGCGGCTCTTTGCTTTTCCCTCAGCGGAAGTTCCACCCATTGTGCGAAGCGGCGTGATTCATCGCGCCGTACTCGTTGGTCTTTAGCGTGCGCTGTCCTCAACAGGTCATTGGACGCTGCGCTACGGATCGGGCAGCATGCGCCGGCCAAACAGGCCGAGCAGCACGTCATAGGGCGGGCGGTTCTCCGGGTGCTGCTCGAAGCGGGCCCGCTCAAAGTACTGCACGGTGTAGGTGTGGCCGTCCTCCACTTGTTCACGGAACGGCTCGCTGATCGGGTAGCCGAACTGGGCCAGGCCGCCGTGTGCCTGCCAGTAAGCGAGAAACGCGCCGCTCACGTTGTGCCCGGTGGGCGCGAAATAGGCGGCGCCGGGTTGGGGCGGCATGGGCGGGTCGGCGGGGTGGATGCGCCGCCCGAACTGGCCGAGCAGCACGTCAAAGGGCGGCGCGTTGCGCACGTGGAACTCCATGCGCACCCGCTCGAAGTATTGCACGGTGTAGGTCTGGCCGTCCTCCAGCTTCTCCTGGAACTCGCCGCTGATCGGGTAGCCGTTAATGGCGAGGCCGCCATGGGCGTGCCAGTAGGCAGCGAACAGTTCGCCCATACACTGGCCGGTCTGCGGGAAACACTCCGGCGCGGCGGGGCCGCTGTATAGTTCGGCGCTGTTGAGCAAATACGGGATCTTCGCGTAAAGTTGCTCGCCGCCCGCGACCAGCACCTGGCCGTTGGGCAGCAGGGTGGCCGAGTGGCCCCAGCGCCCGGTCTGCATGGTAGCGGCGGGAGTCCAGCGGTTGGTGGCCGGGTCGTAACGCTCGGTGGTCGCCAGCCCGGTGATGATCGTCCCGCCGGTGGTGCCGGTGCGATAGCTGCCGCCGGTGACGAGCACCTGGCCGTCCGCCAGCAGGGTGGCCTGCGCGCCGTCGCGGGTGGTGGCGAGGCTGCCCGCCGCTGTCCAGCGATCCGTGGCCGGGTCGTAGCGCTCGGCGGAGGCGAGCGGCGTGCTGCCGTCGGTCCCGCCGCCCCCGCCCAGGACGAGCACCTGGCCGCCGGTCAGCCGCAGAGCGAAGCCCTCGTTGCGGGCCGTCGCCATGGAGGCGGCGGGTGTCCAGGTGTTGGTCGCCGGATCATAGCGCTCGGCGGAGGCTAGCGCGCCGGGGCCGGGGATGCCGCCCCGCCCGCCGGTCACAAGGACCTGACCGTTGGCGAGGAGGGTTGCGCGGTGCCCGTAACGCGGTGTGCCCATCGGCGCGAGGAGCGTCCAGGTGTTCGTTGCCGGATCGTACCGTTCCGTTGTCACCAGTGCGTTCGCGCCTTTGCCGTTGTCGCCGACCCCGCCCACGACGAGCACCTGGCCGTTCGGCAACAGGGTCGCGGTGCCGCCCCAGCGGGGCGCGCCGAGCGGCGGGATGGGAGTCCAGGTATTAGTGGAGGGGTTATAGAGTGCCGCCGCGCCGGTGAAGTGGCCGTCCTTGTCCAGCCCGCCCGCCGCCAGCACCCGCCCGTCGCGCAGCACCGCGGTGACGTAGCCGCTGCGGTCGTTGATCCAGGGGCCAAGCGCCGTCCACTGCCCGGTCGCCGGGTCGTAGCGGTCGAGCGTGCTGACCTGCCCCTGGGCGGTGGCGGCGGTACCCGCGACGAACACCTGGCCGGTGGGCAAGGGGAAGGTCACGTTCGGGCCGGTGATACTGACCAGCGGGGCCGCGCCGGTCCAGGCGCCCGCAGGCGGCGCGACCCCGCTGCCGGCCGGTAACGGCCCAATCAAGAGTGTTGCCAGGCCGAGGATGCGGACTACCATCGATAGCTTCATAGCGAATGTCCCTCGCTTCCTCTACGTCCTGTACGTGCCCGGTCCGCAGCACGGGCCAGGGGTCGCGCTTGAAAACGGTCTTCACCACTATATAATGTATCACGGATCAGGGAGGATGCGGGTGATGCCTTGTAATCCACAGGTTACAACTACAACACCGCCCGGCGATCCGGGATGGGGTCGGCGTACAGCAGCCCCCGCGAAATCCGGCGGGATAAGGGAAGGGGCGCCGGTATTGTTCACCGGCGCCCCTCGGCGTGTTCGGTTGGCGAAGCCGGCCCCTGGTTGAGAGCCGATGCGTGGTGTCCGCCTACTGCAAGCACTTATCGGCGCCGTTGTCCAGGCCGAGTTGGAAGGCCCCGACCCGCTGGTCGGGTTGGCCGTGGGCGCCTGCGGCGAACCAGGGCAGGTCGCTCTCGTCGCCCGCTTTGTAGAGGTTGTTCACGCCCTCGTCGAGGTCGCCTTCCTCCAGCAAGCCTTCCTCGCCCGCGTGTTTGGCATAGGCGCCCGCGAAACAGTCGGCCTGGAGCTCGATGTCGATCGTGTAGCGGGAACTGTCGAGGATGCCCAGATCGGCCTGGACGAGGTGGCCCCACTCGTGCGCAATGATCGTCACGGGGGCGAAGTCGCCGTCCGTCTGGAGTTGCCGGGCGAGGAAGTTCAGGTCATAGTAGATCGCGTGGTCGCGCTCGCAATAGAAGGCGTTATCCAGCATGGCACGCCCGCACGGGGTGGAGATGCGCTGGGTATACGCCTTGAATTGGGTCGGCGGGATGTAGTCCAGGTCGGATGCGGTGAAGGTCTGCTGCCAGAAGCTGTTGATGTCGTCCCGCGCGAAGTTGATCAGGTCTTGCACGGTATCCGGGCAACCGTCGCTGTCGAACACACCGTTGGCCGTCTCCGGCTGCTGCGGGCACTTGTCGGCGTTGTCGGGGATGCCGTCGCCGTCGCTGTCGTGCGTGGGGGGCGGCGCGGTGCAGTCGTTGGCGACGAGCAGCGCCTGCGGCCAGCCGCTGGGATACAGCTCGTGGTAGCGGAAGCTGCCCAACTGCGACAGCAGCACGTCGTAGGGCGGCGCGTTCTCGGGGTGCAACTCGAACACGGCGCGCTCGAAATACTGCACTGTATACGGTTTGCCGTCCAGTTCCGACACCTCGGTGAACTCGTCTGAGATCGGGAAACCCTGTTGCGCCAGCCCGCCGTGGCTTTGCCAGTAGGCGAGGAACTTACCGCCCACGCGCTTGCCCGTCTCCGGGAAGAGGCGCGAGCCGGGGGCGGTATTGGGCTGCTGGTTGGGCGCGCCACCCGGATACTTGGCGTCGTAGCGGAAGCGGCCCAGGAGCGAGAGCAGCACATTATAGGGCGGGTTGTTCTCGGGGTGCAACTCGAACACCGCGCGCTCGAAATACTGCACGCGATAGCCCTTGCCGTCGGTGGGCGACTGCTCCATGCCCGTTTCCTCGATGGGGAAGCCCTGCTGGGCCAGCCCGCCATGGGTCTGCCAGTAGTCGAGGAACGGTTGGCTGACGGTTTTGCCGGTTTCGGGGAAAGTCTGGCAACTGCCCTGCGCGACGGGAGCAGCGCTGCTCGCGGCGGGCGCCGTAGCGCCGGCCCGCGCCGGGAATAAGACGGCCACTGCCGCCAGCAGCATCACAACGGAAATCCAGGCGGGTTTCCTGGTACGCATGAGAAGGGATTCCTTGTCTAGGAGCGGGCGCCGGGCAAGGACCAGACGCCGCTGAAAGCCGAAAACCGGGCGCGGCCGGATGGCGCCGCCCCGCGCCGCACGTGCGGCACTGCCCGGCCCGGTCAGTGTTTGCGCGCTTATTATAACAAAGCGCGGGGGTTCGCCAAAGTTACACAGGCAGGCCGAATAGCGCCAGGCGCAAGAGGCGGGGCGGCAGGCTGCCGCAGGCCAGCAGTGTGTCGTGGAAGCGCTTCAACTCAAAGGGCCGGCCCGCGGCGGTCTCGTGGGCGCGGTAGTCGGCGGCCAGGCGCAGGATCTCGCGCTTGCCCATCAGGTAGCTCATCGGCTGGGTGGGGCTTTGCGTGTAACGCTGCACTTCGGCGCGGGCATTCGCCGGTTCCAGGCGCGCTACGTCGACCAGCATCTGCACGGCGGCGTCGAACGGCATGGCGCGGCAGTGCAGGCCCACGTCGATGACGATGCGGCAGGCGCGCCACAACTGATCGGCCAGGCGCATGAGCCGCCCGCGCGGGTCGGTGAGGAAGCCCTCGGCTTCCATCAGTTCTTCACAGTAGAAGGCCCAGCCCTCGATGAACAGGTCGGCCAGGCTCTGGCCCAGGCGGCGGGGCACACTGGCGCCGTTGGCGCGGCTCAGTTGCACATGGTGGCCGGGATAGCCTTCGTGGACCGCTGTGATCGGGATCTTGGCACGGGGATGGCCGCGCAGGAGGCTCTCGGTCTCGGCGGCGGGCAGGCCCGGCGGCACGGGCGTCACCCAGAAGATGCCGAATTGCTTTTCCTCGAAGGCGCCGGGCTGCATATAGGCGGCGAAGGGGTAGAACGGGCGCACGAAGGGGGGCGTCTCGGCGATATGCAGGTGCTCGTCCGGCGGCAGCGTCACCAGATCATGCTCGACGATGAAGGCGCGCGAGGCTTCCATGGCCGCCTGATAGGCGGGCACCAGATCCTCGGGCGTGGGGTGGTCGGCGCGCACTTCGTTCAGCAACTCCTGCCACGTGCGCGACGGGCCGCCCTCGCGGGCCACGATGGCCGCCGCTTCCTCGGCCAGCGCCGCCTCCGTCTCGCGGATCAACTCGTGGCCGATGGCTTCGATGGCCGTGGCGTCGAGGTCGAGCATGTGCTCCTCGCGCACCATGGCGTTCCAAACGTCTTCGCCGACGGCGAAGCTGCCGCCGGCGCGGGGGCGCAGCGTCTCCACCAGGAACTGCCGGTAGCGCTCGACGGCGGCGACGGCTTTGGCGTTGGTTGCCTCGATGCGCGCGGCCAGGATCAGGTCGTCGCCGCGGATCGACTGGGTCAGCGCCGGGATGAGGTGCTGCAGCAGGGCCAATCCGCCCTCGACCGACTCGATGGCGCCGTCTATCCAGGACGGCGGGCACACGTCGAGGTTGCGCTCGGCGTCGGCCAGCACGCGCGGCACCTCGGCCAGGCGGCCCGCCAGGTTGCGCAGCCGCTCGTCCAGCGGCGCGAACTCCTTCATCAGCAGGCTGTAGGGGCCGAACAGGGCTTCGGCGACGTAGAAATCGGGGCTGCGGTGGGCCAGGTCGCGCGTGTCGAGGGCGCGCAACCGGCCCCCGGCCATCGCGGCCATCAACCGGTAGTCGATCTCCCAGTCCACATCGCCGTCGGGTTGGTAGCGCGGCAAGCGGTCCAGGAACTGCTCCAGCCCCAGGCGCAGGCGGGCCAGTCCCTCCGGTGAGGTATCGGTCAGGCGGTTATCGTAGGCGTGCAGGCCCATCTCGGTCGCCATGACCGGGTTTTCCGCCAGGTACCAGCCGACAAAGCGGTTGACCTCGTCGTAAAAGGCGCGTTTGTTCGCGCCTGCCGCGCCTCCGTTCGCTGTCGTGGTCATGAGTTAGGGTTCCTTTGTGGCCGGGCCGGCCTGCAATACCCGCCGCGTGTCGCGGGCGACCACCAGTTCTTCGCGGGTGTGGATGACCAGCAGGCGCACTCGCGAGTCTGCGGTGGCAAGGTCCGTATCGGGGTGGGCCGCCGCGTTGGCCGCTTCATCCAGGACCACGCCCATCCAGCCGAGCGCCCCAGCCACTGCGCCGCGCACCTCCGCCGAATGCTCGCCCACCCCGGCGGTGAAGACCAGCGCGTCCACGCCGTTCATGGCCGCGACCATGGCCGCGATACCCTCACGGATGCGGGCATTGTAGAGCGCGAACGCCTGCTGCGCGCGAGCATCGCCGCGGCCCACGGCCGCCTGGATGTCGCGCATGTCGCCCGACAGGCCGGAGACGCCCTTCAGCCCCGACTCGTGGTTGAGCGCCTGGTCCAGCCCCGGCACATCGACGTAGTTGTGGGCCAGCAGGTGGATCAGCAGGCCGGGGTCGACGGACCCGGAGCGCGTGCCCATCATCAGCCCTTCGAGCGGGGTGAAGCCCATCGTAGTCGCCACCGAGCGGCCATCCTGCACGGCGGCCAGCGAGCAGCCGTTGCCCAGGTGGCAGGTGACGATGCGGCTGCCGGGGGCCGGGCGCTGCAACATTTCGAGCGCGCGCCCGCTGCAATAGGCGTGGCTGAGGCCGTGGAAGCCAAAGCGGCGGATGCCCCACTCCTCGGTCCACTGCCAGGGCACGGCATATAGATAGCCGGTGGGCGGCATGGTGCTGTGGAACGCCGTGTCGAACGCGGCCACCTGCGGCACGCCGGGCAGCAGGTCTTCCACGGCCTCGATGCCCTGCAACGCGGCGGGGTTATGCAACGGCGCCAGCCGCGCCAGTTCAGCGATGGCGGCCTTCACGTCGGCGTCGATGCGCACGGCCTGCCGGTAGCGTGTGCCCCCGTGGACGACCCGGTGGCCCACCGCGGCCACGGGCCCCAGATCGTATTCCTCCAGCAAGTGACGCAGGGCGGCGCTGTGGGTGCTGACCCCGGCCTCGTTGCCGTGGCTCCAATCGACCCCCTTATCGGCCAGTTGCTCGTCGGTCTCCCAGTCAAACAGGCCGAGCTTGAGGCTGCTGGACCCGGCGTTCAGGACCAGGATCTCGCGTGTTCCACCTGCCATATGCCAATACCTCTGCTTGAACCGTCAATCCGATTTCCTGCCAGGAGTATAGCACCAACCGCCCCGGCACGCCAACGGGCGGGCGAAGTCGCCAGGCCGCCTGCGCGGCCTTGGTAAGAGTAGCCGGCGGCTTGTGGGGTATGCCCCAGCCGGGGGCGCCCGTCGCCCGATTGTCATGTATTTTTACCCGGCTGCTTACCGAGTGGGACTATAATGGAGGGTGCTGCACCTGTGGCCCGGATGCTGATATAATCGCGGGAGGAGCCGCGGGAATCGGAGATTTCGCCCCGGCTTCTAATCGCGGACCAAAAGGAGACGGAAGATCATGGCTGTATCAAAACCTGTCGTGTTGATAATTATGGATGGCTGGGGCATCAACCCGAACCCGCGCGCCAACGCCGTGGCGCAGGCGGCCACCCCGACGCTGGACCGGCTCTACGCCACCTGCCCGAACACCGCGCTCGACGCTTCGCAGCAGGATGTCGGTCTGCCCGACGGCCAGATGGGCAACTCCGAGGTGGGGCACCAGAACATGGGCGCCGGGTTCGTCGTCTACCAGGAACTGACCCGGCTCGACCGGGCCATCGCCGACGGCTCGTTTTTCGAGAACCCTGTGCTGGTGGGCGCCTGCGAGCATGTGAAGGCGCGCAACAGCACGCTGCACTTGTTTGGGCTGCTGGGGCCGGGGGGCGTGCATAGCCACTGGGCGCATCTGTACGCCCTGCTGGAGATGGCGAAGCGCCAGGGCATTGAGCGCGTGGTCTACCAGGCGTTCACCGACGGGCGCGACACGCCGCCGCAGAGCGGGCTGGGCTTCATGCAAAACGTGCTGGAGCACATGGACCGGGTGGGGGTGGGCCGCGTGGGCACGGTCAGCGGGCGCTACTATGCCATGGACCGCGACAACCGCTGGGACCGCGTGCAGAAAGCGTATGACGCCATCGTCAAGGGCGAGGGCCGGCACGCCGATACGCCGCTGGCCGCCTTCCAGCTTTCCTACGACAACGGCGTGACCGACGAGTTCATCGTGCCCACCGTGATCGACGGACCCGTACCCGCGCCCTGCCTGAGCGACGGCGATGCCGTGATCTACTTCAATTTCCGCGGCGACCGGGGCCGCGAACTGACCAAGGCCATCGTGCTTGACGATTTCGAACGCTTCGACCGGGGCCGCCAGTTGCAGGATCTCTACTATGCCACGCTGACCCGCTACGAGGAAGGGCTACCGGTCCACGTCGCCTACGACCCGATGGAGGTCGAGGAGCCGCTGGCGAAGGTGCTCAGCGACCATGGCCTGCGCCAGTACCACTCGGCGGAGACCGAAAAGTACGCCCACGTCACCTTCTTCTTCAACGGGCGGCGCGAGGAGCCATATCCGGGCGAAGACCGGCTGATGATCCCGTCGCCCAAGGTGGCGACCTACGACCTCCAGCCCGAGATGTCGGCCCTCCCGCTGACCGACGCGTTGCTGGAGCGGATCGACAGCGGCGTCTACGATTTCATCGTCGTGAACTATGCCAACGGCGATATGGTGGGCCATAGCGGCAAGCTGAGCGCGGCGATCAAGGCGGTCGAGACCGTCGACACCTGCCTGGGCCGGGTGGTGCCCGCCATCCTGGCCAAGGGCGGCGTGGCGCTGATCACCGCCGACCACGGCAACTGCGAACAACTGGAAGACTACGAGACCGGCGAGCCCCACACCTACCACACGCTCAACCCGGTGCCCTTCATCCTGGTGGCGCCGGAAGGCTCGCCCCTGCGCCAGGTGCGCCTGCGACCTGGTCGCCTCTGCGACGTGACGCCGACCATCCTGGACATCATGCACCTGCACCCGGCGCCCGAAATGAACTGCGGCACGCTGATCGTGGGCGGCGCGCCCCAGGAAGACAGCGCCTCGTGAGGGCGCGGCGCCCCATTTCTTGCGGACCGGTAAGGTGGCTGGGGGCCACTAAACCGCGTCCGCGATAGGGAGGCGCCGCGCCGCTAACAATGCTGTAACGTTTCCGGCGCCGCTGTTCATAGGCCATATAGTCCGCGCGGGTACAATAGTGCTATCGTGCGGACACAAGGTTGGCTCTTGTGGTAGTTCGTCCGAACAGTTCCATCCCGGTTCGTGATGGGAGCTACCTACTATGGCCAAGCATAGACCGCTCCTGGTGCGGGTGGGGCGCGTGCCGGGCCTGCTGGTGCTGGGGCTCGTGCTGATCGGCGCCGCGGCCTGTTCCGAGGCCGCGGCCCCGCCCGCCGTGCCGGTGGAGATCACGCCCGTAGCCGCCCTGCTCACGCCTGCCGCTAAAGAAGCCCCGCCCCGCCACACCCCGACTCCGATCCCCACTGCGACCCCCGCCGGACCAACCCCGGCCACCCTCGCCGCCGGCTACCAGACCCGCGGTCGCACCTATTACGCGCAGGGCGCGTATGACAAAGCGGTCGCCGAATACAACAAAGCGCTCGCGCTCCAGCCGCAGGACGCCGATCTCTATGCCGGCCGGGCGGCGGCCTATGCCGGGTTGGGCCAGTACGATCATGCCGTCGCCGACTATACCAGCGCGATCAAGCTGCGCCCCAACGATGCAGGCGCCTATAACGGACGCGGCGAGGCGCTGGCCGCGCAGGGTGCCCTGGATCGGGCGCTGGCCGATTACAACCAGGCCATCCAACTCCAGCCCGACCTGGCCGTGGCCTACACCAATCGCGGCAACCTCTACCGGCGGCGCGGCATCGCGGATCGCGCCCTGGCCGACTTCGAGCAGGCGTTACACTATAATCCCCGCGCTGCGAATGCCTACCTGGGGCGCGGCGGCATCTACGCGAGTCAGGGCGATGCCAACCGCGCTATCGCCGAATACAACCAGGCGCTGCAGGTGTCGCCCCTGTTGCCCGACGCCTACCTGGGCCGCGCCGACGCCTACCTGGCCCAGGGCAATTACGACCGGGCCGTGAGCGACTATTCCCGCGCGCTAGGCATCGCGCCGGCCAACGCGGCGGGGTACCTGGGGCGGGCGCACGCCTACGTCGCGCAGGGCGACGACGCCCGCGCTCTGGCCGACTACACGCAGGCCCTCGCCATCGACGCGAACAACGCCGCGGCCTATAACGGGCGTGGCCTGATCTACGCCCGCCGCGGCGACTACTCGCATGCCCTCGCCGACTACACCCAGGCCATCCGCCTCCAACCCGATAACGCGACGGTCTATTTCAACCGCGCCCTGAGCTATCGCCAGAGCGGCAACCGCGACGCGGCGCTCGCCGATCTCCAGAAAGTGGTGCTGCTCACGAACGACCTGGCGCTGCGCGGCCAGGTGGAGGATCAGTTACGGGCGTTGCTGGCGAAGTAACCAGCGCCGTGAGTCGGGGAAAATCGGCATAGGCGAGGGGGTAGCTTCGCGCTACCCCCTCGCTGTACCCGCCCGCCGGGTGTATCGGGTTACGGCCCGGTGCTCGGGCGCAGGAGTTGCAGCTTGAGTTGCGTCTTGGCGCTGCTCGTCGGGCTGAACGCGCTCACGGTAATGGTGGTGTTGCTGCCGGCGGTCATCACCGGCGCGCCAACCGTCACGTCCAACGTCACGTCGCCCCCGGCCTTGATCGCCACATCGCTCGCCTTGACATATACCTTCCAGCCGTCGGGGTTGCTCACGGCCAGCTTGAACGGCACGCTTTCCGGGCCGGAGTTGTGCAGGGTCAGGCGGTAGGTGACCGCGCTGCCGGCACCGACGGCGCCGGTTACCAGGGTCGGGGTGAATTGCAGGCCCATCGTGGTAACGGGAACCGGCGTAATTGAAACACCGGGCGCCAGCGGGGCTGCCAGGGCGTGCGATCCGGGCAAGTTAAGGGTAGCGATGGTGAGTAGCAGTAAAGCGAACGCCAGTATCCGAGACAGGCGAGAAGAGCGTTGGCCGCGCATAGTAGGTTGCCTCCTAGTTAGAATTGTGATGCAAGATGAGACGATATCTAGCTTAGCTAAGCGAATTGGGCCTCTGCAGTGGCTTACGTAAAGGGCAACGGCGGGGCCGGCCAAAAAGTAGCGGCCTGTCGCAAATTGGTTTTGAAAAGACGCGGTACGGCAAAAACGCTCGGTTGGGTGCCGCGGCGCAGGCGCCCGGCGCAGTGCATCGGCGGCCAGGGCCGGTGCATGGGGGATTTTGGTTACAACCTCGCAAGGATGGCCGCCGCCCTGTTGTTTTTGGTAGTATTTCCGGTATACTTGAATGTTAAGTCCTAGTACTTTTCGGCTAGGACCGGTTCTTCCGCGATTCCCGGACGACTATCGGCTTTGTCGCCGCCCGGTTCGGCCCCCGGCCGGCACGGCGCGGCGGGAATTGAGGGCGCGCTCGAAGACAGGTATTTGCACAGAGGAGGAGTGGCAAGCATGATAAAGCAACGCAATTGGAGTATGCGTGTGCTGTTGGCGATCATGGCCTTGAGTCTGATCCTGCCGGGCAGCGCGCTGGGCACCCCGGCGGCACCGGTTTTTGCCGACAGCCCCAATCCAACCAGCGTCACGATTGCCGGCAGCTTGCAGAGCGAGTTGGGCTGCGGCGGCGACTGGGATCCCGGCTGCGCGGCGACGCACCTGGCGTATGATGCCGGCGATGATGTCTGGCAGGGCACGTGGACCGTGCCCGCGGGCAGCTACGAATATAAGGCGGCGCTCAATAATAGTTGGGACGAGAACTACGGTTTGCACGCCGTGCCGGGTGGGGCTAATATTCCTCTCAATCTGGGCGCGACTAGCTCCGTCAAGTTCTACTATGATCACAAAAGCCACTGGATCACCGACAATAAGTCGTCCGTCATCGCTACGGTGCCGGGCAGCTTCCAGTCCGCGCTAGGATGCTCCGGCGACTGGCAGCCCGATTGCCTGCACTCCTGGCTGCAGGACATCGACGGCGACGGCATCTACACGTTCGAGACCACCGCGATCCCGCACGGCAGCTATGAGGCCAAAGTTACCATCAACGAGAGTTGGGACGAGAACTACGGCCAGGGCGGGACACCCGGCGGCCCGAACATTCCCTTCACTGTCGCGTCCGACGGCGCACAGGTGAAGTTCAGCTACAACTCCACCACGCATGTCCTGACGATCCTTGCCGGCCATGGTCACGACAACAACGTCGAGTACAATGGCCTGGGCCACAACTCGCAAGACGCGATTTACCGGCAGCCGGGCGGCGCCGTCAACCCCAACACGGCGATCACCCTGCGCTTCCGCACCTTCCACGACGATGTGACCGGCGTAAGCGCCCGCTTCTACGATACGGCGACCAGTAGCCAGTCCTTCCAGAATCTCCAAATCGCCGCGGCCAACGTGAGTTGCTATGATGCCGCGCTGTCGAACGATACCTGCGACTTCTGGCAGACGACCGTGACGCCGGCGCAGCTTACCACGCTCTACTACCGCTTTATCGTCACCGACGGCACGGCCACCGCCTACTACGCCGACGACAACTTCAAGGACGGCGGCTGGGGCGTGCCTACGCCCAACCTGGTCGACAACAGCTATCCGATCACCGTCTTCAGCCCGCAGTTCCAGCCGATCTCCTGGATGAAGAACGCGGTCATCTACCAGATCTTCCCCGACCGCTTCCGCAACGGCCGCTCGAATAACGACCCGACCGGCAGCGAACCGCGCTACAGCTATCCGACTAACCCGCTCGATCAGATCATCAAAAAGCTGTGGTCGGCGCTGCCCGAAGGCTACTGCACCCACTACGTCAACCCGGCCCAGCCGTGCACCGAAGGCCCGCGCGGGCGCGACTACTTCGGCGGCGACCTCAAGGGCGTGGACCAGGCGCTCGATTACTTGAAGAGCCAGGGCGTCTCCGTCCTCTACCTCAACCCGGTCTTCGACTCGGCCTCGAACCACGGCTACGATACCCAGGACTACTTCCATATCGACCCGTTCTTCGGCACCGAACAGGACTGGGATAACCTGGTCAAGCACGCGCAGCGCAACAACATGCGCATCGTCCTCGACGGCGTGTTCAACCACGTCTCGTCGGACAGCAAGTACTTCGACCGCTACCACCACTTCACCGACGTGGGCGCGTGCGAGAGCACGAATTCGCCATACCGGTCGTGGTTCACCTTCCACGATCAGGCGGGCGGTCCCTGTGCCGGGCCAGGCGGGCCGAACACAATGACCTATGACGCCTGGTTCGGCTTCGACAGTCTGCCGGTGCTCAACAAGAACGTGCAGGCCGTGCGCGATCTCGTCTACGCCCAGGGCAACAGCAGTGTCGCGCCGTACTGGCTCAACAACGGCGGCAGCGGCTGGCGCCTCGACGTGATGGGCGACGGCTCCTTCCCCGCCGACTACTGGCAGCAGTTCCGCACGGCGGTGAAGCAGACCAAGGCCGATGCACCGATCATCGGCGAGCTGTGGAAGAAGGACGAAATCCTGCCCAAGATCCACGGCGACCAGGCCGATACCACGATGAACTATCGCTTCCGCAACGCGATCCAGGGCTTCTTCGGCACCGTCGATAACAAGGGCTTCCCCGATGACGGCGCGAGCAACGAGCCGCCGTCGCTCTTCGCGCGCAAGCTCAACTCGCTGCGCGAGGATTACCCGAACGCCACCTACTACACGCTGATGAACCTGCTCGACAGCCACGACACCGAGCGCATCCTGTGGAGCCTGACGCCGGGCCAGAACAACCGCGAGGACAAGGAGTTCAACGCGGCGAACCTGGCGCTGGGCAAGCAGCGGCTCAAGCTGGCGACGGTGGTGCAGTTCACCGTGCCCGGCGCGCCGACCATCTACTACGGCGACGAGGTCGCCATGACCGGTTCGGACGACCCCGACGACCGCCGCACGTTCCCCTGGAACGCCGACGTGCCGGGCGGCGACGCGAACATGATGGCCCACTACCGGCAACTGGCGACCATCCGCCAGGCTAACCCGGTGTTCCGCGACGGCGCGCTCCAGTTCCTGCTGACCGACGATGCCAACCGCACGCTGGCCTACGGCATGCGCACCGCCGCCCAGGTGGGTATCGTAGCCGTCAACCGCAACGAGACCGGCCCGCAAACGCTGCACATCCCGCTGGCCGGGTATCTGCGCAACGGCGTCAGCTTCACCGATGTGTTGGGCGGGCTGCACGCGACTTCTGCCGGCGGCGAACTGGTCGTCACTCTGCCCGCTCTCGGCGCCGCCATCCTGGTCGCGAATTCGGGCCAGGACCTGACCCCGCCCGCGAAACCGACCGGCCTGACGGCCACGGCGGGCAACCACCAGGTGGCGCTCACCTGGTCTGCTTCGGCGGGCGCGGCCTCCTATAAAGTCTACCGCAGCCCGTTGAGCGGGAGCGGCTACCAGTTGGTGGGCAGCCCGACCGGGACGAGCTATACGGACACCACCGTCGAGAACGGACGGCTCTACTACTACGTGGTCACGGCGCTGGATAGCGCGGGCAACGAGAGCGGCTGGAGCAACGAGGCCAACGCGGTGCCGTATACGCCCGTCGGCTGGGCCGGCCACCTCTGGCCGCCGTCCCTGACGATCACTATCAACGCCAATGAGCACCAGACCGTCTATGCCCAAGTGTGGGTGGACGGCGTGACCAACTCGGCGGGCCAGGGCGCGGGCGTGCTGGCCCAGTTCGCCTACGGGGCCACCGGCAGCGACCCGGCGGGCTGGACCTGGATGCCGATGACCTACAACACCGACGTGGGCAACAACGACGAGTACAAGGTCGACTTCACGCCGGAGCAGACCGGGTCCTTCCAGTATCTGGCGCGCTTCAGCACCGACCTGGGCCGGCACTGGACCTACGCTTACACTGACGACAGCCAGCGCGGCGCGCTCACGGTGAACCCGTCGAGCGATACCACGCCTCCGGCGGCCCCGGCCAATCTGCACCGCGTGGGTAGTTCGGCCTCCTCGATCACCATCGGCTGGAACGCCAACAGCGAACCCGATCTCTACCGCTACGAGGTCTGGCGCGGCAACAGCAGCGGCGGGCCCTACACGAAGCTCGCCAACGTGCCCGCCGGGACGACACAGTATGTCGATCAGGCGGTGACCACCGGCAGCACGTACTACTACGTCGTGACCGCGCAGGACACCTCGTTCAATCGCTCCGGCAACTCGAACGAGGTGAGCGCTACGGCCGAAGCGCAGATCGTCGCCGTGACCTTCATCGCCACGGTGCCCGCGACGACCGACGCAACGGGCCGCGATGTCCATATCGCGGGCAGTTTCCCGGCGCCTTACCCGCAATGGGATCCGACCGCGCTGCCGATGACCCGCGTTGACGCGACTCACTGGACCATCACCCTCAACATGCTGGAAGGCACGAACGTCGAGTACAAATATGTGCTGGGTGACTGGAACTACGTGGAGAAGGACGCGTCGTGCCAGGAAATCGGCAACCGCACCTTAAGCGTGGTGCTGGGTCCCGGCAACGTCCAGCAGGTCAACGATACCGTAGCCAACTGGCGCAACGTCTCGCCATGCGGTAATTGACGCCGCACGGCTAAGCACTCTCAGCACCCACGAGCGCCCGGCAGCCCTGCCGGGCGCTCGTCGCTTTCCCCTGTGGCACACTCTCTGCTTATAAATACTAGAACAAATATTCTAGCCAGTTGGCTGGAGTGTATGAACAGGAGGACACGAATGAGCCAATCGCACCGCACTCGTGAAACTACAACGCCGGCTCCTGCGGCGGAACCGGGCGACAACCTGCGCGACTCGCCGATGATGGCGCATCTGCTGGATGCGCTGGACGCCGGGACAGACATCGGCCATTATGGCCGCCTGACCTTTGCCATGGTGGCGCGCCACTTCATGGACGAGGACGAACTGATCGATCTGCTGGCGAAGCAGCCCGACCAGGACGCCGACAAGGCCCGCGCCATGGTCCTGCAGGTGAAGGGCAAGGACTACAACCCACCCAAGCGCGACCGTATTCTCGAATGGCAGGCACAGCAGGACTTCCCGATTTGCCCGACGCCGGACGATCCCGCAAGTTGCAACGTCTACCGCGAGTTGCGCTTCCCACAGGGCATCTACGACAATATCGGCGAATTCTGGGAAGAGCAAGCGGCCGCCGAGTGATCTCTCCGGCCCACCTGTCATGTTGAACGCAGTGAAGAATCTCGTCTCGTTCCCAACCGAGACAAGGCTCTGAACGCCGCGCAGAGTGATAAGTCGCTAAGATGATACCGCAGGCAACTGCGCAACGTCGCGCCGGGCGGCATCCGTGAGCGCCCGGCAACCTTGCCGGGCGCTCGCCGCTTTCCCCCTGTGGCATGCTCCGTGCTGCCAAGCACGGAACTTGCGCAGTGGGCCGCAAGTAGTTGCGCTACGAATTTTCGCCCGGCGAGACGAGGAATGTTGCAACCCGAAAGAGCCACACGCCAATCCTGGCCTGACAGCAAGCCCCTGCCTGCCCAGCGGGCGCAGCTTTCGCTCCAACGCGCGTTTACCGAGCAGGAGTATGAACAGATCTGCCTGGGCTTCATTCCCGAGAAGATGGAAGATAAGTGGTTCATGTTCGTCGAGAACGATATGCTGTACATCCATCGTAGCTGGACGGGATTCTGTATCTATCAGTTAACCCTGATCAAAGACGGCGCTCATTATGTTGTCGGCGAGGTCTTCGCCAATCGGGATGCAAGTCAGTATACCAGCGCCGGTGATCTCTATGATGCAAAGATGGTGCTGTATCTCATTGACTTCTTGCTGCTCAACGAACGCATGCCGCTGCCTATGCCCGCGAACGTGCCCGCAGGTATCACGACGGAACTTTATCATCATCATGTCATCGGGGCCGGACAACACGCAGAGGCACAGCCCATCCAGTTGACAATGCGCGGCATGCTCGGCTGGTTGGGGCGGTGGCTGATCTGGCTGATCAAGCGCTAAACCCGAAACGAGGGAGCTGATCCCCCTCCTTCTCCAGATCAAGGATTGCATAGTGCGTCAATGCGGAGACGAACCTCGCAATGCCCCATCTACGCCGCCGGACCAGCCGGCCCCGG
>DASSGZ010000186.1:0-19992 GCA_035693165.1 Chloroflexia bacterium | reverse complement strand
ATGTTGTGCAGGCGGTCGGCCAGCTTAATCAGCACCACCCGCATATCGTCAAACATCGCCATGAGCATCTTGCGGAGGGTTTCGGCCTGCTCTTGTTTCTTCGCATTCTCCCGCCGCTCGGCATCTTCAAACAGGGCGGTTTTCGGCAGCGTGCTCAGTTTGGTCACGCTGTCGACCAGCCGCCCGACCCTTTCGCCGAATTCCGCGTCAAGCATCGACCGGGTGATGTCCGGGTTGTCCTCCAGCACGTCGTGCAACAGCGCCGCCTGCAGCGTTTCCGGATCGACCAGGCGCATTTCGGCCAGGATAATGGCAGCGGCCAGGGGATGGAGGATATAGGGTTCGCCGCTCTGGCGCTTCTGCTGCTCGTGGGCGCGCGCCGCGAAGTGGTAGGCGCGCTCAATGGCCTCCAGATCCTCATCTTTCGGTTCGGAGTACTGGCGGACCAGCTTCAGCAGGGTTTCCAGCGTGGGGTGCAGGGTCGCGGAGGACTGTGGCTGCAAGGCCAGCGCCGACGGCGGCGGTTCGCGTTTCGTAGCGTCATTCGGCGCCGGCGCGGGAAGAGTCCCGCCGGCGTCGCTGTCCGTGATGAGGCGCACATCATAGGCAGCCGTCTCGGTTTGCTGCTCAGCCATGGCGCACCTCCTTATTATTGCAATGACATTGTGGACCCGGTGGCGGGGAAAAAATGCGGGAGTCTCCGACTCCCGGCAAACAACTATAGCAGCCTCCCGCCCAGGCATCGCTTCTATTAACTATACCGCATCGACGGGATCGTGTCAATTCAGTTCGCAGCCCAGCACACATTATGCAAGGGACCAACCGCCCTGATACGCGGGCCGCGCGGGGCCGGTCGGCCATTGTTTTACCTGCCGCGCCTGCGCTATGATCCCGGCGTGCCCGTCGTCAGTGCGTATGAGCCTGCGGGGGGGCGGTACTCCCGGTGGGGCGCCGGTGGTGCCAGGTAGTCTGGTGATAATATTCGGGCGCGTGCCCGGCCGGGTCGATGTGTACCAGCACCTCGCTCAGGCCGGCGATCTTGTGCAGCAGGGCGTGGCGCACCTGCTCGCCAATCTCGTGGCTGTCCACGGTGGAAAGGGCGGGATCGACATCCGCATGCAGTTCGGCGATCAGCCGGTGCCCATGCCAGCGAATCCGCACATCGTGCGTGGCGCGTACGCCCGCGACGTGCCCGGCTTCATGCTCCACCTGGTCGACCAGTGCGGGATCGACCGCGTCCATCAGGCGGTAGAGGATGGCCTGCCCGGCCTCCTTGCCGATGACCAGGATCGCCACCGTGATCAGCAGGCCGACCAGCGGGTCGAGAATGGGGAAGCCCAGCAGCGCCCCGGCGGCGCCGACCAGCACGGCCAGCGAGGTCAGGCCGTCGGCGCGGGCGTGCTGCCCGTCGGCGACGAGGGCCGCGCTGCCGATGCGTTCCCCCGTGCGCGTGCGGATATTCGCTACCCACTCGTTGCCCGCGAATCCGCCCAGCGCCGCGGCAATGACCCACCAGACGTTGGTCAGCGGCACCGGGTGGATCAGCTTGTCCACCGACTCCCAGAGCGCCACCCCGGCGCTGACGAAGATGATCAGCACAATGGCGACGCCGGCCACGTCTTCGGCCCGGTCGTAGCCGTAGGTGAACCGGCGATTGGGGGGCCGGCGGGTCAGGGTGAAGGCAATCCACAGGGGCAGGGCGGTGAGGGCATCGGCGCCGTTGTGGATCGTGTCGGCGAGCAGGCCCGCGCTGCCGCTCAGCAGGGCGATGATCGCCTGGACGACGGCGGTGGCGCCGAGGATCAGCAGGCTGAGGCGGATGGCCTGGATGCCTTCGGTGCTGCCTTCGAGCGCCGGATCGATCTGGACGGAGCCGTGGCTATGCCCATGGCCGATGCCCACCAGCGCGAGCAACCGCGCGGCGAGGCTCTCGTTGTGATCATGGGCGGGATCATGGTCATGGTCGTGCCCATGATCGTGGTCGTCATGGCCGTCGTGCCCATGGTCGTGGTCGCCGGGACCGTCGTGCCCGTGGGCGTGGGTATCGGCAGGATGGGCGGCGGTGGCCGCGGGGGTGGGGATAGACGGATCGGATGGGTGCCGGCTCATGGATATGCAACCCCCTTAGTGCCCGTCCCGTGGCCCTGGCGCACGTGGCGGGATACCCGAAACAACACGCACAGCAGACCGTATCCATATTGGCCCGGCAGCAGGGAGAGGCGCCGTTCTACCGGGAAGCATCGCGAAAGGCCGGGGAGCGATCCGCTCCGGCCTGCCCAGGGCCGTGGGCTGATCATAGCAGAAGCGCGCCCGGCAGGCAAGGGCAATACTTTAGATTCATCCGGCCTCCGCCCTTAGTGTATTGACAGGGATCGTGAATTATGATACAAATATAACATGCCATATCGCGCCGTTTTGGCGGCGGTTTCCGTAACTTTGCGGGACACATGACGTTAAATATCCTTGCGAAAAGGAGGCCTGATCGGGGCGCTGCCGGCAGGCTTGACATAAGCTCATGCCTGGCGCTCCACGTGAAACTTTTCACTGGCCTGTGACGTTATATTGGCGAGGGCTCATCGGACGTGACGGTCGGATGGGCCTACGCGCCATGGTTAATCTCTCGCTGAAGACCCGACCTTAGTCAAGAAAGGATTAATCCCGAATCTGACACCTGCGACCACCGCGCCCCGCGGGGGTTGGCGAACTCAGTGTGCAGGGTGGTAACAATCTGTGATGGAAACCGTGACGCGGTATGATCTATACGATTTCGAGGACCTAGATCTCCAGTCACTCGAAGGTGATGAACCCGCGAACCAGGAACTGGAGCTAGTCGAAGAGGAGCGCGCAGTGATGGAGTTGAACGAAGGCCGGGAACCAGTCGTCGGCGGTGTCGAAGAAGATGATCTGTTGCATCTCGAACCGATCAGTGGCTTCGAACATAAAAGCGCCGAGGACTCAGTTGGTATGTACCTGCGCGAAATCGGGCGGGTATCACTCCTATCTGCAACCGACGAGATCGCCCTGGCGATCAGTATGGAGAAGGGCAAGCGCGCGCAACGGTGCCTGGAAGCGGCCGACGACCTGACGTATGAAGAGCGTATGAAGATGCGCACCGAGCACGCCCGTGGGGTGGCTGCCCGGCGCCGGCTCATTGAAGCCAACCTGCGCCTCGTCGTGAGTGTCGCCCGCAAATATGCCGGGCGCGGGATCTCGCTGCTTGACTTGATTCAAGAGGGCAATTTCGGCCTGTTACGGGCCGTGGATCGCTTTGACTATCGCAAGGGTCATCGTTTCAGCACCTATGCCACCTGGTGGATCCGGCAGGCGATCACGCGAGCGATTGCCGATCAGAGCCGCACCATCCGCCTGCCCGTGCATATGGTCGAAGCGGTGGGCCGGCTGACTCAGGTCTCGCACCGGCTGCAGCAGGAACTGGGCCGTGAGCCGACCGCCGACGAAATCGCGCGCACAATGCATATCACCGCCGACAAAGTGCGCCAGATCGTCGGCGCGTCCCAGCAGACCGTGTCCCTGGAGATGCCGATCGGCGAGGAAGAAGACGCCTCGCTGGGCGACATCATCGAGGACCGCAACACGGTGGCCCCCGCGGAGGCCGCCAGCCACCAGATCCTCAAGGAAGAGGTGGCCGATATGCTGGATACCCTGACCGTGCGCGAGCGCCGGGTGATCCAGTTGCGCTATGGGCTGGAGGACGGCTACAACCGCACCCTGGCCGAACTGGGCGAAGAGCTGGGCGTGTCGCGCGAGCGCGTGCGCCAGATCGAAGCCGAGGCGCTGACCAAGCTCCGCGCGGCGAAAGAAACCCGCCGGTTGAAGGAATATCTGGACTAAGCGCCGGTCGAGGTGTATCAGTAACTTCTAATCTGTATATCCCGACGGCGGAGACCGGGTGACATGTGTCGCCCGGTCTCTTTTTGGCCCGCGTAACCCGCGCCCCGCCCATACGTATATGCCTTACGACGGGCAAATTTTCGACACTCACCCGCTTGCGCGACGCGCCCCATGGCACCGATATTGCCGGGCAACCCGAACTATGAATCACGCCGAACCACCACACCATGATCATTCCACCCCGCCGCTGATGGCCTGGTTACCGCCCGGCAGCCTGGAGTCGCGCCCGCCCGCGCCGGCGCGGGGGCCCGGCCCGCCCCGCGCAGCACAACCCGCGCCCGCGCCACCGCCGGCCGCCGAGTCGCGCCCGCCCACCGGCGTGGTGCCTCCGGCTGCGACGGAACCGCCGCTGCCCGACTGGCTGGAACAGCGCCCGGTACTGGCCCCGCCCGCCCGGCCGCCCCGGCGCCGGATGCGCCTGCCCTGGCTGCCGGTGGGGCTGGCGGTGGCGGCGCTGCTGGTCCTGGCCGGGATCGCGCTGGTGGCCGGGCGCGGGCTGGGCACGGGGCGGCCGGGTGGGGCAGCGGGCGGGTCCGGCGCGGGCACGGCCAATGTGGACTTCTTCCCCGCCGGCGGATCGGATCGCCCGGTTGCCACGCCGCTGGTGAGCGACACGTTTGTCGACCCCTGGCCGGATGACCCGGCGCTGGCGTCCGCCGCGCAGGCCGAATACGAAGGGCGCTACGAAGACGCGGCGGCGCTCTACCGGCCCATCGCCGAGGCCCAGCCCGCGCAACCGGCCAGCGTGGACGCGCGCTGGCACCTCGCCGTGTCCCTGTTCGACGCCGGGCAATATGATGCCGCCATCGACAATTTTGCTGTTTATGCGCGGACCTATCCCACCGATACCCGCAGTTTGCTGGCGGCGTTCTGGGCGGGGCGGGCGCACCTGGCCGCCGGGCGCCCGGCGGCGGCGGAAGCCGAGTTCCGATCCTACGCGGCCCAGGGTGGGCCGTTGCGGGCCACCGCGCTGCTGCTGGCCGCCGACGCCGCCACGGCGCAGGGCCACCAGGACGCCGTGCGCGAACTGCTCAACCGCGTGCTGGCCGAGCCGACGACGCGCCTGGACCGTATGGCTGCCTGGGAGCGGCTGGCCGCGCTGGAGACGGCGAACCAGGCGCCCGATAAGGCGGCGGCCTGGTATGCCGCCATCGCCCAGGAGGCGCACATGCCGGGCTACCGCGCCCAGATGCGCCTGAAAGCGGGCATCGCGTTGCTCGACGCCCACGCGCAGGCCAAAGGTGAGGCCGCGCTGCGCGACTTGATCCAGGCGCAGCCCGACGACCCGGCGGCGTACCAGGCGCTGCGCCGGCTGCTGGACAGCGATCCGCAGGTGCTGAGCGCCGGGCGGCTGCCCTACGACCTGGCTTGCCGCGTGGCCTATACCGCCGGCAAGTATAGCGAGGCCATCGACTATTGCGAGAGCTTCCGCACGGTGCAGGCGCCGGGCCCCGAACGCGCCGGCGCCGCCTGGTACACGGCGCGTGCCTATCAGGCCGCGGGTAACACCACCCTGGCCGACTCCTGGTACAAGGGCTTCACCGAAGTCTATACCGCCGACGCCCGCCTGCCCGATGTGCTCTATCAGTGGGCGGGGCTGCGGGCGAGCGCCGGCGATGTGACGGGCGCGCTGACCCTCTACGACTACCTGGCGCAGGCGTACCCGCAAAAGGCGGTGGGCGCCGATGCCCAGGACCAGGCCGGGGTGCTGTTGCGCAAGCAGGGCGACCTGGCCGGGGCGGCGGAGCACTGGCGCATAGCCGCCGGGCTGCCCGGCGCGGACGCCGTGACGCGGGCACGCGCGCTCTTTTGGCAGGGTTGGGCGTTGCAGCAGCAGGGCCAGGCGGATGCGGCGAGGGCGCTCTGGCGCCAGGGCGCGGCTTACCACACCTTCTGGGGCCAGCGCTGCCTTGACCACCTGGCCGCGGAGACGGTCGTGCCCCGCGACAACGGTCCCACCGCTGCCGCCCAGGACCGCCTGGGCGCCCTCGCCGTGCTCGATCCGCAGCAGGAGACCACGGCGGCGCGGGACCTGTTGGAATGGGCGGTGAAATGGAGCCGGCCGGGCAGCGTGGCGCCCGCGCCGGGCGAACTGCCGGCGCGCCTGCGCGACGACCCGGCCTATGGCCGCGCGGTAGGTCTGGCGCAAGTGGGAATGTGGAGCGAGGCGCGCCTGGCGTTCGACGACCTCGCATCGACGCTGGCCGAGGAGAACGACGGCGTGGCGCTGGCCGCGCTGGCCCTGCAGGCGCAGCGGGCGCGCTGGCCCTGGATCGCCTTGCTGGTGGCCGGCGACCTGCAAGGGGCCGCCGCTGCCGCCCATGCCCCCGCCGGAATCGCCGACCTGCCGCGGGCCGCGCAGGAGATGCTCTACCCGGTCGGCTGGCCGCAACTCGTCGCCGCCCAGGCCCAGGAGCAGGGCGTCGATCCCTGGCTGTTGCTGGGCCTGGTGCGCCAGGAGAGCGCCTTCGACCCGGCGGCCCACTCCAGCGCCGATGCCCGCGGCCTGACCCAGGTGATCTCCGGCACGGCGTCCGGCATTGCCGCCGCGCTGCACCTGCCCGATTTCCAGCAGGCGCAGCTCTACCGCCCGGCGATCAGCCTGCGCTTCGGGGCCTACTACCTCCAGAGCACGCTGACCCGCTTCGACCGCAACATCCTCTATGCGCTGGCGGGCTACAACGGCGGCCCGGCCAACGTGCCCGATTGGGCGGGCGGGCGCGTCAACGACGACCCCGATCTCTTTGTTGACAACATCGACTACCGGGAAACGCGCCAATACGTGCAGATCGTCTACGACAACTACGCCATCTACCGCTGGCTTTACGGGGAACGCTGATCCCCCGATCACCGTCCGGCTGTCATTCTGAGCGCCGCGAAGAGTCTCGTGTGTGAGCAGGAAGGCTACGGCTTGCGTTCGTCGCGGCGGCTGTTCCACCAGGCGAGGGCGAAGACGGCCACGATGCCCGCGATCAGCAGCAGCATGAGCCAGACTTCGCCGGTGCTGGGCGGGCGCATGGTCAGGCCGGAGGGATCGGGCGTAGGGGTGGCCTCGGCGAGCAGGGCACGGGCCGCGTTCCAGGCGCCCGCCGGGCCACCCATCAGCGGCCCTGCTGCCCGCCGAACATGCGGGAGAAGAAGGACCGCGGGGCTTCGACGGGCCGGGCGTCAATCGCCACCGGGGCATCAACCGGCACCTGGCCGGGCGCGGTGGTCGCCATGGTCGTCGCCGTCGCCTCGCCGACGAGGCCCACCAGGTCGCGGTAGCCCTGGTCGAGGGCCGGCAGGCGGCGGGTGTCGGTGCTGCTGTGGGCGTCCGAGGCCAGGAACTGCACCAGGCCATGCTGGGTGAGCGTCACGGCGCAGCGCCGCGTGGCCTCGCCGAAATACCCGGCGAAGGCGCCCGCCGTCACCTGGGCCAGGATGCCGCGCTCGGCCAGCCGGTACAGCACGTTCGGGTCGTGCTGGATGGCGACGTAGCGCTCGGGGTGGGCCAGGATGGGCAGATAGCCCTGCACCTGCAAGGCGAACAGCGCCTGTTCAGTGTACGCGGGCCAGGGTTCGTAGGGAATCTCGACCAGGACATACCGGCTGCCGGCCAGGGTCCAGGCGCGGCCCTGGGCCAGATGCTGCGGCGTGTGCGGCGTGAGGAAGATCTCCATGCCCGGCCACAATTTCAGCGGGATACCCGCCGCCGTGATGGCGCTTTGCAGCGTAGCGACCTGCTGCTGCATGACGGCCAGCGGCCCGATCTCGAACCACTCGGCGCTGTGCGAGGTGCAGATCAACTCGGTCGTGCCCCCGGCCACCGCTTGCCGGGCCATCTCCAGGCTCTCGGCCAGATCCACCGCGCCGTCGTCGACGCCGGGCAGGATATGCGCGTGTATATCGATCATGACGCGGTCTATTTCTTCCCGTAGTAGGAGTAGGCGGACCCTTCCAGCGTGGCGTCGGTGAGGACCACGCCGACCACATTCGCCTGCACTTGCTCCAGCATTTTCCGCGCCTTGGCGGCCAGATCGCGCCGGGTCTTGCCCGCGCGCACCACCAGCAGTACGCCGTCGACGCGCGGCGCCAGCGTGGCCGCGTCGGCCACGGCGATGATCGGCGGGCTGTCGAGCAGCACATACGACGCCTGCCCCGACAGCAAGGCCAGGATCTCGGCCATGCGGCGCGACGCCAGCAACTCGGCGGGGTTGGGCGGCACGGGACCGCTCGTCAGCAGGCGCAGGTTCTCCACGCGGGTCGGCTGCAACGGTAGCGCGGGCTGCTCGGCGGCGGCGCCGGGCATGTCGCCGGTGGCCGCCGCCAGGATGACGCTGGTCAGGCCGTGTTCGTTGGACAGGCCGAACAGCGTGTGCAGGCTGGGGCGGCGCAGGTCGCAATCGACCAGCAGCGTCGAGGCCCCGGTCTCGGCCAGGGCCACCGCCAGGTTCGCCAGCGTGGTCGACTTGCCGTCTTCCGGGCTGGTGCTGGTCGCCAGGATGGTGCGCAGCGGCTTATCCGGGCTGGCGAACTGGATATTCACCCGCAGGGTCCGGTAGGCTTCGGCGGCGGGCGAGCGCGGGTCCGTCAGCATCACGATCGGGCCGCCTTCCGCGGGCGCCGGGCGGGAAGCGGATTTAACTTCGGGTTTCAGGTGCGTGGACTCCTCTCGCGGGAAGTGGTGCGGCCGGCCCGCGCTGTTTGTAGGCGGGGATCAGGCCCACGGTGGTCAGGCCCAGGTAGCGCTGGACATCGTCGGCGGTTTTCAGCGTCGTGTCGGCGAACTCCAGGCCGAAGGCCAGCAGCAGGCCGAGCACCAGGCCCAGCACCGCCGCCGCCGCCGTATTCAGCTTCTTGTTGGGCGACACGGGCTGCTCAGGCGGGCGCGCCGTATCGACCTTCTGCAGGAAGATCTTCTGATCGCTCTGCTGGGTCTGCGCCTCGGCGTTCTTCCGTAGCACATAGGAGTCGGCCAGGGCATTGGCGAGCGCCGCCGCCTTCGCCGGGTCCTTGTCGTCCACGGTGAGCACGATTACATGGAGATCGGGCTGGGCCTGGACCTTCATCGCCCCCAGCACCGTATCGGCGTTCGCGTCGCCGATCTGCGCGTTCAGCAGCACGCTGTTCACGAAGTCGCGCGACTGGAGACCGGTAACGTAGCTGGGGAGGCTCTTGATCAGGTACTCGACCAGACCGTTGTCGGGCCGGTTGGGGATGGCTTCCATCTGCACCTGCGCCCGGTAGATCGGGGTCTGGGCCAGGCTGTAGCCCAGGCCCGCCACCGCCGCGCCGATCACCACCAGCAGGATGACCCACCAGCGTTTGATCAGCACATTCAGATAGTCGCGGAGTTCAAGTTGCATCAGTGTACCGTCTAGCGCGGGCCAGGGATCGCGCCGAGCACCGGGAGGCCGGTTACGCGCTCGGCATCTGCGCTATCCCGCAGGCTGTTGTCCAGGTATTCGAGTAAGAACGCGAGCGCCAGCCCCAGGGCCAGCCCGACGGCGACCGCCAGGGCCGCGTTCAGCCGCTGGCGCGCCTGGTTGGACGCCGCGCCCGCCGGCTCGTCGAGCACGGCGAAGAGTATGTTGTCGTGGATCGCCACGCCGTTGGTGTTGGGCGTGGTGGCGGTGGGCACGCTCATGTCGGTCAGCACCTGCCCGGCGGCCCGCGCGATGGCCACGGAGAGGCCGCTGTCGGCAGTCGCCGCCGAGATCGTCAACTCGCGCTGTTTGCGGTCGGCGGCCAGGGCGCCCTGCACGGCGCCCACGCTCAGCGCCGGGTACTGGGCTTTGAGCTTATCGAGCACGCGCGCCGCGAAGGCCTGGCTGGGCACAATCTGCGTGTAATCGTCGCTGGCGTACTCGCTGGAGACCCAGTTGTAGTAGTTGTCGTAGGTGAAGAAGCCGGGCTGTCCGGCGGCCGGCGTTTGCGCGGGCAGACTCTGCTGGCGCATCGACAGGCGGACGAAAGCCGTGTAGGTGGGCTTCTGAGTCAGCAGCAGGCTCAGGCTGAACAGCGCGCTGAGGACGACGATGATTGCCACCAGCGGCCAGCGCCGTCGCACGACGGCTATGTACTGGCGCAATTCCAAGCGAGGTGGTCCTTTCTTAGCTCGGCAAACTGTAGGCGCCCGGCTCGCGCGACGAATGGACGAGAGTCTCGTCGCCGTCTTGCGCGGGCGCATACTGGCCGTTCAACCGGGCGTGCGGTCCTTCATACTGGTGGCGGTCGGCCAGCGCCGCGTCGATGTACTCGGCCATGCGGCGCTTGAACACGCTGACGTCGTACTGCTCGGCATGGCTGCGGATGCGGGCCGGATCGAATCGGGCGGCGTCAAAGCTTTGCACCGCCGCGATCAGCGCCTCCGCCGTCTGCTGATGGAAGAAGCAGCCCGTTTCGCCGGCCATCACGGTCTCCAGCGCCCCGCCCGCCGCGTAGGCGATGACGGGGCGGCCCGACGCCTGAACTTCCACAGGTGCGATCCCGAAGTCGGCGGCCTCGGCCCAGACCAGCGCGCGACAGCCGGCATAGAGTCGCCGCAGCTCCTCTTGCGTCACGGCGCCCAGGAACTCGATGTTGGGGCCGGCGGCCGATTGCAACGCCTCGCGTTGCCGCCCGCGGCCCACCACCTTGAGCGGAAGTCCCATCTGGTTAAAGGCTTCGATGACGATATCCAGGCGCTTATAGGGAACCAGGCGCGAGACGACCAGGAAATAGTCGTCGTAGCTCGGGGCGACTTCGTAGTTGGAGAGATCCACCGGCGGGTTGATCACCGTGGCCGTGCGCCGATAATATTTGCTGATCCGCCGGGCGACTTCGCGTGAGTTAGCAATGTACGAGTCGGCGCGTTGCGCCGACACTTCATCCCAGAGTCTAACATAGCCCAGGATAAATGGCAAGATCATCCGGCCCAGCGGCCCCACGCTTTCGCCGCGCAGGTATTCGTGATAGTGCCAGACGAAGCGCATCGGCGCGTGGCAGTAGCAGATGTGCAGCGTGTGCGGCCCGGTAATGACGCCCTTGGCCCAGGCGCTGCTGCTGCTGATCACCAGGTCGTAGCGGCTCAGGTCGAAGCGCTCGAACGCGGTGGAGTAGAGCAGCAACCCCAACTGGTGCCGCCGCCGGAAGACGCCCAGGTGCTGCATGAACGAGGTGTGGATCGTCCAGTCGCGGAAGTGCGCCGGCATACTGTCGGGCGCATAGACCGATGTGTACACCGGTGCGTTGGGGTAGAGGTCGTGCAGGGCTTCCAGGACCTTTTCCGCGCCGCCGTACTGGTTGAGGTAATCATGGACCAGGGCAACCCTCATGCCGCGTCCTCATCGCGCATCCCGCGCCAGTGATCCCGCACGATCCTAATACGCTCCTCTAGCCTTGAGCACCGCGGGAATGGTCATCAAGATAATCTTGATGTCAAACCCCAGCGACCAGTTCTCCGCATAATACAGGTCCAGCTTCACCATCTCGTCGAAGGAGAGATCGCTGCGCCCGCTGACCTGCCACAGGCCCGTCAGGCCCGGCGTGATCTCCAGGCGGCGCCGGTGCCACTCATTATACTGCTCGACTTCGCTCGGCACCGGCGGGCGCGGCCCCACCCAGCTCATATCGCCGGCCAGGATGTTGAACACCTGGGGTATCTCGTCCAGGCTGGTGCGCCGCAACCACCTGCCCACCTGCGTCACCCGCGGATCGTTCTTCATCTTGAAGATCGGCCCGCTGGCTTCATTATACGGCATTAGCTCGTCTTTCATCTGCTCGGCATCCGGGCGCATCGAGCGGAATTTATAGCACAGGAAGCGCCGCCCGCCGTAACCGACACGCTCCTGCTTGAAGAAGACCGGCCCGCGCGGGCGCTCCAGCTTGATGAGGATGGCGATCAGCAGCATGATCGGCGAAGTCACGGCGATAACTACCATGGCCAGCAGGATGTCGAGCGTGCGCTTGAGCCACAGGTTGCCGCCGCGCAGGGCCACTTCCTTCAGGCCGATGAGCGGGATGCCGTTGAGCGCGTCGATCTGCACCTGGTTGAAGCGAATCTCAAACAGGTCGGGGATCAGGCGGAAGCTGACGCGGTGGCTCTGGCAGCGTTCGATCACTTCGACGATCTGGTTGTGGCTGGTGGCCGGCAGCGCCACGATCACTTCGTCGATCTGGCCCGCGCCGATCACCTGGTCGACATCGGTGACACGGCCCAGGCGTGCGGGATAGCCGTGGCCGTTCATCGGCACGGTCCAGCCTTCATCGGTTTCGTCCTCGACATAGCCGGACAGGGCGTACCCGAGATCGGGCCGCTCCATCAGGTCCTTCATGATGCGCTGGCCCGCATAGCTCGCGCCCACCACCAGCACGCGCCGGATGTTGATGCCGTATTTCCAGAGCAGCATCCGCAGGCGCTTGAGCACAAAGCGCTCGGCACCGAAGACGAGCAGCGCGCTGGCATAGAAGAAGAGGAAGATGAGGCGGGAATTGAGCACCGGGCTGATCAGCAGGTTGCCCATAATCACGATGGCGACGCTGGTCAGCAACGCGCCGGCGATCTTGCTGATCTGGTCCACCCAGGACGCACCGCGCGGCTGGGCGTACAGCCCGCGGAAGTAGAAGACGGAGAGCGTCACCACGCTGAGCAGCGCCTGCAGCGGCAGGAACCACGCCAGCGGCAGGTCGGACTCCGGCTGCACGCCTTTGAACAGGTGCAACTCGTAGCGCGCGTAGTAGGCCAGGATGAACGCGATGTTGACCAGCGTCACGTCGATCAACATGCGCGTGACGACCAGCGGCCAGCGCAGGGGCCGGCGTTGCAGATATTCGCGCGTGTAGGTGGGGCGCGCTTCCCGCTGGATGGGGACCGCGCTCTTTACGGCATCAGGAATAGGTTGCTTACTGCGCACGGAAAAGCTCCCGTTGTGATCAGCGATCGCCTAGGCTCGTTGCCTGGATAGAGGTCCCGCCGTACCGGGGGGACGGGCCTGGTGGTGTAAACTGCAGGCAGCCAAGCAAGAACCGCGCCGCGGAGGCCGTGTGGCCGTGGACGACTCTGCGCGCGCCGGATCGGGTAGGGGGAGTCCGCACCGGTGCGCGGGCCCCGCCGTCTGGAGGACCGTCACCCTCCACCTGGGTGCGCGCCGCCACCGCTGCACCCTGCCGTCTCGAAATTACGCGGCTCATTATACCACACTCGCCCGCGGTTGTCCGCTGGTGCAACGCTATGCTATAATACCCCTTAGCCGCGCGCAAATGCCGCCGCGGCAACTTCGAGAAACGATCGGCCCCGGAGTGCCCGGCAGCAGGAAAGCGAGGTGCGCGATGGCAACCCTGGATGTAGCAGTTGTGCAGATGGAAGTCTGCTCCGGCGAGGTGCGCAAAAACTGTGTGCGCGCCGAAGCCCGGATCGTCGAAGCCGCGCGCCACGGCGCGCAGGCCATCTTGCTGCCCGAACTCTGGACTACCGGCTACAACTGGCCCGCTATGCCCGGCCTTGCCGAGCCGCGCGACGGCGAAACGGTGCATTGGCTGCGCGAACTGGCCGGGCGCCTCGGCGTCACGCTGGTGGCCGGGTCGATTGCCGAGAGCCGCGACGGGCGGATCTACAACACCAGCTATGTGCTCGCCCCCAATGGCGACCTGCTGGGCAGCTACAGCAAGCAGCACCTCTTCCCGCTGCTCGATGAGCCGCGCTATATGGCCGCCGGGGCCGACCCGCGCGTGGTCGACACGCCGCATGGCCGCTGGGGCCAGTTGATTTGCTTCGACATCCGCTTCCCCGAAGCCGCGCGCAGCCTGGCCCTGACCGGGGCGGAGATCCTCTGGGTGCCCGCCGAATGGCCGCACCCGCGCCTGGAGCACTGGCGCACTCTCTTGCGCGCCCGCGCCATCGAGAACCAGATGTTCGTAGTCGCCGCCAATCGCTGCGGCCAGGGCGACGGCAACACCTGGTGCGGCCACTCGCAGATCATCGACCCCTGGGGCGAGATCCTGGCCGAAGCCGAGGAAGACGAGAGGACGCTGTACGCCACGCTCGACCTCGACCTGATCGGCCAGGTGCGGGCGCGGATTCCCTGCTTCACCGTGCAAGCGGGCGCGCCGGAGGCGCCGGTCCCGGTTGGCGCCCCGGCTTAAGCGGGCCGCCCGGCCCACCGGGCGGAGGCGCGTACTGTGGATCTAGGAGACCTCGTCGCCTGGGTCCAGAACGTCATCGCGGCGCTGGGCTATCCGGGCATCGCCGGGCTGATCGCGCTGGAAGGCGTCTTTCCCCTGGTGCCGTCGGAGTTGATCCTGCCGCTGGCCGGGAGCCTGGCCGCTCGCGGGCAGTTTGCGTTGCCGTTGCTGTTGCTGGCCGCCGTGCTGGGGTCGCTCGCCAGCGCCACGCTGCTCTACAGCATTGCCCGCTGGGGCGGCGAACCGCTGATCGGGCGGCTGCTCGACCGCTGGGGCCGCTGGATCCTGATGTCGCGCGATGACCTGGACAACACCCGCGCCTGGTTCAATCGCCGCGGGCATATCATGGTGCTGTTTGGCCGCTTCACGCCGGGGCTGCGCACCCTGATCTCGGTGCCCGCCGGGCTGACCCGGATGCCCTATCCCAAGTTCGCGCTCTACACGGCGCTGGGCAGCGGCGTCTGGACCGGCGGCCTGCTGGTCGCGGGCTGGCTGCTCGGCGAGAACTGGCCCCGCGTGCAGGGCTGGGTTGCCCCCATCGCCCCGCTCATCTACCTCACTTTGCTTATCCTCGTCGTTGTCTTCTTCTGGCGCCGCTGGTCGGCCCGGCGCGGCTGAACCCTCCGGTATGGTATAATTAGGCGTTATCGTAGCGCCTCTCCAGCCTGTTCCACGGGCGGCTGTGTGCGCCTGCCCGGCCAGTATCGCCATCTGAAGGAGTCTATTCGCCGCATGATTCCCCTGCGTCTCACGCTCAAGAACTTCATGAGCTACCGCGACGGCAGCCCGCCGCTTGATTTCGCGCCTATCCATACCGCGTGCCTTTCCGGGGAGAACGGGGCCGGCAAATCGGCACTGCTCACGGCCATTACCTGGTCGCTGTGGGGCGCGACCCCGGCCCATGCCGACGACGAAGACCTGATCGCCCAGGGCGAGACCGAGATGTCGGTCGATTTCGAGTTCGGCCTGGGCGATCAGGTCTACCGGGTGCTGCGCAGCCGGACGCGCAAGGGCAAGACGACCACCGGCAAGCTCTACTTCGAGATGCAGGCTCCCGACGGCGGCTGGCGCCCGATCAGCGGCAACTCGGCCCGCGAGACCCAGCGGCTGATCATCGAGCGATTGCGCATGGACTACGACACCTTCGTCAATTCCGCCTTCCTGCGCCAGGGCCGCGCCGACGAGTTCACCACCAAGAACGCCACCGAGCGCAAGGAGATCCTCGCCAAGATCCTGGGCCTGGAGGAATACGACGTGCTGGCCGAGCGCGCCCGCGAACAGGCCCGCTCGCGCGAGAGCGACCGCCGCCTGCTGGCCGCCCACATCCAGCAACTGGCCCTGCAGATCGCGCGCAAGCCCGATGTGCAGGCCCAACTGGCCGAACTGGCCGGCTATCTGAGCCAGGCCCGCGAGATCCTGGCCGTGGCGACCACCGAAGCCGAGCGGTTGCATTTGCAGGTGGCCGCCCTGGAGAAGGATAAGCTCGAACTGGAAAACGTGCGTGCCCGCATGGCGCAGGACGAGGTCGAGATCAGCAAGGCCGACAAGGCCATCGCCGTGCTCGAAGCCAACTTGCTGCGCTATCGCGAGGTGCTGGCCCAGCGCGACGGCATCACCGCCGGCTACCAGCGGTTGCAGACGCTGCGGACCCGCGAGCGCGAGTTGAGCGACCTGGCCCACCAGAGCCGCGACCTGGAGAGCGAGATCCACCGCCTGGAGCGCGCGATCGACCACGAGCGCAGCGGGCTGTTGAACCAGATCGGCCTGGTCGAGCGTACCATCAGTGAGAGCCGCCGCGTGCTGGAGACGCGCCCGGACCTGGAGCGCCGGCTGGCCGAGGTGCGCGTCGAACTGGCCCACTTCGAGGCGCTGGACCAGGAATGGCGCGCCGCCGAGGTCGAGCGCGACATGTTGCAGCAGCGCCAGGCCGGGCTGGCGGGCGCCAACGATAAGCTGAAGGAAGAAGCCGACGCCATCAAGCGCAAGCTGGACATGCTCAACGAAGCCGTGGCTGCCGGCCCGAGTGGGCACCAGCATGGGCGGGCCAACTGCCCGCTTTGCAACGGCCTGCTCGACGCCGACGCGCTGGCCCGCGTCCGCGCCAGCTACGAGCAGGATATTGCCACGCGCCGCCAGCAGTGGAAGACGAACAAGCGCGACTGTGAAACGCTGGACAAGCAGATCGCCACGCTGGCCTCGCGCATCACCGATATGGAGCAGAAGCTGAAGGCCCGCAAGATGGCCGAGAAGCGCGAGGCCACCTACGAGCGCGAACTCCAGGGCACCGTGGAGGCCGAGACCCGCCTGGCACGGGAAACCGACAATCTTCAGGCGCTGCAGGTCCGGCTCGATATGGCCGACTACGCCCACGCCGAGCGCCAGGCCCTGGCCGAGGCCAACGCCCGCCTGACCGCGCTGGGCTATGACGCGCAGGAGCACCGCCGGGTGGCGACCGAGTCGCAGCAACTGAACGACTACGAGCGGCGCTTTGCCGACCTGCGCTCGGCGGAGGAGAAGCAGGAGTCGGATACCGAGCGCCTGGCCCGCGAGAAAGAGAACCGCGAGGGCCATGCCGCCCGCCTGACGCGCGAACGGGCCGAAGAGGTGCGCCTGGCTGCCGCGGTCTACGAACTGGCCGAGCGGCGCCGCGAGGCCGGCGAGCAGGACAGCAAGCTGCGCACTGAGCGCGACCGGTTCGAGCGCCTCTCGCGCGAGCAGGCGGCCCTGGACCGCGAACTCGAAGGCATCGCCAGCGCCGAAAGCGAGCGCGAGATCAAGGCCGCCGAGTTAACCCTGGCTAGCGCGGAAAAGACGATCTACGAGGACCTGGCGAAAGCCTTCGGCAAGGGCGGCATCCAGGCCATGATCATCGAGGACGTGGTGCCCGAACTGGCCGAGGAGGCCAACCGCCTGCTGAGCCGCATGACCGACGGCCGCATGCAACTGGCCTTCGAGACGCAGCGACAGGCGCGCAGCAAGGACGGCGTCATCGAAACACTTGACATAAAGATCACCGACGGGGCCGGGGTAGCGCGCAAGTACGAGATGTTCAGTGGCGGCGAGGCTTTTCGCATCAACTTCGCCGTGCGCATCGCCCTCAGCCGCTTGCTGGCCCACCGCGCGGGCGCGCAGTTGCAGACGCTGATCATCGACGAGGGCTTCGGCACCCAGGACGCGCAGGGGCGCGAGCGCCTGGTGCAGGCCATCCGCACCATCCAGGACGATTTCGAGAAGATCCTGGTCATCACCCATATCGACGAATTGAAGGACGAATTCGCCGCGCGCATCGACGTAGTGAAGACGGCGCGGGGCTCGCAGGCCGTGGTGAACTGAGCGTATGGCCGAGAAAAACCAGCCCGCCGCCCCCGTTGGCGCGGCCGTGCCCCCGAAAGCGACCTCCGCCCCGCCGCGGCTGCGCCGGGCCGCCCCGCGGTCCGCGCCCCCACCGGAGACCGGCGCGGTAGCGGCAGAGCAGCCGAAGCGCACCCGTCGCCGGGCGCCCCGCCCGCCGCGCCCCGCGCCGCCGCCCAGCTACCTCTGGGGCGTGGGCCTGGCCGGGGCGGGCGCCCTGCTGATCCTGGCCGGCTTGCTGGCGACGCACGATGTCGAAGCGATGGCGAACCCCTGGGACCCGTGGCGGGTCGCCGTCTATGCGTTGCTGGTGCTGGGACCGGCGGCGCTCTTCTGGGCCGTGGCCGAGGGGCTGCGCATGGGCCGCTTCTGGCTGTTCGGCACGGCGGCCTGGGCTGTCTTCGGCTACGTGCTCATCTTTGTGCCGCCGCCCGTGGCGGGGCTGACCGCGGCGCCCTGGATCGCCGGGTTCCTGGTCCTGCTGTTTGCCGCCCTGCTGGCCGGGCTGACCCTGCCGGTCTATGCGCTGGGCTGGGTGATCTTCACCCACCGCATCCACCGCCAGGATCTGCGCCGCGCCGTGCGCCAGGCCGGGCTGCTGGCGCTGTTTGTCGTCGCGTGCCTGGGCATGGCCCTGTTTTCGGTGTTTAACGGGCTTAACGCGCTGCTGCTGTTCGTCGTACTGGCATTGGCCGAGTTTTTCTTTCTCTCGCGCGGCTAGGGCTGGCCCCGGCCGGAAAGGACGTTAGAATGGCGCAAATCACCATCATCGGCCTGGGCACGATCGGGAGCTCGCTGGGCCTGGCCCTGCATCAGTATATGGAGACGACCGAGGGGCGGGCCAACGCGTTCGCCATCGTCGGCTACGACCCCGCGCGCGACATGCAGATGGCCCAGAAGAGCGGCAGCGTGGACCGCATCGCGTCCGATCTGCCGTCGGCGGTGCGCGACTCGCCCTTCGTGATCATCGCCACGCCCACGCTGCAGGTGCGCGAGATGCTGCAGACCATCGCGCCGCTGCTGCCGGCAGGCGCCACCGTGACCGATACCGCGCCCGGCAAGCACCTGGTGCTGCAGTGGGCCGCCGAACTCCTGCCGCCCACGGTCAGCTTTGTCGGTGGGCACCCGCTGCCGCGCCGCGCGCCCGCGCCCGCCGTCACCCGCGACGAAGTCGAGGACGAGCCGCCCGCCGCCGATCTGTTCGCCGGGGCGCCCTACTGCATCATGCCGCTGCCCAATGCCGAGGAGACGGCGGTGAACCAGGTGATCGGCTTTGCCGAGGCCGTCGGCGCCAAGCCCTATTTCACCGACCCCCTGGAACACGACAGCTTCGAGGCCGCCGTCCACGACCTGCCGGTGCTGACCAGCTTCGCCCTGATGCGCGTGCTGAGCGAAAGCCCGGCCTGGCGCGACATGGGGCCGCTGGCGGGCGCCGCCTTCCGCGAAGCGAGCCGCATGGCCTCCAGCGACCCGCTGGCCGTGCGTGCCGAACTGGTCGCCAACCGGGACAACCTGCTGAACTGGCTCGACCGCTACCAGGCCACCTTGCAGGATCTGCGCGAGTTGCTGGCCGCTACCGATCCTGCCGACCTGGAAGGCGCGGGCAGCCGGGACTTCGGCGCGGCGCTGATCGCCGGGCGCAACGCGCGCACCGGCTGGCTCAACCCCAACGCCACGCTGACGCCCGCCGAGCGCCAGGCCCGCGACACCATGCGCCAGGCGGGCAGCGGGGTCCTGCGCAGCTTCTTCGGTGGCTTCGTCGCCGACCGCCTCCCCGGCAACCGCGACCCCGAGCACAAGGACCGGCGTTCGTAGCCAGGCGGCCTCATTGTCCATGTAGGGGCCGGTTTGAAACCGGCCCGTGTCGATTTCCTTGACCGGGGGCCGGGGAGGTAGGGCGGCAGGCGGGTTTGAAACCCGCCCCTACACCAGCCGGAGGGGCTGGCGACAGGCCAGGGGCGCAGCCGGTCGGTTTGATGACGAATTCCGCCTGTCCATGTAGGGGCCGGTTTGAAACCGGATCGTACTGCGGCCGCGTTGTAGGGGCCGGTTTCAAACCGGCCCGCGCCCCGCCCGCGCCGTAGGGGCCGGTTTCAAACCGGCCCGCGCCATCACCTGCGTGGACTAGCGGGTAGAGGGGCGCCGGCTTTAACTCAAGAGCATAACGTGGTATTTGGAGAGAAGCAGATAAAGTGCCTGATCAATGGATACGAGTCGGAGAGCGGCATTGGCGCAAGGAAATGACGCCTGCAACGGGCAGCATCGTGTGTGAAATTACGGAGACCAGCGCGGCTGGCGTATACTCCGTCGAGATACGCCAGACAGGGGCATTACAGCACGATATATCAGGGCTGGTTATAACCGATATTCACACTCTGGACGAGGCTCAGGAAGTCGGCGATGCGTTAATTCAGCAGTTTTCCAACGAGAGCTTGCCGGTATCGAAATTCACCGCCGAACCTTTGCCGCCACATAAAAAAACCTGATAGCGCGGACCCCGGTTAGACAAGGAACCCTAACCCAGTTCGGCCAGGATCTCGGCGGTGTGCTGGCCGAGCAGGGGCGGCGGGCGGTGGATCGGGGGCA
>DASSGZ010000185.1:0-8488 GCA_035693165.1 Chloroflexia bacterium | reverse complement strand
ACGGCACCAAGAGCTGCCCCTCCACCAGGGGTAGGGCGGAAGCCGGCGCGGTGGCTCCGTCGACGACCTGTACTATGGCCGGGAGCCCCTGTGAATTCCCGTCCGGGGTGATCTCATGTGCCCACACTTTCAGTTCGCGGGTGCGCGTCGCCGGCACGTTTACCACTGCCTCCGCGGCGAAAGCCGGGCCCGCGCCGTTGGCGATCTGTTCCAGCCGCGGAGCAGCGCGATCCTGGTCCAGCATCTGGATGTCCGCCGGGACGGGGGATCCGGCGCCGACGACGCTCACCTGGGCGGGCGGGCCACCGGCGAGATACCGGCGTAGCTCCACCACCAGCCGGGCACGGAAAGCCCCAGCGCGCCACACCACGCCGGTCAGGACCAGGCATATCACCCCGGCCAGCAGGGCCACGCCGCGCGCCAGCGGGTTCTCCCAGATCACCAGGCCATGCAGGAACAGGCTAGCCACGCCCAGCAGGTAAATGGCACCGAGCACCAGCGGATGGCCCAGCCCCGGTATTAAACCGGCGGGGACGGCGTCGCCTTTGCGCCGGCTGGCGGCCAGCAGCAGGACCGGGAAGATCAGCGACAGCAGCGCTACCAGCACCACCCCTATCACACTGAGGGTGCCGCTGAATGACCCGCTCCCCGTCAACAGGAGCCACTCGCTACCCAGGAAGATCACCACTACCGGACTGGCCCCGATGAGGAAGCGGCCCTGCCGGCCCAGAATCGCCGTCTGGAAACCGCCGCTGCGGCGGCCTGCGCCCGGATCGGGCGTCGCCGGCGCAAGGTCCGGCGCGGCGTCGTGGCGGGGCAGTTGCTCCTGGACGAGATTGTACAGGGCCAGCGCGTAATGGATGCTCGCCATGCCCATCGCCAGCGCGGTGAAGATCGAGCCCAGCAGCGGGACCGCCCACCCCGCGACCCGCCCCAGCGGCACCAGGGCCGTGCCCTGCTCCGCACCCAGGCTGGCATGTCCGACCGCTCCGTTGACGGCGAGCACCCAGAGCACATAGAGAAACGTGGCCGTCGCCATCGCCACCGCGCTGCCGCGGATCAGCGCGCGCCCGCTCGGGTCGCGGCGCAGCACAAACTGGGCGCCGTTGCTCACCGAGATATGACCGAAGTAGGCAGCCAGGACCGTGCCGAAGATGAGTTGCAGAATCCCGGCGTCAAAGGGCCGGCCCGCGAGAAACGGCAGATTCGCATAGGCCAGGTTTTGCGGACTCACGTACGCGAAGGCGACCCCGGCCAGGATCAGGATCAGCACGATGTTGATGCCGCTCACGATCATGGCCGAGCCGACGGTCGTATCCAGGGAGCCCCGCCGCAGATAATAGAGACCAACGAGGAACAGCAGCGCCATGACCAGGCCGGCGGGCAGGCCGGTGGCGGCGGCCAGCGTGGTGGCGAAACCGATGTAGTAGGCGTGCAGCACCAGGAAGGTTAAGAGGATCAGGGACAGCGCCTGGATCAAGGTGGCCCGGCTGCCCAGGTAGGTGCGGATCAAGTGGCCGACGAAGGCGTTGCCATAGCGCAGCGCGCCCGTGCGCGCGCTGGCTTCGGCCAGGCAGGCGACCGTCAGCAAGTTGACGAGCCCGAGCACGATCAGAATGGCCGCGCCCGGCAAGGGCCCGACCCCGGCGACGGCGATCGGCAGCGCCAGCACGCCCGCGCCGACGGTTTCGGTCAGCGTCAGGGCGAAGGCGGCCCAGAACGGCGGCAGGTTTTCGGCCCGCTCACCGGCCGCGGCGGCGACCCAGGCCAGCCGCTCCCTGGCGCCCAGGCGCGGAACGAAGATCTGCGCGATCGGTGCGCCATACAGGCGCTGGTAGGCCTCCTGGACTGCGGTCGTATCGAGGCCGAGGGCAGCGCGCAGCCGGGGCACCTGGCGGTAGGGGATGCGGTAGCGGGCGCCCAGCGTGTGGGCGACGGCGGCCCGGTAGCCCGGTTCATCGGGCACCAGGTCGGTCCATTGCGGGCTGTAGCGCTCCAGGTCCTGGATCGTGGGGCGCTCGGAGGGTTCCGTGCCCAGCTTGAGCGCCTGGAGATAGACCCGGTTGCGCTCTGCAATGGTTCGCGCCGGGACAAACGGGCTGCGCTGGTGCCGGGACTGGGCCGCCAGGTGGGCGGTGCGGGCTTCGATCAGATATACCTGGGTGTTGACCCGCCGGGGCAAGGGCGCGCCCCCCAGCAACGCTTCCCTGCTCAATCCAAGATTCCCACCCATTGTCTGCTCCTGTAGGCGGCCAGATTGGCAGTGTGGCGCCAACCGCGTGCCGGAAACGCCGGGGTCGGACGATCAGGGCGCCACCAACTGCGCGGCCAGCTCCCGAAGGCGGGCCGTCAGCGGATGGCCGGGGTAGCGCAGGGCGAAAATCCCCTCGCTGGCGAGCTTCATCATCTCGTCACTGTGCGGCAGCACCGCCGCCACCGGACATTGGTATATCTGCGCCACGCGCTCCGCCAGTGCCCGTTCGTCGAAATCGGGCGGGTTCTTGTTGACGACGAGCACCAGGCGCGGCACTTCCAGCGACCGGGCCACCTCCACCGCCACGCCCGTACCCTCGTAATCCTGCTGATCGGGGCGCAGCACGATGACCAGGGTGGTCGAGATCGCCAGCGCGAACAGCGTCTCTTCGTTCAGGCCAGGGTGGGTATCAATCAGCAGCACATCCAGGTGCAGATGGTCGATCAATTCGCGAAACGCCATGGTCAAGCGCCGCACATCGTAGCCCTGGCGGATGACCTGCACAATGTCGTCGGCCTTGATGCTGGATGGAATCAGGAAGAGCCGGTCGGGAAGCACGTCCTGTAGCACGGGCCGGGCGATGTCGGCGACGGAGCACCGGCCCCACAGGTAGTCGTTGAGGGCGTGAGTGATCTGCGGCCCGCGCAGCCCGAAGAGCACGTGGATGCCGGGGGATTGGATATCGGTGTCGATCACCCCCACCCGCCGGCCTTCCCCGGCGAGCAGCGTGGCGAGGTTGGCGGTCGTATTGGACTTGCCTGTGCCGCCGCGAAAGGAGTGCAGGGAAATGATCTGTGCCATGCTTACGGCTCCCGTGGGGAGGGGACTGGGCCTTCATCCAGGGGGCGGGCCGGCGGCGGGGCCGGCCCGGCGGCTGCGCCCAGCATCTGGCGCAGATCGCGGGCCTGGTCGCGCAGGGTCTGGAAATAACCGGTGCCCACGATCTGCGCGACCTGGCGGGCCTGGTGGGCGCGGTCGATCTCGATCCGCAATTCCACCACCTGCTGCTGAAGCGCCTGCTCGCGCGTGTAGACCTCGCGGATCATGCGCTGGAACAGGCGGGCCAACTGGCCCAGGTCGTCGGGGCGCGCCGCCACGCCGTCCAACCCTTCCGGCTCATAGACGCCCGCCTCGACCTGGGCCGCCGCCGCGGTCAGCCGCGTCATGGCCTGGATATAGTGGTAATCCGCGCTGCTCTGGTGCAGCGTGGGCCGCACCCAGCGGGTCAGCCCGCGCACGACGCCCTCCATCGCGGCGATGCTCTCGCGCATCAGGGCGAACAGGGCGGTCCGGTCGATCTCCAGCAGCGCCATGTCGAACACCGCCGTTACGGTCGCCACGCGCGGCAGCCCGTCCAGGGCCGCCGTTTCGCCGAAGATGTCGCCCCGGCGCAGATAATTCATCTGGTGCTCGCCGTCGTGGACGCGCGCCTCGCCGCGGATGATGATATACATGCAGTCGCCCGGCTCGCCTTTGTGGACCACGGCCTGGCCCGCCGGGACCCGCACCTCGCGGGTCCGCGGGGCAAGGTCCACCAGCACTTCGTCAGGCAGCGCCGAGAAGAAGGGCACCATGCGGAGTAGCAGCGCCTTGTCCCTGTCGGTCAACATCTCTGGCTTGGCCCTCCTCAGCTATGGATCAGCAGCGACGCCATATCGGGCCTCATTATAGCACAAGGGCTGCGGCCTGGGGCGAGGGGCGAAAGCCCTGGCCAGGTTGCGCGACCCCACGGGCATCGGTTGCGTACCCGGTCGCTTCCACGGCGCCGGCTCAGGGCAGGCAGCCGGTGAACGGCTGCTGGTTCAGCGCCGCCGTGCCGGTGAAGGACGCCGCGATCAGGTTGCCGTTGACCTGGCCGTTGCTGAAACTCACGGCGGCGCGGGGGGCCAGGATGTTACCCGCCACGCCGAGATTGCCGGCGTTCAGACTGGTCGCCGCCGCGAAGTTGTACAGCACCTTCTGCCGGCTGGTGCCCCTGACCGTGATGCCGAAGTTCGCCAGCGTGAGGCTGCTGCCGTCCACGTTTACCAGCACCGTGGACCCTGCCGGGGCGGTGATGGTCAGGCGCGTCGCCTGGGCCAGGTTGGCTCCCGAGATGTTGAAGACGTTCAGCGTGTTGCTGGTGCCGGTCAGGGCGTACTGCTTGCGCTGCCAGGTGATCGTCCCGTTCGTCGCCAGGCTGGACCAGGTGGTCGACGCGTTTTGCAGGAATTGCCGGGCGGCGGGGAAGTCAATCACGCTGCCCCGGCGCGCGCTGCCGTTGGGGAAGCCGACGTTGGTAAAGGTGCCCGTGCCGCCGTAGACCGCGTTGCCCCTGGCGACCTGGCCGTTGGTGAAAGTCAGGTCGGTGCCGCTGATCAGGTCGTCACGGGTACCATGCGAATTGGGCAGGCCGGACCCCACCGTGTAGTTCATCAGCGTGACCGGGCCGCTCCCCGCCATGCGCCCGCCGCTGGACGAGTTGGCGGCGTTGATCGCGCCCAGGCTGAACAGGTTGAAGCCGGCGGCAGGCCCCAACGGTGCGCAGTTCAGACCCGGCGTAGCCGTCGCGGTGGCGGTGGCCGCCCGCGTCGGCGTTGGTGTGATCGTCGCAGTGCGCGTGACTGTCGGCGTCGCCGTGCGGGTGGGCGTGGGCGTCGCCGTCAAGGTGATGGTTGGCGTCTGGCTTGGGGCGGCGGTCGGCGTGCGGGTCGGCGTGGCCGTCACGCCGGCGGGGGCGGTGGGCGTCGCGCTCCGGGTGGCGGGCGGGGTGGTGGGCGTCGGCGAGGGCGTAGGCGTGGACAGCACCGCGACGACCTGCACAACAGCGCTATATTCCGACTCCAGGCCATCCTTATCCCGGATCTTGCCGTTCACGGTGAAGCTACCGAAGACCCCCGGCGCCACACACGCGGCGGAAGCAGCCGGGCCGTAGGCGCCGTAGCCGCTGCCGCAGTCGAAGGCGTAGCTGAATCCGGCGGCCATGTCGGCGATGGAATCGCTGGCGTCGGTGAGCGCGAGGGTGAACGATGCGCCGGGCAGCACCTCGGCGGGCGCGACGAAGCGGGCGCTCGGCGGCACGCCGTAGACCTCGACCTGGGCCGTGCGCTCCTGGCCGGCGATACGGCCGCGCACCGTGAGTGTCCCTTCGTCGTTCGGCGTGCAGTCCAGCGCGTTGCCGGCTGCCTGCACGTAGCTGCCGCTGCCGCAGTCGAAAGCGTAGCCACTGAACCCGGCGGGCAGCAGGACCAGCGTAAACGGTTGGTCTTCCGGCGCCTGCTCAGGTGCGATCAGGCTGACCGCAGAAACCACATAAGGGTCGCCGGCGTCGAGCGCGAGCGCAACGTTGCCCGCGCCGTCCGCCGCCTGGACGAAGTACTGGACCACCGGGCCGGGCAAGGGGATGCTGCCCGTAGCGGTCGCGTCGGCGGAGTTATAAGGCAACTCGACCCGCGACCAGGCGTTCGCGCCCGCCGCCGCGTAGAGCACCACCACCCGCGCCACCGTGCCGCTATCGTCGCTCACCCGCACAGTAAAGTTAAGGCTGCTTCCGAGAGCCTGCGCCTGCACATCGTGGATGGCGGGGGCGAGGAAGTCGGTCTCGGTGTCGGGCGCCATCAGCACGTCGAGATCAAGCTGGTTGTAGCGCCGCTCGGTGCCCACGGTTTGGCCGGGGTTGGCCTTGTATTGCGCCAGTACGACCACCAGCCGTTGCTTGACCGTGCCGTCAATGGAGACCAGGCGGTTGACGCTGGCAAGCTGGCCGGGGAACCAGTGGGTGAAAGGGAAATCCGGCTCGCCGGCCAGGTTGGCGCCGTCGGTCAGTACCTGCGAGACCACCGGGTCGAAGTTCGGCAGGTCGGTGAAAGTGCCGCCGAGCATCAGCACGCCGTGGGCGATGGCGCCGGGTGTGTTGAGCACCCGGTTGGTGATCGGCTGCACGGGCCGCCCGCCGAGGACCTGCTGATCGTGCTCGCCCTGGATCTGGAGGTAGCTGCCCCGTCCGGCGACGGTCTGCGTATTGTAGTTGAACGTGAGGTTGAAGGGAATCGGCGTCGGGTTCGCGACCGCCGGTGCCTGGGTCGTCTTCCCGGCCGGGCGGGACGCCCCGGCGGCACTTTGCGGGTTGGGCACGCTGACCTTTAGCATCGGCAGGCCGTAGAGCGTCATCTCGCCGAGCACCTTCTGGTCGTAGTTGCTGAAGGAGGCTGTGCCCAGGCTGTTGAAGTAATCCTGCTTGGCAGCCAGCATCGCCTCGCCGACGCTGGGCGGGCCGCCCGCAGCGTTCCCCAACTGCTGGACGAAGTTGACCATCAGTTTCTCGCTGTAGGCGATCAGGTCCGAGTCGCCGTAGCCAAAGCCGGTGTTGCCTAAGTAGGTAGCCCCCCGGCGGGCGAACGCCTGCGCCCAATCGGTGTCATCCTGCTCTGTGGCGGGGCCGCGATCGGGCATGTTCAGGCCCGAGTGGCAGCCGACAGAGAAGATCAGCGTGCCGCTGTAGACGGTGCTGTCGCTGGTTACCTCGTCGGCCAAGACGTTGCCGCCACTGTTGGGGAAAAAGCTGTTGTGGTTGAAGTGCGAGTTGAGCGAGTTGAGGCCGCGGGCCGGGCCCTGGTCGAAGAACGCGGCGCGGAAGTCGCTCGCCGACCAGGTATCGTTGATCAGCGTGGTGCGGTCGGCGATGCCGTATTGCGCCAGGATGTCGTTCACGGCGGTCGCCTGATCCTTGAGGAAGTCATAGCCGGTGATGAACGCACTCGCCGGCGTCACCGCGGGCTGGGCCAGGAAGGTGTTCAGGGCGGCAAGGATCTCATGTGGTTTTTCGACCAGGCGGCCAAGGGCGACCTGCGGCATGTATAGCTCGCCGCCCAGGAAGGGGAGGGGCAGCAGCCCGGCGTAGTAGTCGTCACTCAGGTAATAGCGCCCGGTCAGGGCGGCGTTGATGCGCGGGTCGCCCGCCAGCAGGTAGTTGCGCTCGTTCGCGAGCAGCGTGGTGTCGGCGGTGCGCCGCGCCGGGATGATCGGGTCGCTCCCGGCCAGCACCAGGTACTTCAGGTTCGGATAAGCCTGGGCCAGGCTGTAGAGGAGCGACTTGATGTTCCAGGCGACGTAGTTGGCCGCTTGCGGGTTGGTGGGCTGGCTGTCCCACAGGTTATAGGCGTTGTTGATCGGCGTATAGCTGTCGAGATTGACCACCACGCCGTGGACGTGGGAATCGGTGGCCAGCGCGGTCAGGGCGGCGGGCAGATCGGCGGTGCCGGGATCGCCTGGATAGAGGGCCGCGAACCGGGATTGGTTGGTCAGGATCAGGGTTTCCACGCCGGCATCGCTGGCCGGCGGAGTGAACCCGGTCGGCGCGGGCGTGATCGGCGGGGGCGCGCCGCCGGGCGCCGTGACCGTGGCGCCGATGTCGAATAGCTGGCCGATGGCCTCTAAGTTATGCGGGGCCACCACCGCGTAGTAGTTCCCGTGGAGTTCATGCACATCGTAGGTGATTGTCTCGTTGCCGCTGCCGGCGGTGGCCGAAGCCGCCACCAGCGTGCCCACTTCGTCGGTGTCGGTGGCAATCGCGGTCGCGCCGATGTTGAGCTGGCTGATGTTGTTAAGCTGGCCGATATTATTAAGTTGGCCGATGTTGTTAAGCTGACCGATGTTATTAAGTTGGCCGATGTTGTTAAGCTGGCCGATGTTATTAAGCTGGCCGATGTCGCTCAACTGCCCGATGTTGTTAAGCTGGCCGATGGTGTTCAAGCCACCGATGTTGTTCAACTGGCCAATATTGTTGAGTTGGCCGATGTTGTCGATGACGCCGATGTTGTTCAGTTGCCCGATGTTGTTCAGTTGGCCAATGTCGGTCAGCGCGCCGATGTTGTTAAGCTGGCCGATGTCGCGCAGTTGGCCCGTTTCCTCGTCCACTTTGGGCGCGAAGAGATAGAGGTCGTAGTCGCCCGGCGACCCGAGGGTGACGGTGATCACCGAGTCCGGGTCGCTGACCGGGATCTTGAACCAGTTGCTGTCGCCGAGGAAGGCGGCGGAATCGGTGGTCGTTCCGCTCAGCACCTGAGCGGTGCGCCGCGAAGTGTTGCCGACCTCGTAGGCGCCGATGTCGCATGCGCCGTCGGTGCGCGGCAGGCCGCGCTGGTCCTGAGCGGAACACAGGCCGGGCGCCCCCGCGTTGATGGCGGGCGATCCGGGCAGCAAGGCATGGGTCAGGGTTGGGCCGCCGTTGTAGAGCAACGGCCCCAGTTGCGGGTC
>DASSGZ010000184.1:0-5154 GCA_035693165.1 Chloroflexia bacterium | reverse complement strand
GGCCGAGAAGCTGATTAGCATGCTGGAGCCGGTCTATCCGCGCGAGAAGATCCTGGTGTCGCATATCGGCGCGGTGCTCGGCTCGCACGTCGGCCCGCGGGCGGTCGGGATTTGTTGCGTGGTGGCCCGCGCCTGAGCGGGGATGCGCCACCCAGGGCCGGGAGACGGCGATCGCGCCACGAGCGGGCCGTGCGGCCCGCTCGTTTTGTGTGCTCAGGGCCGCGCGGCCCGCTCGTTTTGTGCGCCTAGATCGTTGAAGAAGGACAATGTCGCAAGCAACGGACCTGCTGCAGAAGATCCTGCAACTCGAAGAGCATAAGGGCTTCCAGGACACGGCGGTGTCGGGCGGGCTGACGGCCTATATCGAGACCTGGGCCCGGCAGGCACGCGCCCACGACCCGCTGGCCGAGGAGATGATCGAGGCCATCCGCGGCACCCTGGCGCCCTACAGCGCGCAGGGCCGCAGCAGCCGCGAGGTTCGCCTGCGCCGCACGCAAGACCTGCTGGGCCGCCTGGCCGCCGGGGAGCGTGCCCGGCCCCCCGACGAACCCGGCGCCGAGGCAGAACCGGCCAAAAAGCGCCCCGCCCGCCGCCCCGCACCCACTGTCTCGCCGCTGACCATGGCGACCGGCAGCCCGGTCCGCACGCGACCTTCCGTAGCCACGGCGTCCGCGGCAGCCGCCCCGGCGGCGCTCAGCCCGGCGCCTGCGCCTATCAGCGCCGAGGCCGCGCGCAGCGCCCATCGCAAAGCGCCGTCGCTGGAGAACCCGATCCTGGTGGTCAAGGGGGTTCGGGAGAACACCGCCAAGCTGTTTGAGCGGCTAGGCGTCTTCACCGTGCGCGATCTGCTCTATTTCTTCCCGCGCCGCTACGATGACTTCAGTAACCTCAAGCCGATCAGCACGCTGACCTATGGGCAGGTCGAGACGGTCATCGGCACGGTGTGGCGAGTCGAAGTCAAGCGCAGCCGCAACAACCTCGCCATGATCACGGCCACCGTCGTGGACGATACCGGCGCGCTCAATGCCACCTGGTTTGGCCGCGACTGGATGGCCCGCTCGCTGGTCGAGGGCCAGCAGTTCGTCTTCAGCGGCAAGGTGGCCGAGTTCAACGGCCGCCTGGTCATGAACGGGCCGGAATTCGAGCCTTACGACACCGAGGAGCTACTTCACACGGGCCGCCTGGTGCCGGTGTATCCGCTGACTGAGGGGTTGTCGAAGCGTGTGGTGCGGCGCATCGTCAAAGAGGCCGTGGATGCCTACGCCGACCTGGTGGAGGATGCGCTACCGGAAGTTATCCGCGAGCGGGCCAGTCTATTGCGCTTGCCCGACGCTTTGCGCCAGGTCCATTTTCCCGCCGACTGGGCCACCCTCAATCGCGCCCGCCGCCGCCTGGCTTTTGACGAGTTCTTCCTGATCCAGTTGGGCATGTTGCAGCGCAAGCAGCAATGGCAGCATGACCAGCCCGGCTTCGCCTTTCGCGTGCGCCCGGACATCCTCAACAGCTTCCGGGAAACCTTGCCCTTCCAGTTGACCGGCGCCCAGCAGCGCGTGCTGGAGGAGATCACCGCCGATATGGAGCGCGATCTGCCGATGGCGCGCCTGGTGCAGGGCGATGTCGGCTCCGGCAAGACGGTGGTGGCGGCCACGGCTTTGCTGGCGGCGATTGCCGACGGCGCACAGGGCGCGTTGATGGCCCCCACGGAGATCCTGGCCGAGCAGCACTACCGCGGCTTGAGCAAGCTGTTCAAGAACTTCTGGCTGCCGGTGGGCGACGCCAACCCCAAGCTGGCCGAGGTGGCCGCCCGGCTGGCGGCGGCGAAAGCCGAGGCCGAGGAAGCCGCCCGGCAGGCGCAGGAGGCGGCGGCTGCCGCGGCTACCGGCGACGATGCCGGCGCTGACGGCACCGGCAAGCGCAAACGCAAGGCCGCCGTGGACAGCCGCACCTACGCCGCCAACGAAACCATTGTCGACGCACCCGTGGAACTCAGCCCGGCGCTGGCCGCGCTCAAGGAACTGCTGGGCAAGCTCGACAAGAGCCAGAACACGGGGCTGCAACCGCTGGTCGAGTCGCTGGAGCCGCCGCCCGGCTACCGTCCGCTCAACATCGCGCTGCTGACCGGCGGCATGCGCAAGCGCGAGCGCGATAAGATCTACAAGGACCTGGCCGAGGGCACCTGCGACCTGGTGATCGGCACGCACGCGCTGATCACCGAGGGACTGCAGTACGCCAAGCTGGGCTTAGTCGTAATCGACGAGCAGCATCGCTTCGGCGTGGCCCAGCGTGAGAAGCTGCGCCAGAAGGCCGCCGAGATCGGCGTGCTGGCCGATACGTTGGTCATGACGGCCACGCCCATCCCGCGCTCGCTGGCCCTGACCATCTACGGCGACCTCGACATCTCGATCATCGACGAGATGCCGCCGGGTCGCCAGGTGATCAAGACGCGCTGGATCGACAACAGCCGCCGCGAACAAGCCTACAACTTCGTGCGCCGCGAAGTCGACGCCGGGCGGCAGGCGTTCATCATCTGCCCGCTGGTCGAGGAGTCGGACAAGATCGAGGCCAAATCCGCCGTCGCCGAACACGAGCGGCTGCAAACCGAGATCTTCCCCGACTACCGGCTGGCCCTGCTGCACGGGCGCATGAAAGCGGCGGAGAAAGAGCAGATCATGGCCGCCTTCCGCCGCCAGGAGTACGACATCCTCGTCTCCACGTCGGTGGTTGAGGTCGGCATCGACATCCCCAACGCGACGTTGATGCTGGTCGAGGGGGCCGAGCGCTTCGGCCTGAGCCAGTTGCACCAGTTCCGCGGGCGCGTGGGTCGTGGCGAGCACCAGTCGTACTGCATCCTCGTGTCGGACACGGCGCTCAGCACGTCGATGGAGCGCTTGCGCGTGATCGAGGAGAACCACGACGGCTTCCACCTGGCCGAGGAGGACATGCGCCTGCGCGGGCCGGGCGAGTTCTTCGGCACGCGGCAGAGCGGCGCCTTCGACCTGCGCATGGCCCGCCTCAGCGATATGGACACGCTGCAACTCGCCCGCCGCGAGGCCGAGTACCTGTTCGGCGAAGATCCGAACCTGGCCTTGCCGGAGCACGCCCCGATTCGCCGGCAACTCGAAGCCTTCTGGGAGCTGGCGAACAGTGCGCCGGAAGCATAGGCCCGCCGCATGCGCGTGATTGCGGGCAGCGCCCGCGGGCTGCGGCTCAAGGCGCCGGATGGGCGCGGCACCCGCCCCATGACCGACCGCGTCAAGGAGTCGCTGTTCGGCACCCTTGCCAGCCTGGGCTACCCGCAGGAGGGCGACCGCGTGCTCGACCTCTACGCGGGGACCGGCTCGCTGGGCATCGAGGCGCTGTCGCGGGGCGCCGGGTGGTGCGACTTCGTGGAGCAGAACGCGGGGGTGGGCCGCATCATCGCCGCTAACCTGGCTTTCACCCGCCTGGCCGACCGCGCCCGCGTGCATAGCATGGCCGTGGATGCCTATCTGAAGCTGCGCGCCGCCGGGCGCAGCCTGCTGCCGGGTGACAAAGATCCCTTGCCCGCCGTTAAGTGTGATATAATATTTATGGATCCGCCCTACGCCGACCCGGCGATTCGCGCGATTCTGGGCCAGGTGGCCGCGGGACCGTTTCTCGCGCCCGACGGGCTGCTGGTCGTCGGCCACGCCACGACGGTGGAACTGCCGGATGCGCCCGGCCCGTTGCGCCGCATCCGGCACCGCACCTTCGGCGGGTCGGCGTTCTCGCTTTACAAATACGCGGCGGCGGCTGCCGGCAGCGAGGCCGATCCGGGCGACGCGGATGCCGCGCCGGACGAAGACGACGACGAGGAGATCTGTTAATTGCGTATCGCCATTTATCCCGGCACCTTCGATCCCATCACCAATGGTCACCTCGACATTGCCCGGCGGGCGGGTCTCCTGTTCGATAAGCTGATCATCGCCGTGGGCGAGAACCCGCAAAAGAAGCCGATCTTCACCGTCGAGCAGCGCATGGCGCTGATCCGGGAGGCGGTGCGCGGCTTCGACCATAGCGACATCGAAGTCGATAGCTTCAGCGGCCTGACCATCGATTATGCGAAGCAGATCGGCGCCCAGGCCATCGTGCGCGGCTTGCGCGTGCTGACCGACTTCGAGTGGGAACTGCAACTCGCCCTGATCAACGAAAAGCTGGCGCCGGAAATCGAGACGGTCTGTCTCATGACCTCGCAAGAACACTCCTTCTTGAGTGCGAGCATCGTCCGCGAACTGGCCCTGCACCACAGCCCCAAGCTCCACGAACTGGTGCCGCCGCACGTAGCCGCGGCGCTCGACTCGGTCTACGGGGTGGGCACGCCCAGCACGGCGGGGGGCAACGATCGATCTGATGTTTAGCCAGTACGGTGGCTGACGAACACGGGGGGTGACCGCCATCAGCGACATGCGTATGGATTTGCAATATCTGATCGATCGGCTCGAAACGATGGTGCGGGCCGGCCGCCGCGTGCCCGGCCTCAACCGGCTCATGCTCGACGAGCAGGAGCTGATCGACCTGATCGACCAGATGCGCACCGTGCTACCCGAGGAGATCCGCTACGCCAAGCACGTGTTGCGCGAAAAAGAGCAGATTCTCTCGGACGCCCAGGCCCAGGCCGACGAGATCCTGCGGACGGCCCGCCAGCAGGCCGAGGTGCTGATCGAGCGCGAGGGCTTGCTCAAGCAGGCCCGCGCCCAGGCCGAAGACATCAAGCGCGAAGCCCAGGAAGAAGCCGAACGGGTGCAGGTGGGCGCCGACAACTACGTGCGCCAGGTCCTCACCGACCTCTCCGACACCCTTCAGCGCCAGCTAGCCAGCATCAACAAGGGCCTCGACAGCCTGAAATAGCGGGGGCGGCGACTGGCGCGGTGCCGGGGCGGTGCCAACCCGGTGCCATTCGAGTGCCGCCCCGGCGCCAATGCTTATGGAGTGCCAGGGCGGTGCCGTAACCGCCGCGGCGACTGCGGTGCCAGGGCGGTGCCGGCACAGGGCCAGGCGCGTTGGGCGTTTGTAGAAACACGAAGGCCGGTCCACGCTGGACCGGCCTTTGTATTTTGCTCTCTGCGGGTTACACGATCTTGACCGCGACCCGGTGGTAGCCGGTCGCGCCGTCGGGATAGTTGGGCTGGTCCTTGT
>DASSGZ010000183.1:0-8586 GCA_035693165.1 Chloroflexia bacterium | reverse complement strand
CGCCGGTGGCCGCGCGCAGGAACCGCCAATCGACCCAGCCGCTGTCGCGCACCACCAGGTGCGGGTAGTGCGGCGCGGCCCGTGCCCAGAGCCGGTCGAGGGCCGGGTCGGGCCCGGTCACGTCCTCCACGGCGACGGCGGCGCCGCGCATCTGCCGGCGCATGGCGCCGCGTGCCAGGCCCCGCCACACCCCCGACCCCGCCGCGCTGAGCGCCGCCACCGGCCCGGCCAGCGGGCGCGGAATCTGCGCGATCCGCGCGACGGCCCGCTCGGCGTGCAGCGGGAAGCGTAGCCAGGCCAGCGGGAAAAGCGGGCGGTAGCCCAGCGCATAGTTGCGCGTGCCCCACTGGTCGTTGGGCAGGCCCAGCACCGCCACCTGCCCCGCCGCCGTCCAGCCGCCGTGGGCCGCCTCGCCCAGCCGGGTCAACATTCCCTGGCGGCGAAACGCGGGGTCGGTCATCGCCTCCACCGCATGGACCGCCGGGTAGACCTGCCCGCCGATCTGCAACCCCAGCGGGATGCCGCCGTACTGGCCGGCGATCCGGCCCTCGCTGGTCGCGGCGACCCAGACGGTGGGGTACGGCGCCGGGCGGCCCTGCAGCTTCCAGCGCCAGACCTCGACCGGCCGGGGCCGGCCAAAGACGCGGGCATAGAGTTCGACCAGTTGCGTTTCGTCGCCCGGCTCATATGGGCGCACGGTCCACGAGGGCATAAAGTCGGGCGGCACGGATTCCACGGGCAACGTCTCCGCTACAGGCAGGCCCGCGCGGTCCCGGCGACCGGCGGCAGCAATCCCGTCCAGTATAGCCAGCGCAACGCAATGGCACAAGGGGGGATCCGTCGCTTGCCTCGCGACGGATCCCGGCCTGTTGTATAGGCTTTGTGCCATCTGTAGTTGCAGTTGGACACGAATTAGGCTACAATTGTCCCAGTTACGGAGAATGCATATCATGTCTCAACTTGAAACGGCCATACCGGAAACTTCGCCCCTGCCCGAAGCATCCCCCCATGAACCCCACGAGCGCACGCCCGCCGGGGAGCCACCGGCCCATCCCGCCACCGGCTTCGAGATTCTGACCGAAATCGCCTGCACCATCAACTCGGTGCTCGATCTCGATAAGCTCTACTGGGTGATCTACGAACAGTGTTCGCGGGTGCTGGAAACCGAGAACTTCTGGATCGGGCGCTACACCGACGGCGATACCGTGCAGGCGGTGCTCTGGTTCTACCAGGGCGAACAGATCGTGCCCCACGGCAAGACCCTGCCCATCGAGCCGGGGCTGAACACCGAGGTACTGCGCACGCGGCGTCTGCTGCGCGTCAGCGATTATATTGCGGCCAAGAAAGAGCGCGGCCTGCTGCCGCCCGATTACCCGGCAAGCGAGGTGCCGCAGGCCTGGATCGGCGTGCCCATGCTGATCGGCGACCGGCTCATCGGCATCATCGCCAACAGCCGCACGCGGCCCTTCAGCGCCGACGACGCCCGCCTGCTGGAAGCCATCGCCGGGCTGTGCGCCGTCGCCATCGAAAACGCCGGCCTGGTCCAACTGGTCAGCGAGACGGCGCAGGACCTGCTGCGCACCACGCAGGAACTATCCGACCTGAACAAGGTCGCCAGCGCGGTGAACCGATCGCTCGACCTGCCGACGGTGCTGGCCCAGGGCGCCGACATGCTGCTGCGCGTGACCGGGTGGGACATGGCGACGGTCTGCCTGCGCGGACCGGGCGACCAGTGGGAAGTCGCACTGCACCGCTATGCCGGGGGCACCAACGCGCCGCCGGAGGCCGCCGGCCAATCGGCGCCCGGCGGCGATATCAGCGACGCAGCCAGCCCGCTGCGGGCCTTCATCACCCAGGCGCTGGCGAACGCCCGGCCTGTCGCCGTCGATGTCGCCACGCTGAGCGACGACGAAGTGGCCGCCCTGCAGCGCTACCTCGACGAGGGCATCCATCGGCTGGTGATTTTTCCGCTGCGCGCGGGCGCCGCGGGCGCGCTGCGCCTCGCCACCCGGCAGGCGGGCGAACCGCCGGTGCTGGGTCTGCTGCTGCTGGGCAGCCGCGCGGGCGCCAGCGGCAAAGTCACCGCCGAAATGCTGCGCGACACCACCCTGCTGGCCATCGGCGAACAACTCGCCACGGCGGTGCAGAACGCCCGCCTGCTCGACGATGTGCAGACCGCGCGCAGCCACCTGGAGGCCGTGCTCGAATCGACGGCGGACGGCGTGCTGTTCTACAACAACGACCTGCGTGTCGAACTGGGCAATCAGGCCGTCCATGAACAATACAGCCTGCCCCCCGGCGCGCTGCTGGGCAAGACGCCGGAAGAGGTCGCCGACCTGGTGGCCGGGGCCTTTACCGATCCGGCCCAGCCGCGCTCGTTTATCGACAGGTTCCGCTCGGCGCCGCCCGACGCCATGTACGCCGAAGAATGCGTCCTGTCCCGGCCCCGCCCGCGCGTCGTGCAGCGCACCGTCCGGCCCGTGCGCGACGACAGCGGCGCCATCCTGGGCCGCCTGGTGGTCTACCACGACATCACCGAGGCTAAGGATCTCGAACGGCGCACCCGCGAACTGGCCGGGATCAACGCCGTGGCGACGGCGCTCAACCGCTCGCTCGACCTGAACACGATGCTGGAACTGGCGGCGGGCGCCGTGCTCGACGTGACCGGCTGGGACACGGTGGCCGTGCGCCTTTGGAACCCGCTCACCCGCACCTGGGACCTCGTCCTCTGCCGCGGGCCGGAGAGTCCGGGTGCCGGCCCAACCAACTGGCGCATTCCGCAGGACAACCAGGTCTACGGCCCGATCACGCCCGAACTGCTGGCGGGCCGCCCGCGCGCTTTTGAATTGAACGACCAACCGCCCGATACCGCCGTGCCCGCCGGCGACGAACCGGCGGCCCGCTCCCGCGCCGCGCGGGGTCGCGGCGATGCCGCCGGCAGCCGCCGCCGCGCCGGGCACGAGACGCGCATCGCGCTGCCGATCCAGGTCCACGCCCAGACGCTAGGGATGCTGGAACTCGGTATCTTGCGCCCCATCCGCGAAGCCGAGGTTCAAGCGCGCCTGGAGGACGCCACGCTGCGCGGCATCTGCGAACAACTGGCGCTCGCCATCGAGAACTCGCGGCTCTACGCCGAGGCGCGCCAGGTGGCCGCGCTCGAAGAGCGGCAGCACCTGGCGCGCGAACTCCACGACTCCGTGACCCAGTCGCTGTTCACGGTGACGCTGATGGCCGAGGCGGCGCAGGCCATGGTCGAACGCGACCCCAGCCGGGTGGGCAGCTACCTGGACAAGCTCAAGAGCACGGCGGGCACGGCGCTCAACGAGATGCGCGCCCTGCTGGCTCAACTGCGACCCACCGCGCTCGGCGCTTCGGGGCTGGGGCCGGCGCTGCGCCGGCACGCCGAGACGGTCGGCCAGCAACTGGCCCTGCCCATCGAGGTCGAGGTCGATCCCGATCTCGGCAGCCTGCCGACCGCGGTGGAAGATGCGCTCTTCCGCATCGCGCAAGAGGCGCTGCACAACGTAGTCAAGCACGCCCAGGCCCAGCAGGCGCGGGTGTGCCTGACGCGCGCCGGGGCGATGGACGGCAATCGGGGGCCGGGCGTGGTGCTGACCGTGGAGGACGACGGCCAGGGCTTTGAGCCGAGCCGGGCCGCCGGCGGCACCGGCGGGCGCGGCCTGGGCCTGACCGGTATGCGCGAGCGGGCCAGCGCCCTCGGCGGGCACCTGACCGTCGAAAGCGCCCCCGGTCACGGCAGCCGCATCATCGTGGCCGTGCCGCTCACCGGCGCAAACGCCGGGTAACGGCCCGGCACGGAGTCAGGACTCCCGGCGGGCCACCGCGCCGGCGCGCGCTACCCGCTGGTCGCCTTGCGGCCCGCCCCGCGCTGCCTGGTTCGGGTCCTCGTAGCGCACCTGCACCGGCAGCGTGGTCGGGTCGCCCACGCCCTCGAACACCAGGCGCGTGATCGATCCCTTGGCCGGATATTCCTCCGGGCGCCGCAGATTCGCCGGCGTGAGCGCCTGGCCGCTAAAGAGCAGGCGGACGACCATGAGCGGGTCGCCGTGGCTCACCCCGGCCACGACCGCGCCGGGATGCCGCCGCAACATCAGCGCGATCCAGCGCACCAGCCGGCGCGCAATATCCTCCAGCGATTCATCGTCGGGGTGGTGCAGCGGGTCGTAGAAATTGAACTGCCGCACGGCCATCTCGGCGTTGGGCCGCCCCTGCCAGCTTGTGAGCACCTCGGCCAGCAGCCGGGTGATATGGATCTCCAGCCCCGGATATTGCGCGGCGATGATACGGGCGGTTTGCCGGGCGCGGAGTTGCGGGCTGCTGTAGAGCGCGGCCGGCGGCGCAGCGCACAACGCCTCGGCGGTGCGGCGGGCTTCGGCTTCGCCCAGGGCGCTCAGGCGGAAGCGGGGCAGGCGGCCATAGACAATGTCGTTCGGGTTGTGGACATCAGCATGGCGGACCAGGATGATCGTGGTTTTGGGCGGTGACATTGAGTTTTTCCAGGGTCTCCTTTACGACGCGCAGCAGTTCGCCCAGCGACATGCCCGCCTTGGGGATCAGCGCCTGCGTCGCGTCGGCTAATTGGGCGCGTTCCTCCGCCGTCAGATCCTTGGCGCTGATCAAGACCACGGGGAGCTCGCGGATGCGCGGGTCGCTATGGCCGCGCACCCATTCGAGCACGGCGAAGCCGTCCAGGCGCGGCATCAGCAAATCGAGCAGCAGCAGATCGGGCGGGGCCTCGGCCATGCGGTCCAGGGCAGCCAGCCCATCCTCCGCGGCGGTCACGGTGTACCCGGCGCCGGCCAGCATCGTGCTGAGCAGATCGCGCAGGCTCGCCGAGTCGTCGGCCACCAGCACGTGCGGACTCGCCGCCGTGCGCCCGGTGAGATTGCGCAGGGTATTGACGAGTCGGTCACGGTCGAAGGGTTTCACCAGGTACTCGGTGGCGCCGAGCATCAGGCCCAGCCGGTGCTGCTCCAGGATCGACACGACGATCACGGGGATGCCGGCGGTGCGCGGGTCGTGCTTGAGTTGTTGCAACACCTCCCAGCCGTTGGCCCGTGGCAGGATCACGTCGAGCATGATCGCCGCCGGTTGCAAGCGCCGGGCCTGTTCGAGACCGCTCGGGCCGTCATGCGCCAGGGCGACCCGATAGCCCGCGGCGTCCAGCATCGTGCGCATGATCGACGCCAGGTCGCTGTTGTCTTCGATGACCAGGATCAGCGGCGCCGCCGGGGTGGCCGTGCCCGCATCCGCGGACGCGCCGGCAGCGTCCGGCCCCGCCTCCGCCGGCTGATCGGCCGGCGCGGCGCGGGCTGCCAGGGGCAGCCGGAACTGGAACGTGCTGCCCTTGCCCGTCCCGGCGCTGGTGGCCCAGACCCGGCCCCCGTGCAACTCCACCAGGCTCTTGACGATGGTCAGTCCCAGGCCGGTCCCGCCGTAGCGCCGGCTGGTGGTCGAGTCGGCCTGGTAGAAGCGATCCCAGATGCGGGCCAGGTCATCGCCGGCCAGGCCCACGCCGGTGTCCTGGACGCTGACCAGGATGCTCTCGCCCACCGGCGGCGCGAACGCCGAATCGGGGCTGTCGGGCGGGGCCGCGGCGGGCAGGATGCTGTTGCGCGCCTGCACCACCACCGTGCCGCCTGCCGGGGTGAACTTGATCGCATTGGACAATAGGTTGGTCAGCACCTGGTGCAGGCGCTCGGCATCGCCCCAAACGGGCGGCAGGTTGGCCGGCACCTGATGCAGCACGGTCACACCCCGGCCCGACGCCAGCACCTGCACCCAGGCCACTGCCTTGGGGATCACTTGCTGCAAGGACACGGCTTCCGCGTTGAGGGCGACGCCCGCTGCCTCCAGCTTCGAGACATCCAGCAGGTCGTTGATCAGGGCCAGCAAGCGGGTCGCGTTGGCCTTGATCGACTGCTGGTTTTGCTCCTGTTTGGGGGTGAGCGGCCCGCCCAGCCCGCGCAGCATGATATCCGTATAGCCCAGGATCGCGGCCAGCGGCGTGCGCAACTCGTGACTGACGATGGCGAGAAAGTCGTCCTTCAGGCGCTCGACCTCGCGCGCCTTGGTCACATCGTGGAAGACGGCGACCGCGCCGGTGATGTTGTTGGCCTCATCCATGAGCGGGGCGGCGCTGACGCTGATGATGCGTTCCCGCCCGTCGGGCGCGCGCACCACCATATCCTGGCCCAGCACCGTCTCGCCCCGGCGGGCGCGCTCGGTGGGCAGATTCGCCGCGGGGAAGAGGGTGCCTTCCATGTCGTACAACTGGTAGCGTTCGGGGTACGCGGCGCTCGGCTCGCGGGCGATCACGCCCCGGCCCAGCATGGCGACGCCCGCGGGGTTGATTTTCGTGAGATTGCCCTCGGCGTCGCAGATGGCCACCCCTTCGACGATCTGCTGGATCACTGCTTCGAGTTCGCCGGCCTGGTCGCGCGCCCGCGCCAGCGCCGCGGCGAGCCGCCGCCGGGCCAGCACCTGCTCGGTGCTTTCCACCGCCAGCAGCAGCAAGCCCGCCGGCGGCTCGTCCGGCGTGTCTTGCAGCGGCACCAGGCTCCAGTTCCAGTAGGTGGTACCGCGGCTGAAGCCTTTGTACTCAAACTCGCGGATCGTGAACGGCTCACCGCCGGCCGCCACCCGGTCGAAGATGGCCTGCACCCCGCTCTCCGTGGCTTGCGGCAGAAACTCGTCGAGGCGCACGCCTTGCAGCGGGCGGCTACCGCTGCGGAAAGGCTCCTCCAGGAATTGTAGATAGAAGCGGTTCACCTCGCGCACGCGGAAATCGGGCAGGGTGAACGCCACAATGCCCGCCGGGGCGTGGTTGATCAGGTTTTGCAGGAAATTACGCTGGCGGTACGTCTCTTCATAGAGCTGCGTTTGCGCCACCGCGCCGGCCACCTGATCGGCGAGGGCCAGAACCAGGCGCTGCTCTTCGCCCGATACGGCCCGCGGGCGGCGCCAGCCGAGGATCAACGCGCCGATGGGCTGGTCGTCGATGCAAACCGGCACGCCCAGCGCGCTTTCCACCCCCTCCTCGATCATCAAGGGAATGGCCGGGTCGGCTTCGGGCAGATAGTGCAACTGCCCGCTTGTGGTCACACGCCGGGCCAACCCGGCCCCCGGCCCCACCGGCGTATGGCGGGCGACGGCGCTGCGGTAGCCCACCATGGCCCGCCAGACCAGTTCGCCGCGCCGGTCGCGGATCGCCACGCTCGCCAGGTCGGCTTCGAGCAGGCGGCAGATGCGCTGCAAAGTCCGCTCCAGCACGGTCTCCGGCGTCCGGGGAATATCGAACCCCGCCTGCGCCACGGACGCCGGTGCCTCTTTAGAGGCCCCTTTAGGGGCAGGTGCGGCGCGGCGGGCGGCCTCGCTCACCTGCATGGCATGGACGACCGCCGCCAGCGCGAGCAGGCACGAGGCGAGCGCCGAGCCGGGTTCGTTGGACACCAGGCCACGCAGCACCAGCAAGCGCACCCTGGGCGCCGGGACATCGGGCGCGGGCGGCGGCAACGGCAGCACCCGCAAGCCGGGCACGGTCTCCGGGTCCAGGGTGGCCCCCGCCGTGAGCGCGTCGCCCTCCACGCTGACGAGCGTGAGCCGGCCCTCCGCCCCCGCCGGCACGGCCAGCGCGGCGGCGCGCGCCCCCGTCACCAGGCGCGCGTTGCTCAGCAGCGCCTGCAATGCGGGCCGCAGACTCATCGATGGATCCCCGCCGCTTGCGCGGGGGGCGGTGGATTCAGCCATATGTGGTGCCGGTGTTTTCCGTAGTTTGTCAGGTGCTGTCTGTCACTCTTCGCGGCGCTCAGAGTCTCCTCGTGTGGCCGGCAGGACCGAGATTCTTCGCGGCGCTCAGACGACAGGTCGCTTGTCACTCTGAGCGCCGCGAAGAGTCTCGTCGTTTGGCCGGAAGGATGGAGATTCGTCGCTCCGCTCAGAATAGCCGTTCCCGGTTTTTGTGATAAAGCGCACAAGTATTCCCGATAGTGCAAGCGTTATGCCACGGCCCGGCTTGCCGGAACCCGCGTCCCGCCGTTATAATAGGCGCGATGCACCGCGACGAACTGGAGCGCGCCATTGCCTGGGGCGCCGTCTACAATCCGCATTGGGATAACGACCCGGATGCCTATGTTGCCGCCGGAGTCTGCCCCTGGGGCCGCACGCGCCGGCTGGGTAAGTTGCTGCTGCCCGACGCGCGGTTTAAAGCTTATCTGGGCGTTCAGCACGTCGATCCCCGCCTGGGCGGGTGGTCGGGCCTCGATGCACCCGAAGCGCGCTTCTTCGTCTCGTGGTTCTCCGGCGGCCAATGTCTGGGCCTGCGGGTCGCGCCGAGCATGGCCGCCGCCCGCGACCTCCTCTGGGCCGCCTGGGCCCAGCAGCAGCGCCTCGGCGCGGCGGGCGGCGCGCGCCGATGAGCCGCCCGGCCCCGGCTCCGCCCTGGCCCCCGATCACCTCCGGGTGGTCCACCGTGTTCTTGCTGCCCCTGGCCGGCGGCCTCGTCACCGCCGCCAACCTGCTGCGCCTGGGCCGCGCGGATAAGGCTGTCTTTGCCGCGCTGACCGG
>DASSGZ010000182.1:0-28687 GCA_035693165.1 Chloroflexia bacterium | reverse complement strand
GGCGGCGATCGCACCGCGCAGGCGCTGTGGCTCACCGGGCCGCGCCGTGCGGAGTTCCGCGAGGAGCCCGTGCCACCCCCTGGGCCGGGCCAGGTGCGCGTGCGGGCGATTGCCTCCGCCTTGAGCCAGGGCACCGAGATGCTGGTCTATCGCGGGCAGGTGCCGGCGGACTTGCCGCTCGACCTGCCCACGCTGGCGGGCAGCTTCGCCTTCCCGATCAAGTATGGCTATGCCATGGTGGGGCGCGTGGCGGACGCCGGGCCGGGCGTGCGCGACCTCGCGCCCGGCGACCTGGTCTTCGTGCTGCATCCCCATCAGACGGCGTTCGTGGTGCCCGCCGGACTGCCCGTGCGCCTGCCCGCCGGCCTCGACCCGCTGTGCGGTGTGTTCACGGCGAACCTGGAAGCCGCCACGAACGTGCTGCTGGATATGCCCTTACGCCTGGGCGAAACCGCGCTAGTCTTCGGGCAGGGCACCGTGGGCCTGCTGCTGGCCCAACTGCTGCGCCGCGCCGGCGCCGGGCAGGTGATCACGGTCGATCCGCTGGCCCGGCGCCGCGAAGTCGCCCGCGCGGTGGGCGTGGACGTGGCCCTGGAACCCGGTCCCGATCTCCCGGCGCAGGTGCGGGAACTTACCGGCGGGCGCGGCGCCGATGTGGTGCTGGAGGCCAGCGGCGCGGGCGCGGCACTCCAGGCCGCCATCGACTCCGTCGCCGACGAAGGCACGGTCATGGTCGTCTCCTGGTACGGGACGAAGCCGGTCACGCTCGATCTGGGCGGGCATTTCCACCGGGGCCGCGTCCGTCTGCGGTCCTCGCAGGTGGGCCGGATCGACCCCGCCCTGGCGCCCCGCTGGGACCGGGCGCGGCGCACGGCGCTGGTCCGCGACCTGCTGCCGCAACTCCACCTGGCGGAATTGATCTCGCACCGGCTGCCCTTCCGCGCGGCACCGGACGCTTACCGCCTGGTCGACGAGTGCCCCGGCGACACGTTACAGGTCGTGCTGACCTATGAGGATGAGCGAGGAGATGGCGATGTATGAAATCGGCGTCACCGCCCAGTTCGAGGCGGCGCACCGGCTGGTGGGCGATTTCGGCCCGGCGACCCGCCTGCACGGCCACACCTATCGCCTGGAAGTCGTGGTCAGCGGCGAGCGGCTGAGCACGGACGGCGTGCTTTACGACATCGGGCGGCTGCGGCAGACGGTGGATGCGCTGACCGCGGCGCTGCATTATCGCAACCTCGATGAGGTGCCGGGGCTGGCAGGCAAGAACACCACCGCCGAAGCGGTGGCCGATTATTGCTGGATGACGCTGGCGCCGCCGCTGCGGGGGCAGGGTCTGGCGGCGTTGCTGGTGCGCGTGTGGGAGTCGCCGCAGGTCTACGCCGCCCGCATCGACCGGCTGGACCCGGCAGCCCCGGCGCGGGAGACCGGGTGACGTGGCAGGCGAGCCGGCAGCGCCGCGCATCCTGCTGGCGCGGCCCGACCATCTCGGCGACATGCTGCTGACCCTGCCCGCGCTCGCCTTGCTGCGCCGGGCGCTGCCGCAGGCGCGGATCACCGCTCTGGTGAGCCCGGCAGTGGCCGCGGTCCCGCAGCACTGTCCCGACCTGGACGCCACCTGCACCGCCCCGTTCCCGCCGCTGACATCCTGGCCCGCGCCGCCCGGCTGGCCGGAGACGGCGGACCGCGTCGCCGCCACCCTGCGCGGGCGCTTTGACCTGGCCATTCTGCCCCGCCCCGACGACCCGGTGACGGGGGCACTGCTAGCGGCGGCGGGCATCCCCGTTCGTCTGGGCTATGCCTGCCCGCGCACGGCCCCGTTCCTGACGGGAGCACTCCCGGCCCCACCCCGGCGGCATGTCGCGGCCCTGGCCTGCGACCTGGTGCGGGCCGCCGCGCATACCCTGGGCGCGCGCTGGCCCGCCGATTCGGCCATGCCGGCGCCCCGCTATTTCGTGCCCACTCCGGCGGACGAGGCGGAAGCGGCCACGGCGCTGGCGCAGGTGCGCGCGCGGTGCGGCCCGCATCCGATCCTGATCCACCCCGCCGCAGGCTGGCCGCTCAAAAGCTGGCCGCCGGCCCGCTGGGCCGCGCTGGCCGCCGGGTTGCGCGCCCGCTACGGCGTGGCCCCGCTCGTTGTCTGCGGCCCGGACGTCCGCGAGATCGAGTCCGCCATTCTTGACCTGAGTATGGGCGCGGCGTGCGGCCTGGGCCATGCGCTGTCGCTGGGAGCGCTGGCGGCGGTGCAACAACAGGCACGCCTGGTGGTCGGCATCGACAGCGGCCCGGTCCATCTGGCGGCGCTGCTCGGCACGCCGGTAATCAGCCTGTTCGGTCCTGCCGATCCGCGCGAGTTCCGGCCATGGTGCCCGCCGGATCGCTACCGCATCGTCCGCGTGCCGCTGGCGTGCAGCCCGTGCGGCACACTCATGGACCCGCCGTGCGGCGCGACCCGCGACCCCGCCTGCATGACCGGCATCACCGTGGACGCGGTACTGGCGGCGGTTGGCGAGTTGAGCAAGCAAACACGCTTGCCTGCCGGTGTAAAGGAGTAAGTATGGTCTCTCCTGAGCAATCGCCCGCCCCCAGCGCGCTGATCCGGGCCGATCAGCCCTGGGGCGATGCCATCCTGGCTCGCCTGTATGACGCCTTCCCGTTTGCCGCGGATCTTCCGTTGTATCTGGAACTCGCCGCGGCGCAGGGCGGGCGGGTGCTGGAGGTGGCCTGCGGCAGCGGGCGCGTGCTGGTGCCTCTGGCCCAGGCGGGGCACCGGGTGACGGGTGTGGATGCCTCGCCGCATATGCTGGCCGTGGCCCGCGAGAAGCTCGCCGCCGCCGGCCCCGCCGCGCAGGCCAATGCGCGACTAGTGCAGGCCGACATGCGCGATTTCGAGTTGGACGAGCGGTTCGACCTGGCGGTGATCGCCGTCAAGAGCTTCGCCTACCTGACCGAGCGCGCCGGCCAGGAACGGACCCTCGCCAGGGTGGCGGCGCACCTGCGGCCCGGCGGCCTGCTGGCCATCGACCTCATGCACCCGGCACCGGCCTGGCTGCTCGAACCTGTGGGCAGCGTGCGGCAAGACCTCGTCCACGATGTGCCCGCGCAGGGCATCACCGTGGCCCGCACCGAGGCCGTGGTCAGCACCGATCTGGCCGCGCAGGTGCGGATCATCCGCTCGGCCTACGAGATCGTCGCCGCCGATGGGACGGTCACGAAGCGCTTCGTGGAGTGGCCCTATCGCTATATCTATCGCTTCGAGGCCGAGCATCTGCTGGAGCGCGCCGGGTTCGTGGTCGAGGCCCTCTATGGCGGCTACCAGCGCGAGCCGTTTTCGTCGGAATCGCGCACCATGCTTTTCCTGGCCCGCCGGCCCGGCGAGCCCTGATCCGGCCCGCCGCCGCTTTCGCCCAGCGCTTCGCGGATGGCGGCGAAGAACAGGCCCGCCGACTCGGCCCACGTTGGCCGGGCCAGGGCGCGGCGGCGGGCCGCCTCCCCCATGCGGCGGCGCAACGGCTCGTCGTCCGCCAGCCGGTCCAGAGCCCGCGCCAGCCCGGCGATCTCGCCGGGCTGGACCAGCAATCCTTCCCGGCCGTCGTCCGCCAGATACGGCAGGTTGCCGGCCCGCCACCCCACCACCGGCAGCCCGGCGGCCATCGCCTCGCCGTAGACCGTGCCGTATGGCTCCTTCAGACTGGGCAGCACGAACACGTCCGCGGCGGCGTAGAGCGCGGCCACAGCGGCCAGGGCCAGCCGCCCATGCACCACCACGCGCCCGGCGAGGTCGGGCCGGCGCAGGCGAGCGCGCACGCGGGCCGCATAGTCCGGCTCGGTCTGATCGTCGCCCGCCAGGTGCAGCGTGGCGGCATCGGGCGGCAGGCGGGCGACCGCATCGAGCAGGCTGAGGATGCCTTTGCGCGCCACCCAGTTGCCCACGCACAGCAGGGCGGCCCGGCGCCCCTGCCGCAGATCGCCAGGCGGCGCACCGGGGGCCGCCGCCACATCCCGCCCCGGCGGCACCACCCGCACCCGATCCGGCGGTATGCCTTGTGCAGTAAGCTCATCGGCCAGCGATTCGCTCGCCACCAGCAAGCGGCGGGCGTGCCGGTAGGCCAGGCGATCCAGGCCGGCCTGCACCGTGCTGCGCAGCGGGCCGTAGTCGATGCCGCCGGGCGGCTGGTGGAGCATGGCCAGCAGCGGCCAGCGCGGCGCACGCCAGCCCAGCCACGGCCCCAGGAAGGCGGCGGCGATGCTGTCGAGCACCACCACGTCCGCGCCCCGGCGGCGCGCCTGGGCGATCACGGCGGGCGCGGCGGCGATTGCCAGCGGGAAGGGCCGTTCGGGGAAGGACACAAACTCGATCCGGGCGTCGTGCTGCGGCGCCAGTTGCGCCATCCGCAGATGATAGAGATAGCCCCCGGTCAGCGTGCCGGGATCGCCGAGCGTCAGTAATGCGACCCTGAGTATGCGTGTCATCCACGTCGCCCCCACACCCTTTGGCCCCGGCGGCCTGCTCGGCGGCGGCGAACGCTATCCGCTGGAGCTGGCGCGGGCGCTGGCCGCCGAAGTCGATTGCGAGTTGATAAGCTTCGGGCCGCGCCCCCTGCGTGTCCGCGAACCGGGTGGGTTGCGCGTGCGCGTCTTGCGCGCGCCCCTGTACCTGCACGGCCACCCCGCCCACCCCGTGGCGCCGGATCTCCCCGCCGCCCTGCGCCGCGCCGACCTGGTGCATACCCACCACCTGCGCAGCACGCCCAGCCGGGTGGCGGCCCTGGCAGCCCGCGCCCGCCGCCAAAAGCTGGTGGTGACGGACCACGGCCTGCAGGGCGGCGACTGGGCCGGGCTGCTACCCCGCCTGTTCGACCGCTTCCTGGCCGTCTCGGCCTATTCGGCCCGCGAGTTGCATAGCCCGCCCCGCCGCACCACGGTGATCTACGGCGGGGCCGATCCGCAGCGCTACCGCCCTGATCCCGGCGCCCGGCGCGACGGCGTGTTGTTCGTGGGCCGCATCACGCCGCACAAGGGCGTGGATCGCCTGATCGCCGCCCTGCCCCCCGGCGCGCGCCTCCAGATTGCCGGGTCCACAGGCCACGACCCGCACCTGCCCGAGCGCGACTATCCGCAACTGCTGCAAAGGCTGGCCGCCGGGCGAGACGTGGCCTTCCTGGGGCCGGTGGCCGACGCCGATCTGCCCGCGCTCTACCGGCAGGCGCGCGTACTGGTGCTGCCGTCCGTCCACCGCACCTGCTATGGCCGGGCGATTCGGGTCTCGGAACTGCTGGGCCTGGTCGTGCTCGAAGCGATGGCGAGCGGCACCCCGGTCATTGGCAGCCGCCTGGGCGGCATCCCGGAGATCGTCGAGCACAGCGTCACCGGCTTCCTGGTCGAGCCGGGCAACGTGGCCGAACTGCGGGCGCGCCTGAGCGAACTCCTGCACGATCCGGCCCTCGCCGCGCGCATGGGGCGCAACGCGCGCGAACTGGTGCTGGAACGCTTCACCTGGCGCAAATGCGCCGAGCGCTGCCTGGCCGTCTACGCCGATCTCGTGCGGGCCTAAACCGCACCGAGGCACGGCGATCAACGCACGTATTGCTTCGTGCCGTCAAACTGCGGCGTATAGTCCCAGTGCGTGGCGTTGCGCGCCAGTGCCTCTTTGATCACGACTCGCCGGGCCACGCTCGCCTCCGCGTCTGCCGTGATGGCGTCCGGGTCAAACTGCGCCAGGATCCGGGCATGCAGGGCTGCTTCCACCGCTTGCAGCGCCGGCTGCCCGGCGAGGTTGTGCCACTCGCCGGGATCGGCCACCAGGTCGAACAACTGGCTGCCCCAGCCGTGGATGTAGATATACTTATACCGGCCCTGGCGGACCATGAAACTCGATGCGTACACCTTTTCCACGTGGTATTCCGACAGGACGGGGCGCTCTCCGGTCGCCGCGCCGTCCAGCAGGGGCAGCAGGCTTGTGCCGTCCATCGGCAGGCGGGCTTCCGGCGGCACGCCCGCCAGGTCGAGCAACGTGGGCGCCAGGTCCAGCAGGGAGACGGGCTCGGCCACCTTGCGCCCCGCGTAGGCGCCGTGCGGGAACTGGATGATCAGCGGCACGCGCACCGACCACTCGTAGAAGCAGCGCTTTTGTACCATGCCCCGCTCGGCCAGCATATCGCCGTGGTCGCTGGTGAAAATGACCACGGTGTTCTCGCGCTGGCCGGTCTGATCCAGCGCCGCCAGCATTTCGCCCACTTTGCGGTCGATATAGGTCACCAGCCCATAGTAGGCGCGGCGCAACTGGGTGAGACTGTCCGGGTTGCCGAGATCGACCTGATCGGTCTCGTGGACCTCGTTGAGCCAGCGGTCCAGCACCGAATAGGTCTCGGCGAGGTTCGGCGGATACGTGGGGATGGCGATGTCGGCGCCCTCGTACAGGTCCCATAGCTCCTGCGTGACATGGAAGGGATCGTGGGGGTGATGGTAGGAAGCGATGAGGAAGAATGGCTCGTCCGGCGCGGCGCGGCCCCGTTCGCGGATGTACTCCAGCGCGCGGAACTGGGTCTCTTCGTCATAGGCCAGGAACTTGGTCCAGGGCCGCGCGCCGACATTAGGCGCGACATAGCTGCGGGCGTGGCCGCCGCCGGGGAAACGCCCCGTGACGGGATCGCGGGTGGGTACCCAGGCGATGTTGGCGGGGAAGACATCGGTGGTCAGGCGGCGGCGGAAGCCATGCAACTGGTCGGGGCCGATGAAATGCATCTTGCCGCTCAGCACCGTGTCGTAGCCGGCGTTGGTCAGGTAGTGGGCCAGCGTCGGCTCATCGGCGTGCAGCACGGCGGCGTTGTCGTAGACGCCGAGGGTCGAGGCGTATTTGCCGGTCAAGAACGCAGCGCGCGCCGGGGCACAGAGCGGGTAGGGCGTGTAGGCCGCGTCGAAGCGGACGCCTTCGTCCACCAGCGCATCCAGGTGGGGCGTCTGCACCACGGGGTGGTCATAGGCGCCCATGAGGAAGGGGGTCAACTGGTCGGCCATAATCAGCAAGATATTCGGGGGTGGGGCCATGGGCAATGCTCCTATGCGGGCATCTCGGGTGGATCGGTCTGCCGGGCGGCCAGGATTTGTTCGGTGGCCTGCCGGGCCTCGCGGACGGTGGCCGCCACGTCGATGCCCCGATAGGCGCTCCCGGCGAGGTAGACGCCCGGCAGGTGGTCCGCCGCCAGGGCTTCGAGCCGCGCCACCCGCGCCAGGTGGCCGGTGTCGTACTGTGGATTCGCCAGCCGCCGGCGATAGACCCGTTCGACCACCGGCGTGGCATTGAGGCCCAGGATGCGCCCCAACTCGGCCCGGACAAGCCCGGTCAGTTCCAGGTCCAGCAAGTCCAGTGCCGGGGCCCCGGCGCTGCCCGCGACGACCGCCCGCACCAGCACGTGGCCCGCCGGGGCGTGGTCGGGGAACTTGGTCGAGGTCCAGGTGCAGGTGAGCAGCGGGGTCTGCTCGCGGGCGGCGGCGGCAAAGCCGAAGCCGTCGAGCGGATGCCCAACCTCGTCCTTGCGGTAGCCGAGCGCGACGGTGGCGCTGGAGAGGTAACGGATCTGGCGCAGGGCCGCGGCCAGGGCGGCGGCGCGGTCGGGTAACAGGTTCGCGGCCACCGGCGCGGGCACAGCCAGCACCACCCGGCGCGCGCTGTAGCCGCGCCCTTCTTTCGTGCGCAAGGTGTAGGGGGCGTCCGCGTAGGCCGCCCGGCTGATCTGGGTGATGGTGCGCCCCAGTTGCAGGCTGTCCGGGTCGAGGTGCGCGACCAGGCCCTCGATCAGGGTGTGCATGCCGCCGCGGAAAGACAGGAACGCTGGATGATCGGCGCCGGGCGCCACATCCGGTCCGCTGGGAGCCGGCTGCCGCCGCGCCTGCATCCCGTGGATCAGGCTCCCGTGCTCCCGCTCCAGGTCCAGGTAGTCGGGGAACAGCAGGCGCATGCTCAGCCACTCGGGCTCGCCCAGAAACGGGCTCGCCAGCAGGGGGCGGGCCAGTTTATCGACGGCTTCCTGGCCGAAGCGGCGGTAGACGAAGGCGGCGATGCTCTCGTCCTCGGTCGCGGGCTGGGACGCCAGGGAGACCTCGCGGGCCATGCGCAGCTTGCCCATGGCGCCGAGCAGGCCGCTGCGGGCCAGCGCGCCCCTGTCGGTGGGGACGATGCCCACCAGGCCCGCCGGGGGCGCGTGCAGCTTGCCGCCGGCGAGCACATAAATGCGGTTCTGCACGCCGGCGCTGCCGATGAGTTGATCATCCAGGCCCAGATCCCGGCTGAGCGCCAGGGCATCGGGCGGCTCGGGGCCGAAAGAGTCCGGCCCGCCGTCAATGATGAAGCCGTCCACCCGGTCGGTGATCACCTTGCCGCCGGGGCGCGCCTCCTGTTCGAGGACGACCAGCCGTACCGGCCGGCCCGCCGCGCGGGCTTGCTGCTGCAGAAAGTAGGCTGTTGCCAGCCCGGCCAGCCCGCCGCCGACCACGGCCACGTCGAGGGTGTTGTCGGGCATCACCGGGGGCCGATCTCGTATGGATACAGTGCTATCATAGGGCTACTATACCATACGGTAAGGTCCCGTGCCCAGGACGGCGCCGCGCGCCCTACGCCCCGGCCCGCGCAAAGTAGATCGGGTTGCTCAGCGCCGCCATCACCGGCTGCCCGGCGGCCGCCGCGTAGCGCCAGACTTCGACGCGATAGAAGCGGCGCGGCGGGGCCGGCCATTCGCGCCGCAGCGCCGTTTCGCCGGGGCCCGCGGTCCATTCCTGCTCGATCCCTTGTTCCGAAAGCACCCGCACCTGGTCCCCCTCCTGCAACCCATCCGCACTGACCGTCAGCGCAGGCGCGCCGGTCCCGGCTCCGCCGGCAGGTACCTCATCGCCCATCATGAACGGGCCGCAGCGCAGGTTGATCCGCGGGCCTTCCGGCAACTGGCTGATGAACACGTGCCCCTGGCCGATGGCGTCGAGAATCGCCGGGGCCGTGGCCGCCGCCGCCCAGACCCAGGTCGTGGGCTTGCCGTGGCCGGTATAGGGGTCGGGCCGGTGGGTATCGCTGCCGCCGACGGCCACCAGGCGGCGGCCCCGCACCAGTTGCTCCTGCCACCAGGCCAGCGCTTCGAGGTTCACCGGGCGCCAGGGGCCGTTCCAGACTTCATACCAGTCGAAGTCCACGTCCCAGCCCCAATCCCAGTGGCAGCCCGGCGAGTCGCAGACATGGAACGGGTGGTTCAGGACGATCTTCGCCCCGCGCTGTCGCGCCTCCGCGAAGCGCGCCCGCACGTCCGCGGTGCTGGACACGCGGAAGTCGCTGACCGGCTCGGCCACGCCCAGCAAATTGGCGTGGCCGCCGAACGTCGTCAACTCCAGCCCCGGAATGCGCACGATTTGCGCGTCGCGCGGGAAGGCGTAGTTGTGGCTGACCGTGTTGTGGTCGGTCGTGGCGATGAAATCCAGCCCGGCAGCCTGCGCCAGGCGCACCACGTCCGCCGGCTCATACGCGCCGTCGCTGTGGACCGTGTGCATGTGGAGGTCGCCCTTGAGCCAGCGCAGCCGCTCGGGCGTGCAGCGCACCGTTACCGCCACCCGGCAGCCCTGTGGCGGGATGCGGTTGGAGGCCACGATGACCGCCCAGCGCCCCGGCGGCAGAAGACCAGGCAGGTAGCCGGGGGTGGCCCATTCGCGGCGCACGGTGTAGCGGTCGCGCGCGCCGCCACTCCAGCCGCGGACGCGCTCCGGGTCGCGCAGGCCCAGATCGACCAGCTTCCCGGCGAAAGGCACGCCTTCGACCGTGCAGGAAACCGCTACCTCCTCCGTGCCGGGCGGCACCTCGAACGGGACCTCGATGAACCGCCCGTGGTCTGCGGGCGCCAGGGTCAGTTGCGCGACCGTCGCCTCGGTATTCGCGCCGGCATCGGCGGGGCCGTGCACGTCGTCAGCCATGAACAACCTCCTACTCCTTGGTGGAGCCGAGTGTGATCCCCTTGATGAAGTACTTTTGCGCCAGGGGATAGATCAGGATCAGCGGGATCAGGGAAATCACGATGCCGGCCATTTGCACATTGGGGCCGATAAACTCGGCGCGCGACGTGGAGTCCGACGAGATCACCAGTGAGCGCAGCGCGAGTTGCAGCGTGAACAGATCGGTGTCTTTGATGTAGAGCAGCGCCGCCATGAACTGATTCCAGCGGCTGACAAACTCGAACAGCGCGATGGTCGCCAGGCCGGGCGTGGACACGGGCAGATAGACCCGCAGGAAGATGCGGAAGTCGTTCGCGCCGTCAATGCGCGCCGCCTCGGCCAGTTCATAGGGCACACTCAGGAAATAGTTGCGCATCAGCAGGATACTGAACCCGGAGACCAGCCCGGAGATGATTAGCGATGTGAGGGTGTTGAGCAGCCCCAGGTCTTTGTTGACGATGTAGAGCGGGATCATGATCGTCTCGCCGGGGATGACCATCGTGCCCAGGATGAAGCTGATCAGCAGGCTCTTGCCGGGCAACTCGCGCTGGATCAGGACATAGCCCGCCAGCGAGGCCAGGAAGACGTGAAAGAAGGTGCCGAACACCGTGACGATCACGCTGTTCATAAAGGGGCGCCAGAGTTCGAGGCGCTCCCACACCGTTTGATAGCCCTCCAGGCTCCATACGCTCGGCCAGAGGTGGATGCCGGGGCGCACCGAGTCCAGGCTGGTCGAAAACGACACGCTCAGGACGTTGAGCAGCGGGATAATCATGCTCGCGATGAGCGCCCACAGGAACAGCGCCAGCAGCAGATTGGCGGGCTGGCCCACGGTGAACCGGCTCAATCGGCCCCGCGGGGCGGTGGTCGCCAGGATCGCCGCCTCGGTGATCTCTTGCGTACTTTCCACGTCAATCCTCCAGATCGAAGCGCGTCGCCTTGCGCGCCACGACCACCAGCACAATCGTCCCCAGGATCACCAGGAAGGTGGCCGCCGTGGCGAAGCCCAGTTTGAACTGCAAAATGCCTTTATCGTAGACATAGGTCATGATCACGTCGACTTCGCGCTGGATGGCGCCGTTGCGCAGGAGGAAGATCTCGTCAAAGATGCGCAGCACCCCCATCAGGCTGAGCAATAGCACGACTTTCATCGTCGGCACCAGTTGCGGCAGCGTCACGAAGCGCATCTGCTGCCAGCGCCCGGCGCCGTCGATGCGCGCCGCCTCGTAGAGATGCGGGCTGATCCCGACGATGGCCGCCAGGTAGAGAATGGCGTTGAAGCCCATGTCTTTCCAGACCGGCAACAGGATCATGATCGGGCGGGCCAGATCGCCGCGCGACAGGAAGGACACGGGATCTCCCCCGAGCAGTTCGATGAACGCGTTGACGATGCCGCGGTCCGGGGAGAGCAGGTAGATCCAGATCCCGCCGACCACCACCCAGGAGAACAGATGGGGCAGGTAGATGACCATCTGCGCGAACTTCTTGAAGGCGGCGATCAGCACCTCGTTGAGCGCCAGGGCGACCACAATCGGCACAAAGAACCCGACGACGAGGATACCGCTGCTGATGATCAGCGTGTTCTGCACCACCTGCCAGAAGGTGGGGTCGCGCACCACGGCGAGATAATTATCCAGCCCCACAAACGGGCGATTGCCGATCAGCCGGTAATCTTGCAAGCTGATGATGAAGCCGCGCAGCAACGGGTAATAGGCAAAAATCAAAAAGTAGATGGCGATCGGAAGCACCATCAAATAGAGCGCGGCATGCTTCCGCATCTGGCGCAGGGTTCTCACGATGCCGCTGCCTCCTTTCAAAACCGGGGGCGGCAAGGGCGCCGTCTGCGAACCGGGCGGCCCGTAGACGGCGCCTTGCCGCTACTGATCGACGCTCGCGCGCCGGCTTAGTTGTCGATCAGGTTCTTGGCCTTCAGTTCGTCGTGCATCTGATGCACGGCATCGGCCACCGGCATCTGGCCGTTGATCGCCTTGAAGGCGTAGTCGTTGATGATCTTATTGGCGTCCGTCCACTGGGCGGTAGGGATCTCGATGGTGGCGTTGTTGTCCAGGATGATCTTCTGGGCTTCCACCACACCCGGCGGCAGCGGCAGCGGGCGCGGGAAGTAGCTGTTGTACCAGCGCGGCACGCCATGGTCCATGCCGTGGTCCTGCCCGGTCTTGGTGAGGGTGTACTTGCCGTCCTGGACGGTATAGTCGTTGCCCTCGATGCCCAGCGAGCCGAGGAGGATCCCGGCGGGGCAGTTCCAGAACTCCAGGAACTTGAAGGCGGCATCCGGGTCGGGCGCGTTCACCGGGATCGCGAAGACGCTGGGGTCGCCGCGCCGCAGCATGATCTTGCCGTCGGGGCCGGTTGCCCCGGCGATACCCTTAGCCATGAAGGTCGTGTTCGGATCCTTGGTCATGCGCGTGTTGTTGAGCAAGCCCACCCAGGCGTCCCAGTAGGTAATCATACCCACGCGGTCGGCCAGGAAGAGTTCGCGCATCTGGCTGGTGCTGTTGGTGGCGAAGTTGGGGTCGAGGATGCCCTCTTTGTACAGCTTCGCCAGCCACTCGTACACCGGGATGGCGGCATCACTGGCGAAGGGGATGGAGCGCTTGCCGTTGGCATCGATCACATAGTGCGATTTCACGCCGGCGGCGCTCATGAAGCCCTGGATGTCGTACAGGCCCGAGGTCGAGAGGCCATAGGTGTCGGCCTTGCCGTTGCCGTCGGGGTCCTGCTCTTTGAACGCCTTGAGCACGTTATAGAAGTCGTCCAGGGTCTTCGGCTCTTGCAGGTGCAGCTTGTCCATCCAGTCCTGGCGCACGATGGGCATGGTGCCGCCCTCGAACTTCTGATAGACGGAGTAAAGCTGCCCATCGCCGTAGCGGATGATGTCCCACTCCGCGGGCGGGATGACCTTGGGGTCGCCCAGGACCGGCGACGCCTTGATCTTGTCGGTCAGCGGGGTCAGCACCTTCTGATCAACCAGGATGTCCATCGTCGGCTTGGTCATGTAGATGAGGTCGTAGGCGGTGCCCGCGGACACGTCGGCCAGCAACTTCTGGTCGTAGTCCGACGCCGGTTTGACGAAGTCGATATCGGCGCCCGTCAGCCGCTCCAACTCCTTGACGAAGAGGTCGTTTTCTTCGGGCGTCTTGCCGCCGACGACGTTGCTCAGGATGCGCAGCTTCTTGCCCTGCAGGCCCGCGGTGACGTTGGCGCAGGCGGCGGGCTGGTTCAGGTCCACGGCGCCGGCGCCACTGCTGCTGGTGGTGGCGGTAGCCTCCGGCGCGGCGGCGGTGGTGTTGGTCGGCTGCGCCTGCATGGCGGGGGTGTCGGTCGCGGCGGCGGGAGCCGTCGTGTTCGTGGGCGGCGCCGCCGGCACGCTCGTGGCCGTGGGCGTTTCGCCCCCGCAGGCTGCCAGCAGCGGCAGCAACAACCCGGCGAGCATGATCAACAGGACGGCGCGGTAACTCCTTCCATGGACGGTCATGAATACTTGCCTCCTTTGGCGTTCAGTCGTGGCCCGGTGCCTTCGCCGCCAGGGTTACGGCCCCGGCCCGACTCTCCTGTGTAGCCCCGGTTCTATTCAGTCGCCAGGGCGGCTGCTACAATAATCGGGAATCCGATCGCCCGTTTTGTAGATAAAGGTTCACCACCTCCTTTCATATATCGTGGTCAACGACACACCCTCCGCCGGTAAGGTGCCCACTCCATCCGGCCCGTAGGCTAAACGCGCGCCCTAGCGCGGGGTGTTGCGCGCGGAGATGAGCGTGCCAGGCGCAGCAGAACGGCCAGGAGGATCCCTGACCCGACGCGTGATCCGGCAACGGTACTACGCCCCAACCCGACCGGCGGCGTGCGCCTGGTTGGCGCTGAACGGCGGCTCAGCCCAGGGTACGGCACATCCTGTAGCGATCATCCGGCGCGCCGTGTTACAGTTGCGCGCTTCCCGTTTCGTTAGATGCCTTACCGCGGTGCATTTTACACCAACTGCGGCAGCACGGCAATAGAATCGCCGAGAATCTGTATCTGAATACGACCCATCGTATAACCGGATGGTGCTCAGGTTGAGCAGATCCTCCAGCACGATGGGAACACCGGGCGGGCAAGGCACGGCTGCGCCTGCCGGCATAGGAGATCACATGACACAGTACCGGCTGCTGGCCCTGGACTACGACGGCACCCTCGCCACCCGCGGCGTCATCGCGGCGCCGACCGAACGAGCATTACACGCGGCGAAGCAAGCCGGTATCCTGCTGGTGCTCGCCACCGGGCGCGAGGTCGAGCCGCTGATCGAGGCGTGCCCGCAGATCGAGCTGTTCGATCTGGTAGTGGCCGAAAACGGCGGGCTGCTCTACTTCCCCGCCCGCGACGCGATCGAGCACCTGGCCGAGCCGCGCCCCGCGGAACTGCTGCAGGAACTGGAGCGCGTGGGCGTGTTCTTTCGCCGCGGGCGGGTCATTCTGAGCACCCGCGCGGAGGAGGCGGCGGTGATTCAGGATGCCATTGCCCGGCTAAAGCTGGACCTGCCGGTGACGTATAACAAGGACGCGGCCATGTTTCTGCCGCCGGGGATCGACAAGGCGAGCGGCTTGCGGGTGGGGCTGCGCCGGTTGGGTGTGGACCCCGGCGCGTGCGTGGGGATGGGCGATGCCGAGAACGACATCTGCTTCGTGGAGGCCTGCGGACTGGTGGTGGCGCCGGCCAACGCTATCGCCGATCTCAAGGCTGTGGCCGGGCTGGTGATGACGCACGAGAACGGGGCCGGGGTAGCGGAGTTCATCTACCGGCACCTGCTGGCCGGCATGGGGCCGCGCGACAGCCCGGCTGCCGCCGCGCCCGGCGACTAGAGCAACCGGGGCCGCTGCAACACCGCCACCACCGCGTCGCTCGTCGCCCCGGTCAGGGCGCGTTCGGCGGCGGCCAGGCTATCGGCGCTCTGCTGCATGCTCGACAGGTCGAGCAGATGCGGCCCGGTCAGCAGGTAGAGCCGCGGCCCCAGGCCGAAGGCGCCCACGCCCTGCTCGCCCGTCAGCGCCTGGCGCAGCGCGGCCAGCACCTCCGCGGCGGTTCCGGTCAGCACTTCGGCGTCCTCGGCTTCCAGGCGCACCCCACCGTGGCGATCCACGACGACCACCGGGTAGCGTTTAGCCCAGGGCCAGCCCTTGCGCGCGGGCGGCGCGAACACGAAATAGTGCCCGGTCTGTCCGACCGCCAGCAGCTTACCCGGCGGCGCCTGCACGCGGCGCGCAGCAATCGCCAGCGCCTCCGCGGCGGCGATCTCGCGTTCGCCCCCGGCGTCGAGGCCCACATTGCCGATGGCCACGGCGCGGATGCCGCCCTTTTCGGGCAGCGCCTCGGTGAACACCTGCACGCTGGCCGGCTCGGCGCCGCTGCTGATGGCTCGCGACTCCACCAGCGCGGCCAGTTGGGCCACGTCCTCCGGGCCGGGGTTTTCCAGCGTCTTCTCAGCCTCTTCGCGCACCATCGCCATGGCGACGCCGATGGACGAGATGACCTCGGCATGGTCGGCCAGCGCCCAGCGCGCGCCGACCTTGGCGGCAACCGCCGGGCCAAGCGCCGCCGCGCCGCCGCCCCCGCCCACCAGGTCCAGGTCCTTGCGGTCCAGGCGATACTCCATGCAGAGCGCGCGCACCGCCGCAGCCACTTGCTCGGCGGCGCGGTCGAGCAGACGCTCGGCGGCGACCTCAGCCGAACAGCCCAGCAGCCGGCCCAGCGGGGCGAACGCCTTGAGGGCGGCCTCCGGCGGCGCGTACGCATAGGCGCCCTCGGCCACGCGGCCCAGGGCATTGGCGGCGCAGGTGACGGTCAGGGCGAAGCGCTTGCCCGCGGCGTTCTGCACAGCGACATAGTCGGCGGGGTCGCCGGCGCGCGGCGCGAATAGTTCGATGGTCAGCGGGCCGTCCAGTTCTTCGGGCCGGGCGAAGCAGGAGTACGCCAGCCCGGCGATGTGCGCGCTGCGCGGGCCGACATCGGCCAGCTTCTTGCCGCGTACCCGCGCCATGCTGCCGCCCGCCACACCCTGCACGCGCACGTCGAGCGAGCGCAGGCAGGTGGGGTGGTCCATCACCTGGACATACTTCATGGCCGGCTGGCCGCCGCGGATGACGCCCAGGTTGGTGCTGGTGCCGCCCACTTCGAGGAAGATGCCGTCGAGCACGCGCCCGTAGAGCAGCGCCCCGGCCAGCGACGCCGCCGGGCCGGAGAGGACGGTCAGCAGCGGACGCTCGCGCAGTTGCTGCATGCTCATCACGCCGCCGTCGCCGCGCATCACCACCAGGGGCGAGTGAACGTGGGCCTGGCCCAGGCAACCCTCAACCATCTCGGCGGTCTGCATCATGCGCGGCATAATGCTGGCGTTGATCGCAGCGGTCAGCGTGCGGACTTCGAGGCCGTAGGCGCCGGAGACTTCGTGGCCGCCGGTCGCGGGCAGGTCCTGTTCGCGAGCCGCGCTCATCACCAGCCGCTCGTTGGCGCTGTCGTCCACGCTGAACGCTTCGCTGGCCACGATGGCGCGCGCGCCCTGGGCCACCAGTTCGTTGATGGCCTGAACCACGTCGTGCCGGGACAGTCCGTCGGTGGTGTCGAGGAAGCGGTGGATGGTGCGCAACGTGCGGCCGGGCGCCAGGGTGATGTCGCCCACGCGGGTGCGCTTCTCGGCTTCGCGGCGGTCTTCCTCGCGCGCCATGCCGATGATGCCCACGGGGGCCGTGTCGCCTTCGAGCAGCGCGTTGACCGCCTGGGTGGTGCTGTGGGCCACGACGCGCGGCTGGAAGCGGCAGAGCGTGGGCGACGCCAGCAGGCGCTCCAGCGCCTCGACGACGCCGCGCGCCACTCCTTCGGGCGCGTCGTGCGTGGTCGGCACGACCACCTGGTGCACGATACGCAGCGGGCGGCTGTAGATCGCCGCCGCCTTGGTGAAGGTGCCGCCGACATCCACGCCGATGCGCAGCCCGGCGCTGTTGGGGATATCGATCTCGTCGGCGACGCCCCCGGCATGGTGCGCCGGGAGCGCCGTCACGGTCAGGCGATCAGGCATCGAGGACCGCCCCTGGGTGCAGATTCATGGCCGCTGCTAGACTCCTGGCGACGCGGGTCGCCGGGCGCCTTCCGGTTGGCGTCGCGCCGGGCGCTTGAGCACCAGCGCCACCAGGCCGGTCGCATAGACCGCCGCCAGCGCCAGTTGGGCCAGGATCGTTTCGAGCGTCGGGTGGATGCCGGTCATTTCGGCCAGCAGGTAGGGCAGGCGCGGCACGATGCCGATCAGCGAGGTCGCCCCCAGGATGCCGATGTCCTGCAACTCGCGCACGGCGTTGCCCAGGAAGGCCACCGACAGGACCATGATGATGGTGGCGGCAATCGACAGGAAGCGGCCCACCGGCAGCTTGCGGCCCGCGCGGAACATGACCATCAGCGCCGCGCCGATAGCCGCCACGCCGAGCAGGAACCCGGCCACCACGTAGGCTTCGACGCCCGCGCCGTTCATCGACAGCACCTGGTAGAACAGCGCCGTCTCCAGGCCCTCGCGGTACACGGCGGTGAAGCCGAGCGCCGCCAGGGCAAACGTGCTGCCGCTGGTCATGGCCGACCAGGCGCGCGCCTTGATGAACTCCATCCAGCGCTTGTTGTCCATCTTGCGGATCAGCCAGAAGCTGACCCAGAAGAGCATCGCCACGGCGACCAAGGAGACGACGGCCTCCAGCACCTCGCGGCCCACCGGCGCAAGCTGGATGATCGTGTTGACCAGCAGCCAGGAGATCGCGCTGAAGACGATGGCGGCGCCGACGCCCAGCAGCACCGGCTTCTTGAGGCGGCGCATGTTGCCGGCTTCGAGGTAGGCCAGCACGGCGGCGACCACCAGCGAAGCTTCCAGGCCCTCGCGGAAGATGATCGAGAAGGACGTACCCAGGGCGAACAACGGCGCCAGCACACCCGGCCCGCTGAACATGCCCTCGACCTCGTCCACGCCGTCGCGCACGCTGCGATTGAGCTTCTCCACCTCGCTGATCGGCTGGTGGGCGTCCATGGCCCCGCGCAGCGCCGCGAAGCGGAACTCCATGTCGGCGGTCAGGTCGGCGTTCATGACGCGCAGCGGGATCTCGATGTTCTCGAAGTGGTCGAGATAGGCCGAGCGCGACAGCTTGTAGGCCGCGTCATAGTTGCCCAGGCGGTATTCGCGCATCGACTGCTGCAGTAAGTCGCGGATGGCCGCGGTCTCCGCCGGCACGTTCACGTTGGCCGGGCCGCTGCTTTGCGCCTGCGCCCGTGGGGCGAATATCCCGCTACCGATCACCAGCAGCAGCGCGAGGGTCAGGCCCAGCGCAGCCCATTTCGTCTTCAGCATAGTGCCTCTCATGCTCTTACTTGGCGAGCAACTGGCCCGCGCGCTGCAGGCCGCTGTCGATGCGCGCCGCGATCGTCTCTAGTTCGCTCTGGGACTGGCCGGCCTTGATCCCGTCACGCAATGCCTTGAAGTCGGTCTCCAGTACCGGCACGATATCCTTGTCGGCCTTCAGCAAGTCCGGTTCCAGCTTTTCAAACCCGTCCAGGTAGGCGCCCGCCGCTTTCTCGTAGGCGGCGTCTGTATTGCCGGCCTTATACAGCCCCAGCGCGGCCTGCACATCGGCCTGGATCGCCGCGATCGCGGCGGCGCTATCCAGCGTACCGGCGGCCGTCCCGGTCGCGGCGGCGATTGCCGCCTTGGCGGCGTCGATCTGCTGCTCCACATCTTCGGGCGACACGACTGTGGCCGGCGGCTGCGGGCTGGGCATGGCCTCGCTCAGCTTGCCCAGCGCCGTGCGCGCGGCGGTCATTTCGCTCACCGGCGCGGAAGGCATGCCCTTTTCGAGGGCGTCAAAGCGCAGGCGCGCGACCTGCAAGATGCCGTAGCCGCTCTGGTAGGGCTCGACCTCGGCGATCTTGCCGTCCTTAATCGATTCGGCATATTCCTCCTCGATCTTCTCCAGCAAGCCGGTCAAGACCTGGCCCTGCAACGCGGTATTCGTCGCCGCGTCGGGGCCGGCCACGGCAAGGATCGCGCCATCGACGGCGGCGAGCGCGGCCTGCTGCGCGGGCGCCACGGCGGCGCCACCCTGCTTCACGGCGGCGGTATAGGCGTCGAGCGCCCCGCGCAACGCGGTATCGGCGCCCTTAGCCGTCAGCGTGTTCGCCACGGCGTCCATCAAGCCGCTGCTTGCCTTCCCGGCCTGCTCGGCGGCGGCATCGGCCTGGCCCGCCGTGGCCAGATCCTGGGCCACCATCAAGTGGCCGCGCATCTGGTTCAATAGATTCACTGTGCGCGCCACATCGGCATCAACGGGCGCGCCCGCCGCCGGAGTCGCTTGCGCCGGGCTGGTGGGCGCCGCGGTCGCGACCGGGATCACGGTCGCCGTCGGTTGCGTGTTCGCGCCGGGCGCGGCAGCCTCACCGCAGGCGGTCAGAACCAATAAAAGTCCCAGGACCGGGACACTCACGCGAAACCAGTTCGCCATAACAGAAATCGTAACTCCCTCTTGTAGCGTTACAGCAATGTCCTAGGTCCGGTGAAGCATATTCGTATATGCTAATATCTAGCATGAGCCTATACGAACGTAAAATACTTACCCAGGCTAATGCAGTATAGCAGATTGCCAAAACGCTGTCAACGTTTTCGCACCTCCAGTTGTGTAAAGTCCCGGTAAAATCTTTCCCGCACCCTCTCCCACAACCGGTAGTAGCCGTAAACGCTCGCCCACTCCTCATACTGATCGCGCCGCGGTGCGTCGCACACCACTGACCACCGACCACTGATCACACGTCGTTGGCCCGCATTGGTCTTTTCTGGTAGAATAGGACGCGATGAGGATAGCCAAGCATCCCAACCCAACATCCATGCGAGGAGTGCGCACGAATGCCGTTTGACCGTGAGGCCGCCCCCGGCGCCGGGGCCGCCGAGAACTATTACGAGGTACTGGGTCTGCGCCCCGGCGCCACCGACGAAGAGATCGAGGCGGCCTACGCCGACCTGGCCGCCATGTTTGCCCCCGGCAAGGTGCCCGCCGCGCGCCAGGACTACGCCCGCCGGCAGCGCGCCCGCCTGGCCGCCGCCTATGCCGTGCTGGCCGACCCGGACCAGCGCGCGGCATATGATAGCCGCCTGGGCGTGGCCGCCGTGCCGCCCGCGCCGGCTGCCGGCACGGGTGTGCCCCTGTCGAGCGCGCCCGGCGCCGGCGAGGAGCCGGTCCAGGAAGATACAGCGTACCTGACGGCGGCGGAAGAGCCGGACTCAGCGGATCTGCCTGCTCCTGCTGCGCAGGAGCTACCGCCCACACTGACCATCGCCCCCGCGCCGGGCGCCGCGCCAGGCGATGAGGCGCCGGTGGAGGCGGACGAGGCGCTGGAGGCTGAATCGGTCGAGTCCGAGCCGGACGCTGAGCCAGCGATTGCGCGGCTATCGGAGATCGACGCCGGCGAAGGTGCCTCAGTCGCCGAGGTCGATGAGGAAGCAGAGGCGGAGGCCGCCGAGGTAAGCGCCCTTGCGCCGGACGAAGACGAAGATCTCGCGCCGTGGGAAACGCCGCCTGCCTCTACAGAGCCACCGCCCGCTCGGCCCGCGCCTGCCCCTCAAGGGGCCTCTAAAGAGGCACCTGCGGCTCGCGCGACCACTGCCGGACCGGCGCCCAAAGCCCGCCCGGCCGCAGCGCCCGCCGCGCCGCCCACCGCGCGCACCGGCGGCGTGGCCCTGCCCAACCGCCGCGAGGCGGCGCAGATCGCGGCGCGCAAGCCGGCCCCGCCCGCCCCCGCCGTCCCCGTGCCGTCCGCCCGGCCCGGCGCGCCGGCGCCTCGCCCGGCGAGCGCTCGCCCCGCGCCGGCCCGCCCCACTGCCACCCGGCGCCTCATGACCGACGACGGGGAGGAAGAACTGCTGGCCCCGCGCACGCGCGCCGCGCGACCCGCGCCCCCGCCGCCCCGCAAGCGCAAGCGAAGCAACACCGCCAACAAGTTCGCCTATCAGGTGATGACGGTGGTGATCGCGCTCGTGCTGATCGTGGGCACAGTGGCCAGCTTCCTGTCGGGGACGATCACGCCCGCCGTGCTCGATACGCCGACCCCCGGCGCGGGCGCCGCCGCGCCCTTGGTCGCTTCCGGCAACAGCGCCGCTCAGGCCGGGAATTGGGCGCAGGCCCTGCAAGCCTTTCAACAGGCGCTACAGGTCGAACCGCAGAACGTCCAGGCCACGCTGGGGCTGGCCGAGGTCTACATGAGCATGACGCCGCCCAACCCGCAGCAGGCCAATGCCTACGCCCAGCAGGTCATCCGCATCGCGCCCGGCAGCACTGAGGCTACCACCGCCCGCAACATCCTGGCCGCGCTCAGCCTGACCCCGCAAACCACGGCCACGTCCAGCGGCGGCGCGGCCACCAGCCCGGCGTCCGCGCCGACCACCGCCGCCACGCCCGCCCCGTAGCGGCGTCCGCGTCGTAGCCCCGCCCCGGCTTGTTCTTCCCACAAGGAGAAAGCCGGGGCGTACCTGCACGTCCCGCCGTTATATTCCTCTCAGGAGGGTTAAGGCTATGGGATACTTCTACAGCTTACGAGGCTGGCTAGAGTTTGGTTCCGACGATTTCGATAGGGTTATAGGACAGATAAAGTCTCTTCAACAGCGCTACCTTGAAGACGACCAAGCTAGCCTCTACATGTCAGGCTGGTGCTGGCCGAGCAAGCCGTTCAATTGGACTGTTTTTATATTTTACGGTGGTGATGTTAAACTTCCCGGCCTCGATCTTTTTGAAACCGTGCTCAAGGCGGTTTGTGATCTAGGTTGCAAGGTGGAAGGCTATTTTCACGCGCAAGGTGAAGACGGCGCTGAGAACCTCGTCTACCGGATTGTGAACGATGCCTGGACCGTGGAACCGGGCGCTGCCATGTTCGAGAGCGACTTCGAGGAGCAGGAGTAGCTGGATCGAGTCTGCGCTATGAAGGCTTTTAGTAACGCCGGCTTCCACAAGCAAGAACTGGGACGACAAAGATAAGAACCGGCCTGCACAAACGTCGCAAAAGTCAGGCAACTGGCGGGCACAATTCGACACCGGTTCGATAGGGGGCGGCTACAATGGCGGTGTTCTGCTCGACCAGGACCTCCAGCCCCCGATTAGGCCGGTGCCGCCGCCTCTGAGCCAACGCAGTGCGGCCTCGCCACCAATCGGGGGCCATCTTTGTGCCCGGCAGCAGACAGGCCGGCAGGTGGTACCTCGTGTGGGTGCAACGCTAGGGGGTCGCCGCGCTCACCCCGGCCAGGTAGGCTTCGATGCCTTCGGCGTAGCCGCGGGCGAGGGCGCTGATCATCTCTGGGCGGGCCAGTTGCGCGGCGTCCGCCGGGTTGCTCAGGAACAGCGTCTCGCCGAGGGCGCCGGGCATGGTGCTGGGCCGGGTGATGCGCTTGTTGTGCGGGCCGAGCAGGTAGAGGTGGCCTTCGGGCTTGCGCAGCTCGGCGTCGTCGCGCACATGCCGGTCAACCGTGCTATAGCCCGCGTCGGCGATGGCCGTCAACAGATGCGTGTGCAGGGCTTCGGCCAGGCGCCGGCTCTCGGCGGCAAAGGGCCGGTCCATGCAGTAGTAGGTCGTAGTGCCGCGCGTCGCCGGGTCGCCCGGCTGGGCGTTGTTGTGGATGCTGACCAGCGCCCAGGCGCCCGCCGCGTTGGCCTGGTCCACGCGCATCTGCAAATCGTCGTCGTTGTCGACCACGCCGTCGCCGTTCACATCGCGCCCGGTGGTGCTAACCGCGGTATCCCGGCCCCGCGTCAGAATCGCCAGCACACCGTCGGCCCGCAAGCGCGCCGCCACCTGCAGCGCAATCGCCAGGTTGACATCCTTCTCTTCCATCCCGCCCGCCGAGACGGCCCCGGTCTCCTTGCCACCGTGCCCCGGATCGATCAGCACCAGCGGCACCGGCGAGCGCGGCCCCGGCGTGAAACCAGCGGAAGGCGTTGTCCTGACCACCGTAGGCGTGGGGGCGCCCTGCGGCGTATCGGTCTCCGCCGGCAACGGACTCTCGACCGGCGTTTCCAACAGGGGTGGGGCCGGCGTACCCGCGCCCGGCGTGCGCGTCGGCGTGAGCCGGGGTACCCGTGTGGGCGTGCGCCGGGGACGCGTGGGCGAGGCCGTCACGGCGGCGCTACGCGTCGCGGTCGCGCGCAGCGTAACAGTGGCGGGGGGTTGCGCTGTCGCGGTCGCGGCCACGGTGGGCGGGTCGGTGGGCGCGCGGGTGACCGTCGCGACGGTCGCGGGCGCGGTAGCGGTGGCCAGGGCAGGTGGCGGCGCCGCCACCGGGGTGGGCGACGGCGCGGACAAATCGCAAGCGGCCAGGACGAAGGCCGCCGGCAGCAAGACCAGCGCGAGGCCACCCGCGCGGGCGCGCGCCCGCGCGAGGCGTGTCAGGACGCGAAAAATGGACGGTTCCTCCTGCGTGGCCGGGCGCCTAGATGGTCTCGAAGGTCAGGCCCAGGCGCCCGAGCATCAGGTGATCGCCGGGATGCAGCGGCTGCGGGCTGTTGGCCGGGATGCGCTTCTGGTTGAGCAGGGTGCCGTTGACGCTGTTGAGGTCTTCGACAAACCATTGCCCGCCCCGCTGGGTGATGCGCGCATGGCGCCGCGAGACGCCCTGCTCCAACCCGCCGTGCGGGTTCAGGTCCACATCCGGGTAGCTGTTGCTCTGCGCGTCCTCCCGACCCACGATGATGTCGTCGCGGGCGGGCAGGGGCAACTCGGCCCGGCTGGAGACGACGACCAGCCGCGGGCGCGTGCCGGCTGGCGCGGCCACCGGGGCCGGGGCCGGCGCGGGCGCCTGTGGCGCGGGCGCAAACGGCGGCGGTGCGCTGGGCGCGAAAGGCGGCGGCGCGGCGGGGGCCGGCGCACTCGGCGCGGCAAAGGGCGGCGGCTGGGTCGCGTGCGACAGCGTCGCGCCAGGGTCCGTCAGCAGGGCCGCGCCGCAGTTGTCGCAGAACGCTTCCCCGGCCAGCACGGGCGTGCCGCAGACCGGGCAGGTCATTTGCCCGCCCGCGACGGGTGCCGGCGTGGCGCCGGCAAACGGTTGGTAGACAGGGTTCGCCGGGGGCATCTGGCCGCGGACAGGCGCCCCGCAGGCATCACAAAACGACACCCCATCGGGCAGTTCGGTATTGCACCGTGGGCAACGAATCATAGCGCGTTTCCTTACTCCTAACTCACCTCCGGCCAACGGCGACCGGACGGCATCGTATCCGTTTCTCACTTGTTATGACGGCGCCGTGCGTAGCCGGTCACCCGCCATTCCGTCATTCTGAGCGCAGCGAAGAATCTCCATCCGGTAGGCGAAAAGACGAGACTCTTCGCTCCGCTCAGAGGGACAAGCGCCTTGCGACAGGGCACGTGGCACGCACCGCCGCGAGAGGCCAGGTTCGCGCCCCAGCAGGGCGGTCACGCTGGACCGCCCCTACCCTGCTATGCACCGCACGCGCCACCAATCACTAGCCGCTACTGATCACTGACCACCGACCACTGACCACTCGTCGTACTCAGCACTCAGCACTCAGCACTCGGCACTCGTCAGGGCTTGTCGAGCCGCACGGTCTGGCCGCTACGGAAGCGGATGGTTTTCCGCCCCTCGGGGGTCATAGCGCGGCCTTTCTCCAGATTGGCGATCTCTTGCTGCACAGTCGCCGCCAGCTCGGTGTCGCCCTGGCTGAGCAGGCGCGTGACGGCGTTTTGCAGCTTGCTGGTCGCCGCCGGGACGTTGCCTGACTCCAGGTCGGCCAGCGCCGACGTTTGGAGTTTGAAGGCCGTGACTTTCTCGACCAGGTTCATCACGCCGGGATCGGGCGCGGGCACCAGGTGCGGATCGGCGCTGTATTCCAGCAGCACATCCTGGCGCACCAACTGGCCCGACATCTGCCGGCCCGGCACGTCATAGGTCACGCCGACCTGGGCGATGCGGTAGGACCCCTGCGGGCGGGCGGGCACGATGAACTCAATCAGCAGCGTCTGCCCGTGGCCCTGCTCGATCTCGCCCAGCGGCACTTCGGTGCGGCGCTCCTCGGTGCTGCTGGGCGCTAATTTAGCGATCAGCGGATGCACGCGGAACACGGTGCGGCAGGTCACGGCCAGCGAGGTGCGCACGTCCAGCCGCGCGTTGGTCAGCGCCACGGCCTGCATCTGCTGCACAGTGCGCTGGAAATGGCGCGGGATCTCCTCGGCGGTGCGCACATAATCGGCGGTGCCGCCGCTGCGTTCGGCGATCTGCTGCATCAGCTTATCGTTCCAGTCGCGGCCAATGCCCAGCGCGACAATCGGCACCCCCGCCGTGGCGGCGGCGCTCGCCTGGTCCAGGCAGCGCTTCTCCTTCTCGGTGATGCCGTCGGTCAGCAAGACCATGCGGTGGACCGCGCCGCCCGCGCCGGCGTTCATGCGCCGGGCCAGCTCACTCAGCCCGGCCTCCATCGCCGGGGCCATATTGGTGCCCCCGTCGGCGTGCAGGCGGCGGATCTCGTCCTCGATCTGCCGGCGGTTAGCCTCGGCCAGCTCCTGGCTGGGGGCCAGCACGCGGGTGCGGTTGTTGAAGGCCACCACGGACAGCATATCCTGGGGCTGCAACAGGTTCAGCACCGCCTGAGTGGCATCGCGCAGGCGCTCGATTTTCGCGCCGCGCATCGAGCCGCTGCGGTCCAGCACCAGGCTCAAATTGAGCGGCAGCACCGTGGCGACCGCTTGTTCGCCGGGCCGCAGTTCGACCAGCGCATAGACCAGTTGCTCGCTCGGCAGCACCGGCACGCGGGGGCGCGCCAGCGCAACCCGCAGGTTTAGTTCACCCGCCACGGACCGTCTCCTTTCCTGACTAAGCCGTGCCATTATAACTGTTACGTCCGGCGAGCGTCAACGTTGCATCCCCGGCCAGGGCCAACCTCTCCCCCGGCTGGGGTATACGCCACCCCGCGGCGGAGAGGGGAGTCACTTTCTCTCGCGCGGGCGATTCTCTCCTTCCCGTCGCGGGAAGGGGGGAAGGGGGTTGGGTTGGTCGCCTACCCGGATGCCGCTCTTCGCGCGCAAAAGCGTGGCGCGCCCCCACAGAGCGCATCCAAATTGACACCGCCGGGTAAATTTGCTATCATGGCCGGGAGTGCACAGGCGCTGTGAGGCGCCGGCATACCTGTTATCCGGCGGCTGGTGAGGGCCCAGGCACCCGCTTATCGCGCAAGCCCGGCACCCCCGCGTCCTCTGGTAGCAAACGCCGTCCGGTCGCAGACAAAGGAGGAAGCGCGACCGGGCCTGACAACGGAGCCAACCTTTATATGATCGTTGCCGCAATCATTCGGTTACTTATTCCGGCGCCTGCGCTACCCCCGGCCGCAGCCTTTTATTTTGCGGGGAGGGTGGGCCAGGCCGGCCATCCGTTGTCGATACCCGGCGGCCATACCAGTTCCTAGACCTGCCCGTTGCCCGCGGGTAGCGGCCGGTCTGTGGCGGAGAACAGCGTGCCCGGCGACCCTTGTTGAGCAAGGGGCCGCCGTTTTTGTTGCTCGCCCGGCATCGTTCCGGCACCTGCTTATTCGCCGGCGCCGCCGGGATGATTGACCCGCTGCGCGGGTCCGCACTTATCTGGAGGCCGTGAAATGAATAGCAAGATGCTCATCTGGCTGATCGGCCTGCTTGGGGGCGCCGCAATCGGGTGGAACATTGCCAGCTACCTGCAACAGGCCAGCGGCAGCGTCGAGTTGCCCCTGCAATTCGCCATTACGCTGGCGGGCGCCTTCTTTGGCCTGATTCTCATCCCCTACATCACCAGCGTGCCGTTGCGCTGGCTGCGGCGGCGCCTCAAGCTCATTGCCGCCGGCGACATCCTGGCCGCGGCCATCGGCCTGATCCTGGGCCTGGTCGTGGCCGCGCTGCTTTCCATCCCGCTCAGCCAGTTGCCAAACGAACTGGGACACCTGCTGCCCTCGGCGGCGGCCATCGTCTTCGGCTATCTCGGCATCTATCTCATGGTGATGCGGCGGGCTGAATTCCTCGACATCCTCGGCGGGATGAACCCGGCGCACCTGGCCCACCCGCCCGCCGTGGAGGCGGAAAAGGAACCGGCCGCCGAGAAGTATATCCTGATCGACACCAGCGCGATCATCGACGGGCGCATCGCCGACATCAGCCAGACCGGTTTCCTCGACGGCGTACTGCTCATCCCGCGCTTTGTGCTCAACGAACTCCAGCGCATCGCCGACTCGCCCGACACGCTGAAGCGCAACCGCGGGCGGCGCGGGCTGGAGATGCTCAAGCGGCTGCAAAAGGACTCCGTCATCCCCATCCAGATCTCCGAGATCGACGCGACCGACGTGAACGATGTGGATGGCAAGCTGATCAAGATCGGGCGGACGTATCACTACCCGGTCGTGACCAATGACTACAACATGAACCGCGTCGCCGAGCTACAGGGCGTGCGCGTGCTGAACATCAACGAGCTTGCCAACTCGGTGAAGCCCGCCGTGTTGCCCGGCGAGGAGATGCGCGTGCGCGTGATCCAGGAGGGCAAGGAACTCAACCAGGGCGTGGCCTACCTGGACGACGGCACCATGATCGTGGTCGAGAATGGGCGCCGCTATGTGGACCGTGGCGATGTGGATGTGATGGTCACGCGCGTGCTGCAGACGGTGGCCGGGCGCATGATTTTCGCCACCGTGAAGGAACACCAGCGGGAGTCGGCGTGAGCGGGCCGCGCTGGTGCGGGGCCATCGTCGTGGCCGCGGGCGGCAGCAGCCGCATGGGCGGCATCGACAAGCAGTTCGCGCTGCTGGGCGGACAGCCGGTCCTGGCCCGCAGCGTGGCCGCCTTTGAGGTGACGCCCGAGGTCGACGCGGTCGTGGTCGTCGCCAACCCCGCCACGCGGAACCAGGTGCAGCGCCTGGGGCAAACGGCGGGCTGGCGCAAGGTGGTCGCCATAGTGCCGGGCGGCGCGCGCCGCCAGGACTCGGCGGACCACGGCCTGGCCGCGCTGGAACAGGCGGCCACCGCTGCCGGGGCCACACTCGACATGGTGCTGGTGCACGACGGGGCGCGCCCACTGGCCGGGCGCGCGCTGATCGAGCGGGGCATCGCCGCCGCCCGTACCCATGGCGCCGCCATCGCCGCCATCCCCGTGCGCGATACCGTGAAGGTAGTGGATGCGGACGGGCGCATCATCGCCACACCGGACCGCGCCCACCTGCAGCACGCGCAAACACCGCAGGTCTTCCGCTACGACTTGTTGGTCGCCGCCTACCGGGCCGCGCGCGCCCAGGACCTGAGCGTGACTGACGATGCCGCCCTGCTCGAAGCGCTCGGCCACCCGGTCTACGTCTACGAAGGCGCCGCCTCCAACCTCAAGATCACCACCCCGGAAGACCTGATCCTGGCCGAAGCCCTGCTGGCCGCTGAACCCGAACGCTAACCCCTCCGCCTGCCCGCTACCTCACAAAGCCACAACCGGAAAACGCAACCGAAGATTGTCCGCCGCAAATTTGTGAGCGCAGCTATTGACTCGCGTGCTATCTTATGTTAACATACATATGTATGTCTCTAGGCATACATATGTATTGATCCACAGATAAGGAGGACATATTGTGAATCACCCGACGACGTTTGAGTTGCCGACAAAGGACTCGCTGACCGGGCTACTGACCGGTGCCTACTTCCGCCATGTGCTGCGCGAGAC
>DASSGZ010000181.1:0-20434 GCA_035693165.1 Chloroflexia bacterium | reverse complement strand
ACCAGATAGGCTTGCAGGCTCTGGCGATTGAACAGCGCCCGCGCGGCCACTGCCGCCGAGCGCCCGCGCGGGCCGGGATTGACTGCCATGTATTGCTCCTTGATCGTGCGTCTAATCTGGGGCCGGGCGCCGGCATGCAATATCAAAATTTCGCGTAGCGAAGCCGCGTCCCATTATAGCCGGTCTTGGGTGGATCAGGGCCTGAACGCGGCATGAGGAAGCCCGCGAGAGGAGGACAGAGCCGGATGGCGGACCGCTGGGACAGGTGGGGGCTGGGCGCCGCCGATGCGCGGCGACTGGTGCTGGCGAGGGGGCTGCGTTCGCTGGGCTACGGACTGTCCAGCGTGCTGCTGGGCATCATGTTGCGCGACGCGGGGCTGTCCACGGCGGAGGTGGGCGCCGTGCTGACAGCCGCGCTGCTCGGCGGTATCTGGTCCACGGCCGCAGCCGCTTTCCTGGCCGATCGGCTGGGGCGGCGGCGGCTGTTGCTCGCCTTTTCGGCGTTGATGGCCGCCGCCGGGCTGGCCTTCGCCGGGCTGGCGAACCCGTGGGCGCTGAGCGCGGCAGCTCTGCTGGGCACCATCAGCCCTACGTCGAGCGAGACGGCGCCGTTCCTGTCGCTGGAGCAGGCCATCTTGCCGCAGGTGACGCCTGCCGACCGGCGCACGGAGGTCTTTGCCCGCTACAACCTGGTGGCGCTGCTGGCGGTGGCGGGCGGCGCGCTGCTGGCTGGGCTGCCGGGAGTTCTTGCGCCGCCCGGCGCGGCCCGCCTGGTGGCGGAGCGGGCCATGTTTGTGGTTTATGCCGGGCTGGCGCTCGGCGCAGCGGCCTGCTTCGCCGGGCTGTCGCCCGCCGTGGAATTGCACGGGACAAGTGACGGCGCTCCGGCCCGCACGGCGCCGCTGGGGCCGTCGCGGGGCATTGTGCTGCGGCTGGCCGGGCTGTTCGCCGTGGATGCGCTGGGCGGCGGGCTGGCCGTGCAAAGCCTGATCGCGCTCTGGTTCCACGAGCGCTACGGGCTGGACCTGAGCGCGCTCGGCGTCATCTTCCTGGCCGCCAACCTGGCCTCGGCCTTCTCCCTGCTGGCCGCCGCGCGGCTGGCCCGGCGCTTCGGCCTGCTCAACACGATGGTGTTCACGCACCTGCCGTCGAACCTGCTGCTGATGGCCGTGCCGCTGCTGCCGGGACCGGGATTAGCGGTGGCCGCCTTGCTGGCCCGCCAGGCCCTCTCGCAGATGGACGTGCCGACGCGCCAGGCGTACACCATGGCGGTCGTCACCCCGGCGGAGCGGACGGCGGCAGCGGGCGTCACGTCCATTGCCCGCTCGGCGGCCTCGGCCACCGGACCGAGCCTGGCCGGGCTGGCGCTGCAACTGGCGCCCCTGGCGCTCGGCCTGCCCTTCCTGCTGGCCGGCGGCCTGAAAATCGTCTATGACCTGAGCCTGTACGCGGTGTTCCGGCACATCCGGCCCGACAGTGAGTAGCGGTAGGGCGCTAGCGGGCGGGCGCGGCGGATGGGCTTTCATTGCCCGCCCGGTCGCCCAGGGCGCCGCGCAGGAAGTCGAAGAAGACGGTTTCCAGCCGGGCCGTCTCGGCCATATCGACGAGGATGTGGCCCCCGTTGAACCACTCGACCTGGAACGGCTTGCCTAATTCGCGCAGGCGCTCGATGAAGACCTCCATCTGGCGGGGCGGGCAGCGGCTATCGACGCGGCCCTGGATGATAAGCAGCGGGGCGCGCAGTTCGGCGGCGCGGGTGATGGGGGCCCGCGCAATAAACAGCAGCGAGCCGTCTTCGGGACCGCCGCCGAAGATCTGGCGCACCCAGCCGCGCAACGGCTCGTTGGCGTCCTCGTACATCATGGCGAAGTCGGCGATGCCGACGAGGGCGCAGCCGGCGGCCCAAAGCGCGGGCTGGCGGGTCAGCGCCATGAGCGTCAGGTAGCCGCCATAGGAGCGCCCGCGGATGACCACGCGGTCGGGTTCGGTGATGCCGCGGGCGATGAGGTAGTCGCGGGCCGCCGCCATGTCTTCCAGCTCATAGTGGCCCGGATCGCCCTGCACGATGTCCTGGTGGGCGCGCCCGTAGCCGCTGCTGCCGCGATAGTTGATGGTCAGCACGGCATAGCCTTCGTCGATGTCGGCTTGCAGGAAGGGGTCATACGAGTCGGTGGCGTGGGTGGCCGGGCCACCGTGGACCACGACGATGGCCGGGAAGGGGCCGGGGCCGGGTGGCACGCCCAGGAAGCCGTGGATGGACGCGCCCTCGGTGCTGGGGAAGTGGACCGATTCTAGCGGCGTGCCGGGCAGGGCCTGGTCGCCGCCGAGCAGGCGCCGTTCCTGCCCGGCCTCCAGCGCGCGCACCTGGTCGACGGCGGCGGCGCTCTCGTAGTTATACCAGATCGCGCCGTCGGGGCGGACGTGGAGGGGCGCCAGGGTGCCGGGGCTGTGCGGCAGCGCCGTCACGGTCCCGCTCGCCAGGTCGTAGGTGTAGAGTTGCACGCGCCCCTCGTGGTCCTGGGCCAGCAGCACGCCCTGGCCGTCGGGCAGCCAGTCCACGCCGGTAACTTCACCCGGCAGGTCGAGCATCAGCGGCTGCCGGGTGCCCGCGGCCACGTCCCAGATGCCGGGCAGGTTGCGCCCGCGCACGTTGCTGGTGTAAAGCAGGCGGGTGTCGCCGTCGAAGGGCGCCCAGGCGTTGGAAAAGGCGGTCGCATCGGGCCCGTCGTCGAGTTCGGCCTGGCGCGTACCGGTGGCCGCGTCGAGCACGGTGATATGCCAGTGGCGGTTGGGCGCCTGCTCGCTGGTGAGGATCGCCAGGCGCTGGTGGTCGTGGGACAGGGTGTCGCCGTAGGCTTCGTTCTTGTGCTCGTAGAGGACCCGCGACGGCCCGGCGCCTTCGTGGCGATAGATCCGATAGCCCGCGGCGTCCGAGCCGTCGAACAGCACCACCCCGCCGGCCAGGCCCTTGACCCAGCCGATGGACAGAGGCGGCAGGCTGGGATCGACCACCTCCGGCGCGCCGCCGGTAAACGGCAGCCGCACCAAGCGGCCCGTCTCGCTGCCGCCCTCGTCGTCCAGGTAATAGACCGTCTGCCCGTCTTCGGCCAGCCAGGCGAGGTCGGCCTGGACGCCGCTGGGCTTGCTGGTAAGCTGGGTGTGCGTATCGGCGGCCTGGTCCCAGGCGTAAATCTGGGCAACGCCGGTGCGGTCGCAGCCATACAACACGCGTTCGGGCGCGAGGCGCGCCCAATCGACGGCCCAGGTCTTCACGGCGGAAAAGCGCGCGGCCCAGGCCGGACGGGGCGCAGAATCGGAGGGGGCGGCAGGCGCCCCGGTGGGCGAGGCAACGGCAGGGTTCGTGTCCATACAATCTCCTCTGGGGGCGGGATTCCGGCCCGGTAGCATGGTGGAAGCGGGCCGGGGACCGATCAGTGGTGCCATTGTACCACAGACCACCGCCGTGGTATAGTCGGTTATGCCGCCGGGCCCTTCCGGGCCCGGCTACGACGACGCAGCCCGCGCCCACAGGCTGACCGGGGGCGGAACCCATCGGCCTTGCCGAACGTCAAGACTCCAGACGATCCTGTAGATCGCGCACAGGTCAAGGAAGGATAACTTTATGCAGAAATTACGCACAACGCGCGGCGTGCCGGCGATACTGTTGCTGGCACTCGCCGTGCTGACGGCCTGCGGCGGTCCCGCTGCGGAGTCGACGGCCACCGTGCCGCCCATCGTGGTGCCGACCGAGGCGCCCACCGCGACCGCCGCGCCGCGGGATCTCGCCACGGCCACCCCGGCGCCGACCGAAGCGCCCACCCTGGCGCCCACCGCGGTGCCCGCGACCGATACGGCCGTACCCCCGCCGCCCACCGTGACGCCGCGCCCGCCGCCCGCGGTGCCGCCGACCGCGGCGCCGACGAGCAAGCCCAAGCCGACCCGCGCGCCCGTGCCGCCGACGCCCAAGCCGCCCACCCACACGCCGGTGCCGCCGACGCCGGTTGCCCCGGCAGGCACGCTGGCGGTTGGCACCTGGGGCGGGCAACACATCGCCCTGGAAGTGACCGGCGCGGGCGCGACGTATGAACTCGATTGCGCGCACGGCACCGTCGCCGGGCCGATTGCCTTGGATGCGGCGGGCCACTTCACGGCCCACGGCACCTATGTGCAGGAGCATGGGGGCCCGACCAGCGCCGAGGAAACGCCCAACAGCCAGGCTGTCACCTACACCGGCACGGTCCAGGGTGACCAGTTGAGCCTGGTGATCACCAACAGCGCGAGCGGCACCGAACTGGGCAAGTTCGCCCTCGGCCTGGGCACTCCTGGTCGAGTGCTCAAGTGCCTGTAGCGGGCAGCCGCCTGCCTGTGATCGCGGCATAGCGGTAAGGCAAACAGCGCGATCTGTCGCGCCACCCCGCAGAGTGATGTGGGGTGGCGCGATTTATTGTGCCTGGCGCCGGAGAACGCACGGGCTAGGCCCGGCCCAGGTCAGCGCAGCAACAGCACATCGCAGGGGGCGTGGTCAAGGACGAAGCGGGCCACGTGGCCCACGCTGGGCGGGCCGCTGGCCGGGCGGGGGCCGCCCCGGTAGCGGGCGCCCACCACCAGCAGGTCACAAGCGACCTCGGCGGCGGCGCGGATGATCTCCTGTTCGGGCCGGCCCCGCGCCAGCCGGGTGTCCACCGTGGCGCCGGGCCGCCCGGCCAGCAGGTGGGCGCGCGCCTCGGCGATCACCTCTTGCGCCGTCTGGTCCTCCACGCTCTGCATCTCGGCCAGGCGTTCGGGCGGCAGGCGCCCCCGGAACAGGGCCTGGCGCATATAGCCCAGTTCCTCGGCGGGACGCGTGTCGATGACGTAGAACAGCAGAAAGCGCCAGGCGGGCCCCGGCAGGCGGCGCAGGGCGCGGTCGAGAAACTCCTCCGTGTCCAGCCCGCTCAGGCAGAGCAGAGCCAGCTCCGTGTCCCCGGTCATGGGACAGCCTCCTTTCCGGCGGCGAACCGCCTCAGCGCACGGCCAGCCAGATGGCGAGCGCGCCGAGCAGCAACAACAGCGGCGTCACGGTGATGCCCAGGCGGAAGTAGTCCCACGACGAGACCTCCAGTCCCTTGCGCCGCAAGATCAGCAGCCAGAGCATGGTCGCCAGCGAGCCGACCGTAGTGATGTTCGGCCCCAGGTCGGCGCCCAGGATGCCGGCGTAGACCAGGGCGGCGCGCACCGGACCGGGCGGCCCGCCCGTGCCGATGGCCGAGACCAGGACCAGGGCCATCGGCACATTATTGATCAGATTGGCGCCGACAGCGGTGCCCACAGCGGTGAGGGCCGTCGCCACGGCGGGGTTGCCGCCGGCCAGGGTCAGCAGGCCGTGGCCGAACGCCGTGGTCAGGCCCAGGTTTTCGATGCCGCGCACGACGACCAGCATCCCGGCGATAAAGCCGAAGATGGGCCAGGCGATCTCGCGCGCCCAGTGGCGCGGCGTCCACTGCCCGTAGCGCCGGGCGCCCGCCAGCAACACCGCCGCCCCGCTCAGCGCCACCAGCGACAGCGGCCACTGCTCCCACCCGGCCACCACGTAGGCCACGGCGATCATCGCCAGCGTCGCCAGGCTGAAGTGCAACAGCGCGGGATGCGCCGGGGGCACGGCGTCGAGGTGGCGCGGGTCGAAGGAGCCGCCGATGGCGCGCCGGAAGATGATCAGGAACAAGCCGATGTTCGCCAGGATGACCAGCACCGCGGCGGGCAGCAGGTGGCCCAGGTAGGTGCCCAGGTCGCGCGGGAAGGCTTGCAGCACGATGATATTGATCGGGTTGCTGACCGGCAGGACGAACGAGGCCGTGTCCGCGATAAAGGTACAGGCGAACATGTAGGGCAGGACCGGCAGGCGCAGGCGCGTGACCAGGGTGTAGACCAGCGGCGTGAGGATCAGGGCGGTGGCGTCGTTGGAGAGGAACACGGTGATCAGCACGCCGACCAGGAACACATTGATGAACAGGCGGCGCGCGCTGCCCCGCGCCGTGCGCGCGGCGATCCCGGCCAGCCAGGCGAAGACGCCCGCGCTGTCGGCCAGGGCGGCAATCGCCATCAGGCCCAGGAAGAAGCCGAAGACGTTGAGGTTGGCGACGAGCAGATCGCGCGTCTCGCCCAGCGAGACCAACCCCAGCAGCAGCATGGTCGCCGCCCCGCCGAGCGCGGCCCAGGCTTCGGACAGGCCGCGGGGCCGGGCCATGATGAGCACCAGGGTGACGATGAACACGATCACCCCGGCGATGAAGGCCGGCGTCATGGGCACTCCCGGCGGTTAGCGTTTGGCGATGTCGTAGGGAATGCCGGAGACCGCCTCTTCGTAGCGGGCCAGCACGAACAGCAGCGACGAGCAGCGGTTGAGATAGCGCAGCACCTGCCCGACCGGCATCGCCCCGGTGCTGCTCAGGTGGACGGTGGACCGCTCGGCCCGGCGCACGACCGTCCGCGCCACGTCGAGGGCCGCGGAACCGGGGCTGGCCCCCGGCAGGATAAACTGGCGCGGCATCTCGACTTCGTCTTCCAGCGCCGTGATCGTCGTCTCCAGCCAGGCCACCTGCTCGGCGGTGATGCGGTAGGGTAGCTTGGTCACCTGGGCGGGCGGGGAGGCGACCTCGGCCATCATCAGGTAGAGATCGTGCTGCACCTGGCGGATGATCTCCTTGACGCGGGGCTGCTGGGCCAGGGCGCGGGCCAGGCCGAGCGCGCTGCTGGCCTCGTCAAGTTCGCCGTAGCTTTGCACACGCAGGTCATATTTCGGCACCCGGTCGGGGCCGAGCAGATCGGTATAGCCCTCGTCGCCGGAGCCGAGTTTGGGCCCCAGCCGGGCGCGCGGGTCTCGCGCGCCGGTGTCGTCGCTCACAGTGGTTGCCTCCCAGCCGAAGGTCGCGGGCGCAAAAACGCGCATGGTCCGTGGTCTCCAACGTACCATGCGCGCAGGCGGGTGTCAAGGCCGGCAGCAGGGAGGCCGATCCCCGCCCCCGGAGCGGGAACCGTGTCGCGATTCGCAGTTCCCCTGGTTCAATTAGCGCGCGGGCAGCGCGGTCCTCGCCCCTTCGGTCAGGTCCGACGTGCAGTACGGGCAGCGTGTGGCCTTCAGCGGCACATCGGAGATGCAGTACGGGCAGACTTTCGTCTCGACTTCGGGCGTCGGCGCCTTGGCTTCCGGCGTCAGCCGCGTGAGCGCGCGCACGAGGAAGTAGATCACCGTACCGATGATCAGGAAGCTGATCACGGCGTTGAGGAACAGCCCGTAGTTGATCGTCGGCGCACCCGCCGCCTTGGCCGCGGCCACGCTGGGGTACGATGTGCCGGAGAGGTTGATGAACAGGTTGGAGAAATCGACCCCGCCCAGCAGCAACCCGATCGGGGGCATAATGATGTCGTCGACGAGCGACGTGACCACGGCGCCAAACGCGGCGCCGATGACGACCGCGGTTGCCAGATCGACGACGTTGCCCTGCATCAAGAATTCGCGTAGAGATTTCGGTTTTTCACCTTCGGCCATAATGGATCTCCTTCATAAAATGTATGCTTTACTGCCGGTAGCCCGCCTCACGGATTCTGACGGGCCACCAGGCCGGTTTCAAACCGGCCCCTACACCGCACAATTGCTGGCGGGCCACCGGGTCGGTTTCAAACCGGTCCCTACACCGCTACCTTGCCGTCGCCAGAGCGGTCGCAACCTCACGCTAGGCAGAGGCGGCAGGGCCGATAGATTCGAGTTTTATTGGGCGGACAACTGGGCCGCCTCGCGGATCCAGTCCTCCACCTGGGCCACCGTGGGCGCATGATGGGTGATGTTCTTCTCGTCGTTGGTGGTTTTGAGCTTGGCCTGGAGGTTGGCCGCCACCCGATGCTGCAACTCCTTGCAGGAGTCGACGCCGCATTCTTCCAGCAGGTTCGCCATCTCGGTGCCCACGCCTTTGAGGCGCATCAGGTCGGCCCGGTTCACCCATTCGGTCAGCTCCGAGGAGGTGACGCCAAGCTGCTTCGCCAGCGCGGTGCGCTGGGCCGGGGTCGCGGTCTGCGCCAGCAGATCCTCGACCGTCGCAATATTGGCTTCGCCCATCTTCGCCTGCATCTCCGCGCTCAGTCCCTTGATTTCCGCGATTTTGTGTGCCATGACTGGATTCCTTTCTCAGCCCTGTAAGGCGCATCAGGTGGGGCATACGGGCCGCACGCAGGCCCCGCCGTCCGATATTCCGCCGCGATAAGCCTAATCCAACTGCTTGCCGAACATACCGCCGAGGCCACCCAACGCTTGCTCGGCTTGCTCAGCAAGGTTCGCACCCCCCGTGGGGCCGAGCAGGCCGTCGATCTGGCCGGCGAGCGGGGCCGGCAATTGGCTCTTCAGGAAGTTGACGACGGCATTCACGGCCTGCTGTGCCTGGTCGTGGGTAATACCGGTGCGTTCCGTAATCTGATTGATCAGTTGATCCATGATGCTGTTCGCCTTTCCGCGGAACATCGAAGCGGGTTCCGCTGCTCGTAAGGGCCGCCCGCCCACCGGGTGTAACTCAGGCCCGCGTTCTATGACGGCGGGCGCTCGACAAAGTCACACATGAGTGCGGTGGCTGTGTCCCCATTTGCTGATAAATCCGTTCCGCATTCCTAGACGGCGGGTTCTCAACAAAGTCACATCCCCAGTGCGGGCCGATAGGCGGGCGCCACCCATGCGGGCCGCCGGGACCGGTGCACACGCGCAAGCGGACCCTGCGGGCAGTTGCAACGGGCGCCGCAATGGTGTACAATACCCGCCGTGACAGCTACGACCCCAACCCCAGAAACGCCGGACACGGCGCCGATCTATGTCCTGGTCAACTTTCCGCTGGACGACACCGAGCGGCAATGGATTCAGGATGTCAGCCCGCGCGTGCGGATCCACCTGAGCATGGAACGCGAGCAGGCCGATGCCCCGGTGCCGGGCGAGTCCGCGCGCCCGGCCCCCGGCTGGCGGCGCCTGGACGATGCGCAACTGCGCCCGCTGCTGGCCCGCGCCGAGGTGCTGTTCACCTTCCGCTTCCCCGTGGAATGGCTGCAGCAGGCGCCGGAACTGCAGTGGATCCAGCTCACCAGCGCGGGGGCGGACCATATGATCGGCGCCGGGATGTTCGACCGGCGGCCCGATGTGCTGGTCACAACGGCCAGCGGCATCCACGCCATCCCCATCTCCGAGCAGGTCATCGGCTATATCCTGGTCTTCTGCCGAGGCTTTTTGCGCGACTGGCGGGCGCAACGCGAGGCGCGCTGGGACCGCTACACGCCGGAGGAAGCGGCGGGCAAGACGCTGGGCATCGTGGGCTATGGCCCCATCGCCCAGCGCACCGCCGCCCTGGCCCACGCGCTGGGGATGCGCGTGCTCGTGCTGCGGCACACGCCGCACGCGCAGGCCGAGCCGCCGGTGGAGCGCTTCTACACCCCCGACCAGTTGCATGAGATGCTGGGGGCGAGCGATTTTGTGCTGCTGGCCGCGCCGCTCACCTCGGAGACGCGCGGCATGATCGACGCCGCCGCGCTGGCCGCCATGCGCCCCACCGCCGTGTTCATAAATATCTCGCGCGGCGGGCTGGTCGACGAGCCGGCGCTGATCGCCGCGCTGCAAGGGGGCCAGATCGCCGGGGCCGCGCTGGACGTGTTCGCGCAGGAACCCCTCCCCGCCGAGAGTCCGCTGTGGGCCATGCAAAACGTGTTCATCACCCCGCATATGGCCGGGGCCAATCCATCCTACAACCACCGCGCGACCGAGCTATTCTGTGACAACCTCCGGCGCTACATCGCCGGGCAGCCGTTGCGCAACCGGGTGGACCCCGCACGGGGGTATTGATGTAGCTGGACCCGTCCAGCGGGTCGTCGTCTAGATCGGAACAACGCATACCGTGGGTCGTACCTATATCGCATTAGATACCGAGGCCACGGGCCTGCGGGCCGAAGCCGATGAGATTATCGAAATCGGCGCGGTCAAGTTCCGCGACGGCCAGGTGCTGGATCACTGGCAGAGCTTCATCCGGCCCAGCCAGCCCATCCCCTACAAGATCACCGCGCTGACCGGCATCACGCCCCAGGATGTGCGGCGGGCGCCCGCGCTGTACGCCGTGGCCCCGGCGCTGCTGCGGTTCGTCGGCGATTGCCCGATCGTCGGCCATTCCATCGAGATCGACCTGGCCCTGCTCAAGCGCCAGGGCGTGCAGATGCGCAACCGGTCCTACGATACGTTCGAGTTGGCGACGCTGCTGCTGCCGGAGGTGCCGGTCTATAACCTGGCCGGGGTGGCCGCGGCGTTGCAGTTGCCCATCCCGACGACGCACCGGGCCGTGGCCGACGCCGAACTGGCGATGCACGTGTTCAACGCGCTGGTGGGGCGGCTGCAAGAGCTGCCCGTCGAAGTGCTGGCCGAGATCAACCGGGCCACGGCGACCACCGAGTGGTCGCTGCGCCATTTATTCCAGGAAGTGGAACGCGAAGCCGTCCGATCGACCTTCTCCACGCCGCTGAGCGCCGCCGGCAGCATCGGCAGCAAGCTGGCCGCCGCCGGGTTTTCGCAGACCGAGTTCGACCTGGGCCTGATCCACCCGCCGGAAACGCCCCCGCCGCTGGAACCCGACGACGACACGGCGCAGCCAATCGATATACCCGCGCTGCTGGACGCCCTGGGCGCCGGCGGCGTGGTGGCGCAGACCTTCCCGGCGTATGAGTTCCGGCCCCAGCAACTCGATATGCTGCGCTCGGTGGCCGAGGCGCTCAACAACGGCGATCATCTGCTGGTGGAGGCCGGGACCGGCACCGGCAAATCGCTGGCTTACCTGCTGCCCGCGCTCAAGTTCGCCGTGCAGAACAATACCCGCGTGGTGGTGGCAACCAATACGATCAACCTGCAAGACCAGTTGTTCCACAAGGATCTACCCGCGCTCACCGAGGTGCTGGCGGCCTGGGACGCCCAGACACGCCGGCCCGCCGCGGACGATGCCTGGAGCCAGGCCCTGGCCCGGCAGAGCGGGCGGGCGGGCCGCAAGGGCCAGCACGACCACAAGGCTGCCGGCAGTGCCGCGCCCCAGGAGCCGCCGTTCCGGGCCGCCCTGCTCAAGGGCCGCAGCAACTATCTCTGCCTGCGCCGCTGGGCCGGATTCCGCAAGCAGACGCCGAGCAATATCGACGAGTTGCGCACCCTGGTCAAGGTGCTGATCTGGTTGCCCACGACCCACACCGGGGACCGCAGCGAGTTGTTGCTGGTGAACACCGAGCCGCAGGCCTGGAACAAGATCGCCGTCAGCGAGGAAGGGTGCCCGCTGCACGAGTGCGTCTACAACCAGAAGGGGCTCTGCTTCTTCCACCGCGCCAGGGTGAACGCCGAGGCGGCCCACGTGCTGGTCGTCAACCATGCCCTGCTGCTGGCCGACATCGCCACCGGCAACCGCGTGCTGCCGCCCTATAAGCACCTGGTCATCGACGAAGCCCACCACCTGGAGGACGAGGCGACCGACCAGCTCGGCTACCAGGTGACGCAGCACGCGGTGCTGGAACTGACCACCGAATTGAGCCACCGCCACGGCGATCATTATGAGGGCTTCCTGGCCGACCTGCGCCGCCAGTTCGACGCCGCCCCGGCCACCCGTGCCGTTCCCCCGCTGCGCGGGGCATTGCCGCCGCTTGAGCGCGTCCATGTCAGCCCGCGCGAGTTGCAGGCCCTGGACCAGATCCTGGAGCAGTTGCACGCGGCCTGCGAACGGGCGCGGCCCATGGCCCACGAAGTCTTCACTTGCATGCACCGGCTGCTGGAGGCCCACAGCGAGGAGCGCAACGAATACGATAAGCGCCTGCGCCTCACGCCCGACGTGCGCAAGGGGCCGCTCTGGGGCGAAGTCGAACTGACCTGGGACAACCTGAACCTGGTGCTGGCGAGCCTGCTGGACGACCTGAACCGGCTGATCACCGTCATCGAGGACCTGGACGCGGCGCAGAGCGGCGACCTGGCGAACCTGTTGCTGGAACTGACCAACCTGTGGCGCCAGGTGGAAACGCTGCACAGTCGCATGAAAGCCGCCATCGCCAACCCCAGCGCGGGCGCCATCTACTGGCTGTCGTCCAACGCGCGCGACGAGACCACCACCCTGCACTGCGCGCCGCTCCATGTGGGCGAATTGCTCGACCGCTACCTGTTCCAGACCAAGCGCACGGTGGTGCTGACCTCGGCCACGCTCTCGACGGACGGCGATTTCGGCTACGTGCGCGAACGGCTGGGCCTGCATACCACCGGCGAGCTGCACGTCGGATCGCCGTTCGATTATGTCAACTCTACGCTGCTCTATATCCCCGAAGACCTGCCGGAGCCCAATCAGCCGGGCTACCAGCGGCAGTTGGAGCAGGCCATACTCGACCTGTGCAAGGCGACGCGAGGCCGGGCGCTGGTGCTGTTCACCTCGCACAGCGCACTGCGCACGACGTATCGCGCCTTGCAGCGCCCGCTGGAAGAATCGGGGCTGCTGTTGCTGGGCCACAACCTGGACGGTTCGCGCCGCCAGTTGCTCGAACGCTTCCGCAACACCCCGCACAGCGTGCTGATGGGTACCTCGTCCTTCTGGGAGGGCATCGACGTGGTGGGCGACGCGCTGAGTGTGCTGATCATCGCCAAGCTGCCCTTCCGCGTGCCCAGCGACCCCGTCTTTGCCGCGCGCAGCGAGCAGTTCGACGACGCCTTTGCCCAGTACTCGGTGCCGCAGGCCATCCTGAAGTTCAAGCAGGGCTTCGGGCGGCTGATCCGCAGCCGGGAGGACCGCGGCGTGGTGGCCGTGCTCGACCGCCGGGTGGTCAGCAAGGGCTACGGACACACCTTCCTCACCTCGCTGCCGGTCTGCACGGTGCGCCGGGGCCCGGCGCACAACCTGCCGGATGAGGCCGCGCGCTGGCTCGCCCCGGCCCCCGCGCCCGTGGCCGAAGAGTAGCGCCGCCTTGCCCCCCACGGGCGCATAGTATAGAATAAGATTCCAGTTTAGCCGGCCAGCACCGGCACCCGGCATTTCCCGTTGTCAATGGAAGGCACTGCTATCGCGTATTGCTAATTCAGAGACGACCGGCCCAGGAGGAACCATGCCCATGGATGGACCCCCCGCGCGACCCCGCCGATCGCCCCTGCCGTCCCGGCCCGCGCCGCCCTGCCCCCACCGGGGCGCGGCGGGACCATCCGGCGCGCGCTGCTGCTCCAATTGCGCCCTGCCCCCACCGGTCCACAACCCGGCCCGCCTGCCGGCCCTGCTAATCCGCCTCCGCGCCCCTAAACGGGCCACGTCCGCCGGCAGCGCACCACCGGCTGTTTTGCCATCCATCCAATCCACCGGCCCGGCGGCGCGCGCTCCACACGCGCCGGCTGCCCGGTAGCCTTCAATTTTATCGCCAACCCTGGGCGCCGCGTCACCGGTTCGGCCGCCCCCCTTGCTGTAGTGCCGCGGGTTTATGGGCCGCACTCTTGACGGCTGGAGTAATCGCTATGGAAGATCTCAAACTTGTTCTCGACTTGGTGCTGGCGGTGGGGGCAGCCTTTGCGGGCGGAGCCGTGGCGCAACGCCTGGGCCAGCCCGTCATTCTGGGCTACCTGGTCGGCGGCATGATCATCGGCCCCTTTACGCCCGGCCTCGTCGCCGATCAACATTCGGTCGGCGTGCTGGCCGAGATCGGGGTGGCGTTCCTCATGTTCGCGCTCGGCGCCGAGTTCTCGCTGGGTGAGCTGCGGCGCATGGGCCGGGTGGCCTCGGTGGGCGGCGTGCTGCAAATCCTGATCACCATGGGCCTGGGGCCGTTGCTGGCGCCCATCCTGGGCCTGACGTTCATGCAGGGGATCTTCCTGGGCGCGCTGCTGGCGCTGTCGAGCACGGTCGTCGCGCTCAAGCTGCTCATGGCGCGCGGGGAGCTACAGGCGATGCACGGGCGGGTGGCGCTGGGCATCCTGATCGCGCAGGACCTGGCCGTGGTGCCGCTGGTGGTGATCTTGCCCGCGCTGGCGAGCGGCAGCGCGACGCTGGCGCAAGACCTGGGGCTGGCGGCGCTCAAGGCGGCGGGCATCCTGGTGGGCGCCTACGTGCTCGGCACGCGCGTAGTGCCCTGGCTGCTCCAGCAGATCGCCATCGCCCGCACGCGCGAGTTGTTCTTGCTGGGCGTCGTCGCGCTAGCGCTCGGCACGGCGCTGGTCACGCAGGCCGCCGGCCTGTCGATTGCCTTCGGCGCTTTCCTGGCCGGCCTGGTGGTCTCCGAATCCGAGTTCCGCACCCAGGTGATCGCCGAGGTCCTGCCGCTGCGCGACCTGTTCGCGTCGCTGTTCTTCGTCTCGGTCGGCATGTTGATCAACCCGGTGACGCTGCTGGACCAGCTCGGGTGGGTGGCCCTGGTGGCTGCCGTGGTCCTGGTGGGCAAGACGGTGATTGTCACCGCGATTGTGCTGGCCCTCAAGCTGCCGGGGCGGGTCGCGTTGCTCAGCGGGCTGGCGCTGGCCCAGGTGGGCGAGTTTTCGTTCGTGCTGGCCCGCATCGGCGTGGATCGTGACGCTATCCCCCCGAGTATCTTCGACCTCATCCTGGCCGTCTCGCTGGTGACGATAGTGCTGACGCCCGCGCTGCTCGGGCTGGCGCCCCGCTTATTGCGCGGGCTGGAGCGCCTGCCCGGCGTGGGCCGCCGGTTTACCGCGCCGGTGGAAGTGGCGACGGAGACGGAGGGCCTGGCGCAGCACGTCGTCATCTGCGGGTTTGGCCGGGTGGGCCGCGAACTAGCGGAGGCGTTAGAGCAGCGCAGCTTGCGCTACCTGGTCATCGAGTACAACCCGCTGATCGTGGATGAGTTGCGGCGGCGGCAGGTGCCGGTGATCTATGGCGACGCCGCCAATCCCGCCGTGCTGGAGCATGCCCACCTGGACACGGCGCGGGTGATGGCCGTGCTCATGCCCGATGCGCGGGCCGCCGAACTGGCCGTCCACCACACGCGCCAGGACCACCCCGATCTCGACATCATCGCGCGGGTGGGCAATGCGCGGCAGGTCGATCAGTTGCGCCGCGTGGGCGCCAGCGAGGTGGTGCAACCGGAGTTCGAGGCCGGGGTGGAAGTGCTGTTGCAGGTGCTGCGCCACTATGACATGAACGAGCGGGAACTGATCGAGATGGTCGGCGGGCGACGCAATGCCTTCTATCAGCGCCCGCTGGTGGACGATATGGCCTGAGCCGATACCACGCTAACCGGCCGCGCCGGCAGCCGTTAGGCCGCCGAGGCGACCAGGGTCATGCCTTCGGGCGGCACGGCGGTGCTGCGGGTGCCGCGCACGCTGGCGCGGCCGGTGCGGTGCAGCAGCAGCACGTGAGATGCCGTCATTTCCTGCAAGCGGTTCAGATTGGCGACAAAGGCCGCCATCTCCAGTGGGTTGAGTTCGTCGGCCCCGAAGCAATAGGCCAGGCAGTCGAGCACGATCAGGCTGGGCGTGCCGACCTTCTTGGCGATGACGTTTGCCAGAGCGTCCACATTGGCGGGCTTGAGCATGTTGATCGCCTTCGGGAGCACGAACAGCCCCTTGACCTGCCCCAGGTGGCGGGCTTTGCCCAAGCGGGTCATGATGCCGGACAGTTGCCATTCGCCCTCGCAGGCCACATAGACCACCTTCTGTCCCGCGCCGGCCAAATCGAGGACGGCATCGAGGGCCAGGGCGGTCAGGCCCATGGCATCGGCGCCGTACAGGCAAACAACCTTGTCCGTTGTAATGGCCTCTGTTAACGCACTCGTATCAAGATTCTTCACGAAAGCAACCCTTCCGACTTCAGCCCGCGCCCGGCGCCCGCTCTTGTAGTTTAGCTAACCATCACAACGTCCACAGTTCCCTCTTGGCCTGTGGGTCCCCTAGCGCGGCGCCCCGTTGAAAGTCCTGGCGCGCCGCCGACAGGAAGCCCATCGCGGCAAAGATCTGGCCTCGCGTGCGGTAGTACTCCGCAGTGGCCGGCTGTAATTCGACCGCACGGGTCGCATCGATAATCGCCCGGTCATACTCGCCGAGTTCGTAATAGGTCCGGGCCTGCGTGTCGTGCTCGGCTGCCCCTTTTATACTGTTCATCACTGCTCCATTTTATTATCATGCGGGACGCGCCGCCGCGCCCACCCGTCCAGTCACCCTGGAGAGATCGGATCTTACCAACTACCGGCGGACCTTGAGGCAAGACAGCTGCGTAATTGAGGAAGCGCCAAGCAAGAAACGCAACCGGCCAGGGGGCCGGCAAGCACGGCAGACGAACTTGAGGTGCAGGTTCGTGAATCCGACATGCAGAACCAATCAGGAGAAGAAGAGAGGATTCTCTATCAACTCGTTAGTATACCACAATTTCACACCGGTTACAAGTTGCGCGAACAGGAAACATGAACGGCGGCCCGGAATACACGCTAAACACGTGCCCATTCAGACTCGATGCTCGGCCGCTAATCGTTGCTATTTGCTGAATTGTGCTAAATGGCTATCTAATCCCCATTCCACGCAATGCAACTGGTCGTGCTTTGCTTCCACCATAATGATCGCGGTCGGGGCGAGGGCGGGCCGGACTTGCGAACCGGCACTGATCCAGATGGTCAGCGGGCGGCGCACGGCGTTCTACCAGCGTCCACAGGTGGACGAACTGGCCTGATCGCGTATCCGCCGGCACGGCCCCCACGATTGAGCAAAAAGCGAGCATCGTTTGGACTGGTATATAAGCAGCCCGGCGCGCTAGATTCTATGTAGCCGCGCCGGTAGTTGCGGCGCGCGGGCGGCGGGACCCCTGCGCGGGCCGCAGGCGGCCCGGCCATATGTTGCTTGCTACGCTCTATAGGGAGGGTTTTTGCTGTGTCCACAGAGGAGAACAAAGCCGCCGTGCGCGCGTTCATCGAAGAAGTGACCAACAAGGGGGATGTTGCCGCGGCGCCCCGCTACATCGCCGCCGATTTCCGGGAACATTATCCGCCGCCGGGGTTGCCCCAGGGCATCGCCGGAGCTATTGCGCTGGTCCAGGTCTTCAAGGACAACTTCGACGGCTATCGCTTCGAGATCGAGGAGATGCTGGCCGAAGGCGACCGGGTGCTGGTGCAGGGCTGGGGCAGCGGCACACACACCGGCCCCTTCCTGGGCATCCCGCCCACCGGCAAGACCATCCGCTTCCGGGCAGCGCACGTCTTCCAGGTCGTGGACGGCAAGCTCGCGGCGCGCTGGGCCTATCCCGATATGCTCGGCATGTTGCAGCAGCTTGGGGCCGCCCCCATGCCCGGCGCGCCTCCACCGGCCCGATAGTCCCTTATTAGCGCCAGGGGGCACGAAGATCGGTGTCTCCGTGCCCCCTGGCCGTTGGACCGGCGCGCCTGCGGGCGCTACCCGGCCTCCGACGGTGCCGGAATCACGCCGAGTTGCTGCAGCAGGCCCATCACGTCCACTTGATCCCAGTGCTCGGCCAACCGGCCATCGGCCAGCCGGTAGATGTCCAGCCCGGCCATGGTGACCTGTTGGCCGGTCGCCGGGATGCCGAGGATCTCGCCGCCGTGCGTCGCGCGCATGCTCCAGCGGAGCGCCACCCGGTCACCCTTGGCGACCATGTCCTCGATGGTGTAGCGAATATCGGGGAAGGCGGCACGCAGCCCGCCCACCCGCTGCTTAAAGCCCTCGCGCCCGGTGCCCTGGCCCGGCAGCGGGTTGTTTTCGATGTAATCGTCCTCGGCCAGCGTGTCCAGTGCGGCCAGATTGCCCTCGTTCAAGACCTCGGTAAAATACCGGCGTACTATCGTCTTATTTTCGTCCGTGGACATGGATTCCCTCCCTCAGCATGCGTGCGGGCCTGATCCACAGGTCGCCCGCGGCAAAGACCCTCCCCATCCGGCGAGCCATTCTCAGTGTACCCTGGCGATCTGTCCATTTCCCCGGCCAAATGGTGCTCACTTTGTACTCGATTTCGGGGCGGGGCGGCGGAAGAAGACCAGCGCGGTGAGGCCGCGGCTATTGGCGGAGTGGGAATAGATGGCTGTCCAAACCCCACTCCACGCAATGCAACTGGTCGTGCTTTGCTTCCACCATAATGATCGCGGTTGGGGCGAGGGCGGGCCGGACTTGCGAACCGGCAGGGTGATTACACAGCCAGGATAATCCGTAGTTCAGGATGCCGCTATGGCACACAAGGACAATCCCGTCGTCGTCCTGGAGATGCGCGTTCTCGGCTAGAACACGTTCCACCGCGCGCTTCGTCCGCTCGCGCAAGCCAACCAGACTCTCCCCGCCCTCAAACGTGAGATCCGATTCCCCGCTCGCCCAGCGCTTGATAATTGCGTCGTGTGCTTGCCACGCTGCCCCGTCGCGTTTACCATCGAGCACCCCGACATTGATTTCCCGTAGCTCTTCCAGAGCTATAATCTCCGGCAGGCTCAGACGTTGCGCGATGATCGCCGCCGTTTCCATGGTCCGTTTCATCGGACTACTATAAATCTTCGCTATCCGTTTATCAGACAGCCAGGCCGCAACGGAATTAGCCTGCTGGATACCTAACGCGGTGAGCGAGAGATCAACGACTTTGTAAGAGAGAATGCGATCGATATTGGCCTGGTTCTCGGCATGACGGACAAAATACAGTTTCATATCAACTCCGGAGTCATAAACTTGTTTGTCCGGCTAGAGTCGCGGCCGGCACGTTGCCCGCCGCCCTCAGCGGCGGTAGAAAACGAGCGCAGTGGGGTCGGCGGCGGGATCGGCGGGGTAGACCTGTTGCCAGGCGGGCGAGGCCTGAACCAGGGGGATGAGGTCCTTGTCGAAGCCGGCGTTGAGGATGAGCGTATCGACGCCGTACTTCGCCAGCCGGGCCTCCCAATCGCGGCTGCCGCGCGAGATCGCCAGGTAGTCGTCCCAGACCTGGGGCTGGCGGGCCTCGAAGCGCCCGTCGATGAACATCTGCCGCTCAGGGTACAGCACCCATTCCAGGTAGCCGCCCCACTCCATGTAGTTGAACAGCGGGCCGCGCACGGGTTGGGCGGCCAGCCAGGCGGCCACGGCGGTGGGCGTCGCCTTATCGAGCGTCTTCGCCGGCGCGCGCCACAGCGGGGTGACGACGAGCGCGGCGCCCAGGCAGATCGCGGCGATGAGCCAGTTCAGCGCGGGGATGTCGTTCGCCGCCAGAGGTTCCGCCGGTGCAGATCCGGCGGGTGCCGGGGCATCGGCGGCAGAGTCGGGCACCGGTGCCTGTAGAGAGGCCGGCGCGCCGGAGAGCGCGGGGATCAACCGGCGCGCCAGCACGGCGCCGCTGAGGGCCATACCGGGCGCCGTGACCCAGCCCCACCAGATGACGTTGCGGATCGAGAGCAGCGCGAGCAGACCGAAAGCGCCCAGCAACAGGCCCTCGCGCCAGCCCACCGGGCGGCGGGACGCCAGCAAGAGCAGGGCGAACAGGCCCAGGTTGGCGAAAAACAGGATGCCGGTGCCGTTGTAGAGCGTGGGCGGCTGCCATTCGATGTTGAGCGTGCGCGCGGTGGCGTCGTTGGTGGCGATGAAGAAGTAGGGCACGATGCCCACGCCGTAGGGATTCACGAAGGCCGCCAGCGCGCCCACGGCCATGGGCAGCAGTTCCTGGCGCGCCCACTGCCGGCGCAGCCAGGCACGGCCCTCGGCCCGCGCGAGGCGCGTCAGGGCCGTGGCGGCGGCGTAGATGCCGATCAGCGCCCAGCCCAGGAAGTAGCTACCGTGGACGTTGACCCAGAAGACCATGATCGGGGCCAGCGCCCAGAGGGCACGCGGGTGCTCGCGCTTGCGTTCGAGGATCCAGAGGAAGGCGACGAACGGCAGGAAGGCGAACAGTTGCGGGCGCATGCCGTAATTGGTGAGGCCGGTAATATACGCCATCAGCACGGCCACCGCCGACCAGCCCAGCGACCGGCTGCGTCGGAAGCAGACGGCGAACAGGATGCCGTAGGTCGCCGTGATGATCGCCACGCGCACGGCCAGCAACAGCCCCGGCCAGAGCGCATAGAAGGCGTAGAACAGCAACTGCGACCCCCACTGCGGGTTGCTGTAGGGCTGGCGCACGGGGGTATAGACCAGCACATCGTCGGCCAGGAAGCGGCCCGTCTCGAACATGATCCGCCCGCTGGTCACGTTCCACCAGAAGTCGAACGGCTCGATGCTCGCCAGGCTCTGGATGATCCAGATCAGCGCCAGCGGGGCGATGACCCAGAGGTGACGGCGGCGCAGCACGAAGCGGCGCCCGGTCGCCGGTGCCTCGGCGGCGGCAGGCGCGGGCGGCGGGGCGCTCTCGACGGGCGCGGGGTTCAGATCAGGTGGCGCCTCGGCCACGGGCAGACTCCTCTTGTGCATGGACGGCGCGCAGCATGGCCCGCTTGGAGTCGCGGGCGAAGCGGCGCTGGACGATCCGCGCCACCGGGTAGCCCGGAATGAGCAGCG